>NZ_CP034449.1:2812500-3125000 GCF_003952425.1 Mesorhizobium sp. M2A.F.Ca.ET.046.03.2.1 | reverse complement strand
GGTCTCGGTGGCCGTGACCTACACCGTGCTTTCGGTACTGCTCACCTCGATGGCCGGCTGGGCGCTGGCACGTTACGAGTTTCACGGCAAGGGCGCGGTGGTGGCGATCATCTTCGGCACCATCACGCTTCCCTACGCGGTGGTGCTCATCCCGCAATTCATCATGGTGGCCCGCGACTTCGCTTTGGCCAACACCTGGATCGCGCTGATCGTCCCGCCGCTGTTCAATTCACTCGGCGTGCTCTTCATGCGCCAGGCTTTCTCGATGATGCCGGCCGAACTGTTCGACGCGGCGCGCGTCGAAGGCGTCAAGGAATGGCGCATCTTCCTGTTCGTGGCGCTGCCCTTGGCCCGCCCGATGCTGGCGGCGCTGGCGATCATCCTCTTCCTCGCCTCGTGGAACAACTATCTCTGGCCGCTGCTGATCAACAGCCAGCCCGGCGCGATGACCGCGCCGGTGGCGCTCGGCACGCTGATCGGCCTGACCAAGGTTTCCTGGGGCGGCATCATGGCCGGCGCCGTGATGCTGACGGTTCCGATGCTCATCGTCTTCGTGCTGTTGCAGCGTCATTTCATCGCCGGCATCGCCGCCGGCGCGGTCAAATAGGAAAGAAGCGCGATGGCCGCCGTCACCCTTACCAATGTCATAAAACGTTTCGGCTCCTTCGAGGTCGTGCACGGCGCCAACATCGACATCGCCGACGGCGAGTTCGTCGTCTTCGTCGGCCCCTCCGGCTGCGGCAAGTCCACGCTGCTCCGGATGATCGCCGGGCTGGAGGACATCAGCGGCGGCGACATCGCCATCGGCGGCAAGGTGATGAACGATGTCGAGGCGGCCGACCGCGGCATCGCCATGGTGTTCCAATCCTACGCGCTCTACCCGCATATGACGGTCGAGCAGAACCTCTCCTTCGGTCTCCGCATGAACGGCAACCCGAAGGCCGACACCGAACGCCGCGTGAAACGCGCCGCCGAGATCCTGCGCATCGACGAATTGATGCAGCGCCGGCCGAAGCAGCTCTCCGGCGGCCAGCGCCAGCGCGTCGCCATCGGCCGCGCCATCGTGCGCGAGCCGCAGGTTTTTCTCTTCGACGAGCCGCTCTCCAACCTCGACGCCGAGCTCAGGGTGCAGATGCGGGTCGAGATCTCGCGCCTGCACAAGGAGCTCGGCGTCACCATGATCTATGTGACGCACGACCAGACCGAGGCGATGACGCTGGCCGATCGCATCGTCGTGCTGAAGGCCGGCAATGTCGAGCAGATCGGCGCGCCGCTCGACCTCTATGACGATCCAGCCAACCGATTCGTAGCCGGCTTCATCGGCTCGCCAAAGATGAATTTCCTCAGCGCCAAAGTCGTCGATACGTCAAACAGCGCCGCGATCGTCGAGCTCGTCAACCATGGCGGCGCCAGGCTGCGCAAGCCGCTCCGCGATGCTTTTCCCGCCATCGGCGCCGAAATCGTGCTCGGCGTCAGGCCGGAGCATTTCTTCGAGGCCGGCGAGGGCGATTGCGACATTCCGGTCAAGGCCGACGTCGCCGAGCATCTTGGTTCCGTGAGCTATGTCTACGCCAACGCCGGGCCCGAGGAGCTGATCGTCGAGCGCGAGGCCTCGCGCCAGCGCGCCGGCGGCGATCATTTCACCGTTTCGATCAAGGCCGAGCGTTCGCTGCTTTTCGACAAATCAGGCGCGAGGATTCGCTGACTTTCTTCCGCCCGACCCCAAGACGAGGCGGCGACCCATGGAGAATTCGACATGACATCTGGAAAAATCCGCTGGGGCATCCTCGGGCCCGGCAGCATCGCGAAATCCTTTGCCGGCGGTGTGGCGCAGTCGCGCACCGGCGAACTGGTCGCGCTCGGCGCCCGCAACCCTGCCAAGCCGGGCCTAGCCGAGACCTTTCCGGGCGCGCGCATCCTCAACGGCTATGAGGCGCTGCTCGCCGACGGCCAGGTCGACGCCGTCTATATTTCGATCCCGCATCCCGGCCATGCCGAATGGGCGATCAAGGCGGCCGAAGCCGGCAAGCATGTGCTGTGCGAAAAACCGCTGGCGCTCACCGCCTTCGAGGCCGACGCCATGATGCATGCGGCGCGCAAGGCCGGCACTTTCCTTGGCGAAGCCTTCATGTATCGGTTGCACCCGCAGACCCGGCAACTGGTCGAGCTGATCAAGTCGGGCGCAATCGGCGAAGTGCGCATGATCAAGTCGAGTTTTGGTTTCGCCATGCCGGGCTTCATGCCCGAGCACCGGCTCTATGCCAACGACCTCGCTGGCGGCGGCATCCTCGATGTCGGCGGCTATCCTGTCTCGATGGCGCGGCTGATCGCCGGCGCCGCCACGGGCCAGCCCTTTGCCGAACCCGACAAGGTCCTGGGCGCGGCCCATCTCGGCCAATCCGGCGTCGATGAATGGGCTTCCGCCTTGCTGCACTTTGCCGGCGGCATCGTCGCCGAAATCTCCTGCAGCATCTCGCTCGACCAGGACAACATCCTGCGCATTTTCGGCGCAAAGGGCCGGATCGAGGTGCCCGATTTCTGGTTTGCCGGCGGCAACCGCGATGTCGGGCCGGGCCGGATCGAGGTGATCCGGTCCGGGGCGGCTCGCGAGGTGATCAGCCTTAACGAGACGCGTCACCTCTATTCCTTCGAGGTCGATGCCGCGGGCGAAGCAATCCAGGCAGGCAGGCAGGAATTCGCCTGGCCGGGCATGTCCTGGGCCGACAGCCTCGGCACGCTGCGCGTCCTCGACAAGTGGCGCGCCGCCGTCGGTCTCGAATACGAGATCGAAAAGCCGGCTAAGCGCCTCAACACCATATCCGGCCGGCCGCTGCGTACCGACGGCACGGCCATCGGCAAGCGCGTCCTTCCTAGCCTGCCGAAACCCGTCTCGCTTCTGGCGCTCGGCTTCGAGGATTTCCGCAGCTTCTCCTCCGGCTCGATCCTGCTCGACGCCTATTTCGAGGCCGGCGGCAATCTGTTCGACACCGGCTTTGTCTATGGCGGCGGCTACACCGAGACGCTGCTCGGGCAGTGGCTTAAGAATCGCGGCGTGCGCGAAAAATCGGTCATCATAGCCAAGGGTGCGCATTCGCCGCTCTGCTATCCCGATGTCATTGCAAAACAGCTGGCCCAGTCGCTCGACCGGCTGCAGACCGATCATGTCGACATCTATTTCATGCATCGCGACAATCCGGATGTGCCGGTCGGCGAATTCGTCGACGCCATGGACGCCGAGGCCAGGGCCGGCCGCATCCGCGGCCTGTTCGGCGGCTCCAACTGGACGATGGAGCGCATGGACGAGGCGATTGCCTATGCCAAGAAGAACGGCAGGCAGAAGCCCGGCGCGCTCTCCAACAATTTCTCGCTGGCTGAAATGCTGGAGCCGATCTGGGCAGGCTGCGTCACCTCCTCGACCGATGCGTGGAAGGCCTGGCTGGCGGCGCGGCAGATGCCGCACTTCGCCTGGTCGAGCCAGGGCCGCGGCTTCTTCACCGACCGCGCCGGCCGCGACCGGACTGACAATGAGGAGCTGGTGCGGGTCTGGTACTCGGAAAGGAATTTCGCCCGCCGCGACCGCGCCATCGAGCTGGCCCGAAAACTCGGCAAGAGCCCGATCCATATCGCGCTGGCCTACGTGCTGGCGCAGCCCTTCCCGTCGGTCCCGCTGATCGGCCCGCGCACGCTGGACGAGCTGGAGGACAGCCTCAGGGCGCTCGATATCAAGCTGACGCCGGAGGATGTGGCCTGGCTGGACGAGGGTGCGGAACGGAGGAGGGCTTAGGGGGAAAATCAGGGGCGTCGCGTTCCTTCGCCCCCCTCTCTGCTCTGCCGGGCATCTCCCCCCTCAAGGGGGGAGATTGGCAGCTTCAGCGCCGGCGCTCCCTTTGCAACGTTGGCGATTAGCGAAAGCCGGCGCCACATCTGATCTCCCCCCTTGAGGGGGTTGAGGAGCGGTCCGCACAGCGGACGGGAAGCCAATTGCTTGGCTTTCCGAGCGACGAAAGCCGGCAGGACAGAGAGGGGGCCCCGCGCCAGCATCTCAACAGTTTCACCGATCAACCCGGGTCGACAAGATAATCGACGACGAGGTCCGCTCCACCCCATCCATCGCCCCGATCCGGTCGAGCAGCGCGTCGAGGTCGCGGATCGACGGCGCGTCGACGATGACGATCATGTCGAAATTGCCGCTCACCGAATGCACGGTCGTGACCGGCGGCATCGCTTCAAGGCTCCGCACCACCTTGTCGGCGAGTTTCGGCGTGACGGTGAGCAACACATGCGCCTTGACCAGCCCCTGCTCATAGTCGGGCGACAGCCGGACCCCATAGCCGGCGATGATGCCGCGCTGCTCCAGCCGCTCGATGCGGCTCTGCACCGTCGTGCGCGACACGCCGAGCTGGCGCGCGAGCTCGGCGGTCGAGGCCCGAGCGTTGGCGCGCAGCAAAGTGAGCAGGGCCTGTTCGGCTTGAGTGAGCATTTCGACGAAACCTTTCAGCAGATCGTCCAAAGTTCAGCTTCACATTGTCAGATTCCACGCTTCCTTTCGACAGGCAAGCTGCGATGATTCCTGTGACTCGAAATTTGGCAGGGGAATTGATCATGAAGAACATCGTTGTCGTCGGCGCCGGCAAGATCGGCTCGACCATCGCCGAAATGCTGAGCGCCACGGGCGACTACCGCGTCACGTTGGTCGACCGCTCGGCGGCCCAGCTTGCCGCCGCCGAGCTGCCGGCCGGCGTCGCGACGCAGGAGCTCGACATCGCCACCACGGGCGAACTGGAAAAAATCCTTGCCGGCAAGTTCGCCGTGCTGAGCGCAGCCCCCTTCCACCTCACAACCCGCATCGCCGAGGCGGCCGCCGCCGCCGGTGTGCACTATCTCGACCTCACCGAGGACGTCGTCTCGACCCGCCGCGTCAAGGAACTGGCGCGCAGTGTGAAAAACGCCTTCATCCCGCAATGCGGCCTGGCGCCGGGCTTCATCTCGATCGTCGCCAACGACCTCGCCAGCCGCTTCGACACGCTGGAAAGCGTTCGCATGCGCGTCGGCGCGCTGCCGCAATATCCGTCCAATGCGCTGAACTACAACCTTACCTGGAGCACCGACGGCGTCATCAACGAATATTGCGAGCCCTGCGAGGCGATCGTCGAGGGCGAGCTGATCGAAGTGCCTCCGCTGGAGGAGCGCGAGGAATTCTCGCTCGATGGCGTCACCTATGAGGCCTTCAACACCTCGGGCGGGCTCGGCACTCTGGCCGAGACGCTGAAGGACAAGGTGCGCACGCTGAACTACCGCACCATCCGCTATCCCGGCCACGCCGCGATCATGAAGGCGTTGCTCAACGACCTCGGGCTACGCCACCGCCGCGACGTGCTGAAGGACATCTTTGAAAGCGCCCTGCCGGCGACGCTGCAGGATGTGGTCATCGTCTTCGTCACCGTCTCGGGCCGCCGCAACGGCCGCCTGCTGCAGGAGACCTACGCCAACAAGATCTATTCGCACCGCGTCGGCAACATCGTGCGCAGCGCCATCCAGATCACCACCGCGTCGGGCATCTGCGCCGTGCTCGACATGCTGGCCGACGGCTCGCTCCCGGCCAAGGGTTTCGTGCGCCAGGAAGACATCGCCCTCGACGCCTTCCTCGCCAACCGCTTCGGCCGGGCTTATGCCCAGCACGAGATGGTGAGCCGGCTGGCGGGGTGAGTCTCCCACCCTCCCCCTTGTGGGGAGGGTCGGCGCGCAGCGCCGGGGAGGGGGCAGCGCCCTACGAGAACCCCCACCCCGCTCCGCTTCGCGGATCGACCCTCCCCACAAGGGGGAGGGTAAGGAGCTCAAATATGCAGCGCGTGGCCCAGCGCCTTCAGCGCCGCTTCCTGGAAACCTTCGCCTTGCGTCGGATGCGCGTGGATCGTGCCGGCGATATCCTCCAGCCGCGCGCCCATCTCCAGCGCCAGGCCGAAGGCCGCCGACAGTTCGGACACGCCTTGCCCGACCGCCTGAATGCCGAGCACCAGATGATTGTCGGCGCGCGCCACGACCCGCACGAAACCGTCCTCGCCCTGTTTCGTCATCGCCCGGCCGTTGGCGGCGAAGGGGAACTGGCCGATCTTGACCTCGCCGGCGAACGCTTTCGCCTCTTCCGGTGACAGGCCCGCGGTGACCAGCTCCGGATCGGTGAAGCAGATCGCGGGAATGGCGCGCTTGTCCCAGCTTCTCTTGTGGCCGGCGACGATCTCGGCCACCATCTCGCCCTGCGCCATCGCCCGATGCGCCAGCATCGGCTCGCCGGTGACGTCGCCGATGGCAAAGATGCCGCGCATCGAGCTGCGGCACTGGTCGTCGATGCGGATGAATTTTCCCGTCCTGTCGAGGTCGATCTGCTCAAGACCCCACCCCTCGGTGAGCGGCTTGCGCCCGACCGTGACCAAAATCCTGTCGGCAGCGATCTTGGCGCTTTTGCCGTCCGCCGTCTCGGCCAGCAGCGCATCGCCCTTGGTCGACAATCCCTTCGCTTTGGCGCCCGTCATGACCTCGACGCCAAGCTCGCCAAGCCGCTTCAGCACGGGCCGCGTCAGCTCGGCATCATATTGCGCAAGCACGCGCGGCAACGCTTCGACCACCGTGACCTTGGCGCCCATCCTGGCGAAGGCCATGCCGAGCTCGAGCCCGATATAGCCGCCGCCGACGACCGCGAGCTTCTTCGGCACGTCGCTCAGCGCCAGCGCCTCGGTGGACGAAATCACAGGTCCCCCGAAAGGCAGGAACGGCAGCTCGACCGGCGCCGAGCCGTTGGCGATCACCACCGTTTCGGCGCGGATGACCTGCGTGCCGGTCTCGGTTTCGACCTCGACCGTCTTTCCATCGCGGAACGTCGCCCAGCCCTGCACCGTCTTCACCTTGGCCTTCTTCAACAACCCGGCCACGCCGCTGTTGAGCCGGCTAACGATACCGTCCTTCCAGGCGACGGTTCTTGCGAGGTCCAGCGTCGGCGCGGCGACCTTGATGCCGAGCGGATCCTTGCCGGAGGCCATATGCGCGATCTTCTCGAACTCCTCCGCGGCATGGATCAGCGCCTTGGACGGGATGCAGCCGACATTGAGGCAGGTGCCGCCGGGCTTCGCAACTTCGACGATCACCGTATCGACGCCGAGTTGTCCGGCGCGGATGGCGCAGACATAACCGCCCGGACCGGCGCCGATGACCAGCAGCTTGCAGGAGATTTCTTTCATGGGCTTACGCTCTTCTTGATGGCGAACGTCGCGGCGCGCCTCCCCTTCTCCCCTTGTGGGAGAAGGTGGATCGGCGCGCCAGCGCCGAGACGGATGAGGGGTGTTCCAGCGGAGTGAGGCGCTGGCTTTCCCTGGAGACCCCCTCATCCGGCCGCTTCGCGGCCACCTTCTCCCCGAGGGGAGAAGAGGACAGCGGAGTCGCCGGCGACCACCTCTCCCCTCGGGGAGAGGTCGGATTGCCCCGCATTGCCCTTCGCAATTCGGCTGGCAATCCGGGTGAGGGGGTCTTTGCGACCGTGGTCATTTTCAATCCACGAAAATCAGCGCCGGCGTCTCGAGCAGCGCCTTGATGCGCTGCACGAACACCGCGGCATCCCAGCCGTCGATGACGCGGTGGTCGAAGCTGGACGACAGGTTCATCATCTTGCGCGGAATGAACTGGGTGCCGTCCCAGACCGGCCGCACCATGATCTTGTTGACGCCGACGATCGCCACTTCCGGATGGTTGATGACCGGCGTCGTCGCCACGCCGCCCATGGCGCCGAGCGAGGTGATGGTGATGGTCGAGCCGGACAGCTCCTCGCGGCTCGCCGTGCCGGCCTTGGCCGCATCGGCCAGCCGGTTGACTTCCGCAGCGCTGTCCCACAGGTCACGCGCCTCCGCATGTTTCACCACCGGCACTACCAGCCCGTTCGGCGTCTGCGCGGCGATGCCGATATGAATGCCCTCATGCTGGTGTATGATCCCGGCCTCGTCATCGAACAGTGAATTGAGGTTGGGCTGCTCGGCGATCGCCTTGACCATCGCCCGTATCAGGAAGGGCAGCAGCGTCAGCTTCGGGCGATCGGCGCGCTTCTCCTTGTTCAGCGTCGCGCGCAGTTCCTCCAAGGCCGTGACGTCGATCTCCTCGACATAGGTGATGTGCGGGATGCGCGATTTCGCCAGCGACATCTTTTCGGCGATCTTGCGCCTGAGCCCGACGACCTTGATGTCCTCGACGCCGTCCTTGCGCGCAAGGCCGGTGGCGCGCGCAACCTGCGGGCCGCGTGCCACAAACGCGTCAATGTCTTCATGGCTGATGCGCCCGGCCGGACCGCTGCCCGGAACCTGGCGCAGATCGATGCCGGCTTCCTTCGCTCGCAGCCGCACGGCCGGCGAGGCCAGCGGCTTCTCGCCTTCCGCGCGCGGCGCGCCGGAAACGGCAGCAGGGCGCGCGGCCTTCGGCGCTGCGGCTGGCGAAACCTTAGCCGGCGGATCGGCTGGCTTTGGTGCCGCTTTCGGCATGGCCGGTGCCGGCGCTGGTTTTGGCTCGGCCGACGCAGCGGGCGCCTTCTCTTCCGGCACGGCCTGGGCGGCCGCCTTCACATTGCCTTCGCCGGCTACCTTCAGCCGCACGATCGGCGAGCCGATTGCCACCGTGTCGCCGATCTCGGCGCCGAGCCAGAGGATCTCGCCGTCAACCGGTGACGGGATTTCGACGGTTGCCTTGTCGGTCATGACGGCGGCCAGAACCGTGTCCTCGCGCACGAGATCGCCGACCTTGACATGCCACTCGACAAGCTCGGCCTCGGCGACGCCTTCGCCGACATCGGGAAGCTTGATGACGTGCTCACCCATCTCAGGCCTCCCCCTAAGCTTCCAATGTTTCGACGAGCGCGCGCCCGATTCGCGCCGGGCCGGGGAAATAGTCCCATTCCTGCGCGTGCGGATAGGGCGTATCCCAGCCGGCGACGCGCGCCACAGGGGCTTCCAAATGGTAGAAGCAGTTCTCCTGCACCAGCGAGACCAGCTCTGCGCCGAAGCCGGAAGTCAGCGTCGCTTCATGCACGACGACACAGCGTCCGGTCTTCGTCACCGAGGCGACGATCGTATCGAGGTCGAGCGGCAGCAGCGTCCTGAGATCGATCACCTCGGCGTCGATGCCGGTCTCCTCGGCCGCGGCCTGCGCGACATAGACCATCGTGCCATAGGCGAGCACCGTGACCGCCGATCCGGGCCGGCGGATCGCCGCCTTGCCGAGGGGGATCGTGTAGTGGCCCTCGGCAACCTCGCCGAGCTCATGCTTCGACCAGGCCGTCACCGGCTTGTCGTGGTGACCGTCGAACGGCCCGTTATAGAGCCGCTTCGGCTCGAGGAAGATCACCGGGTCGGGATCCTCGATCGCCGCGATCAGCAAGCCCTTGGCGTCATGCGGATTGGACGGCACGATCACCTTCAGGCCGGAGACATGAGTGAACAGCGCTTCCGGGCTCTGGCTGTGCGTCTGGCCGCCGAAGATACCGCCGCCGGTCGGCATACGCACCACGATCGGGCAGGTGAAGTCGCCGTTCGAACGGTACCGCAGCCGCGCTGCCTCCGATACGATCTGGTCGTAGGCCGGATAAACATAGTCGGCAAACTGCACCTCGACACAGGGTTTCAACCCGTAGGCAGCCATGCCGATGGCCGAACCGACGATGCCCGATTCGCTGATCGGGGCGTCGAAGCAGCGGCTCTTGCCGTATTTGGCCTGCAGGCCCTGCGTGGCGCGGAACACGCCGCCGAAGAAGCCGACATCCTCGCCATAGACGATGACTTTGTTGTCGCGGCCCATCGACACGTCCATGGCGTCGCGGATCGCCTCGATCATGGTACGCCTGGGCATGGTCAGACCCCTGCCTGCTGGCGCTGGCGCCTGAGATGCGGAGGCATCTCGGCATAGACGCCCTCGAACATGTCGCGGGTTGACGGCTTGCCGCCGGCATGCAGCGTGCCGTGGCCCTCGGCCTCCTTCTGCGCTGCGATCACCGTTTCGAGGATCTCGGCCTCCGCCTGGGTATGGCGATCCTCGGACCAGACGCCCTTCTGGATGAGGTGGTTCTTCAGCCGGATAACCGGATCGCCGAGCGGCCAGGCGTCGGACTCGGCTTTCGGCCGGTAGGCCGACGGATCGTCGGACGTCGAATGCGCACCGACGCGGTAGGTGACATATTCGACCAGTGTCGGTCCGAGATTGGCGCGCGCCCGTTCGACCGCCCATTTCGCCACGGCGTGCACGGCGAGGTAGTCGTTGCCGTCGACGCGCAGCGAAGGAATGCCGAAGCCGAGGCCGCGCGCGGCGAACGTGCCGGAGCCACCGCGGGCGATACCCTGGAAGGTCGAGATCGCCCACTGATTGTTGACGACATTGAGCACGACAGGAGCCTTGTAGGTCGAGGCGAAAACCAGCGCCGCGTGAAAATCGGACTCCGCCGTCGAGCCGTCGCCTATCCAGGCGGCGGCAATGCGCGAATCGTTGGAGATCGCCGAGGCCATCGCCCAGCCGACCGCCTGGATATATTGCGTCGCCAGATTGCCCGAGATCGAGAAGAAACCGTGCTCCTTAGAGGAGTACATGACCGGCAGCTGGCGACCCTTCAGCGGATCGGCCTCGTTGGAATAGATCTGGTTCATCATCGAAACCATCGGATAGCCGTCGGCGATGAGAAGACCTGCTTGCCGATAGGTCGGGAAATTCATGTCGCCCGGCTGAAGCGCCTTGCGGAATGCGCAGCTCACCGCTTCCTCGCCAAGATGCTGCATGTAGAAGGAGGTCTTGCCCTGGCGCTGCGCCATCTGCATGCGCGCGTCGAAGGTCCGAAGCGTCATCATATGGCGCAGGCCTTCGAGCAATTCCTTATCGCTGAGCAGCCCCGCCCATGGCCCGACGGCCTCGCCGGCGCGGTTCAGCACGCGGATGATGGAGAAAGCCATGTCGCGGATGGTGCGCGGATCGACGTCGATCTCGGGACGCGGCACCGAGCCGGCCTTGGGAATGGTCACATTGGAGAAATCGGGCGTGCCGCCAGGCCGCACCTCTGGCTCGGGCACATGAAAGCGCAACATTCCAGCATCGGCCATGAGCTCACATCCTCCAATGTTGCCGGTGCGATCTTTGCACATCCGCGCCGCCAGACCAGTGCCAATTCGCCGGGTCTGGGCGGGGCCTTCCTCCCCGGCGCCGGCCCCGGCAAGCCGATGCGGCGCGCAGGCTCAAGATGCAGATATGGCGACGAAATTTCTTGTCTATGTTTTCGCGCCCCGCGCAATTTGGCGGAAGTTTGCGGGGCGATTGGAGCCAGAAAAGGTAATTGGGATATGCGCAGCGGCCGAAGCAGCCAATCTCCCCCCTCGTGGGGGAGATGCCCGGCAGGGCAGAGGGGGGCGTGACAGAACGCTATCTTGCGGTCGTCATTCTAGGGCGGAGCAAGGAGCGGAGCGACGCGCGCAGACCCGAGAATCCATGCCGTTACGCCAAGGCGTTGCCGCGGTTACAGAATATTCTGCACCGTTGTGCTCCGCGGTAGAAGTCACGGCATGGATTCTCGGGTCGAGCCCGAGAATGACGAAGAGAGGCCCGCCGCTTCTCCGTTCACTCCGTCCCCGCCTCATGCTAACTCACCCCGCATGGCACAGAAGAAAGGATACGAGGTCGATTCGTGGCTGGCGAGGCCCGATCCCTCCATGGGAATCGTCCTGCTTTACGGTCCCGACCGCGGCCTTGTCGCCGAGCGCGCGAAGACCTTCGCGGCGAAGACCGGACTGCCGCTCGATGATCCGTTCTCGGTGGTCAAGCTCGACGGCGCGGAGGTGGACCGCGACGAGGGCCGGCTGCTCGACGAGGCTCGCACCGTGCCGATGTTTTCCGACCGGCGGCTGCTTTGGGTGCGCAACGCCAGCGGCCAGAAGGCGCTGGCCGACGACATCAAGGCGCTGACCACCGAGCCCGCCCGCGACGCCGTCATTCTGATCGAGGCGGGCGACCTGAAGAAGGGCACGGGCCTCAGGGCTATCGTCGAGGCCGCCGGCAACGCCATCGCCTTGCCCTGCTATGCCGATGAAGCCCGCGACCTGGATTCGGTGATCGACGACGAATTGCGCAAGGCCGGCATGTCGATGACATTGGACGCGAGGCAGGCGCTGCGACGCAATCTCGGCGGCGACCGCCTCGCCTCGCGCGGCGAGATCGAGAAGCTGGTTCTTTACGCGCACGGCCGCAAGGAGATCGGCATCGAGGACATCAACGCGCTGTCAGGCGACGTCTCCGGCGCTTCCTTCGATGCCGCGGTCGATGCCATGCTGGACGGCAAGGTCGGCGATTTCGACATCGCCTTCACCCGTCACTGCCAGTCCGGCGGCCATCCGTTCCTGGTGCTGTCCTCGGCGATGCGGCAATTGCAGGCGATCCAGGTGATGCGCGGCCAGATGGAGAGCGGCGGCCGCAACGCCGCCTCGGTCGTTGCCGGCGCCCGTCCGCCCGTCTTCTTCTCGCGCCGCAAGCTGGTGGAAAAGACGCTGGAGCGCTGGAACGTCGAGGCGCTCGGTCGGGCGCTCAGCCGGCTGCAGACGGCCGTGCTGCAGACGCGCAAGCGGCCGGACCTGTCGGAGGCCTTGGCCAGGCAGGCGCTGCTCGGCATCGCGATCGAAAGCGCGAGATTGGGGCAGAGGTAGGCGATTAGCCGATCTCCCGCTTGTGGGGGAAATGTCCGACAGGACAGAGGGGGGCGCTGTCCCGCCAGCGTATCAGCCAACCGCAGCGGCACTCACGGCGTTTATGATGACGTCAGACTATCTTTGCCAGAGAGCCGCCTTCAGTCAGTTCATCGTCATCGTGTCCATCGGCTGGAAAGTTGGCAGCGCCTGCGGAAGGATCAGCACCGCCGCGCCATAAAGAAGCAGGGCCACGCCCGACACCTTCGCAATCCGCTCTCCATACGGGAATGTTTTCTCCGCAAAGACCAGCAGCGTGACCACGGCCATTGCGGCGAGGTTCATGATCCCGAGCGGAAACAGAGCGAGAAACAACAGCCAGCAGCAGCCCAGGCAAAAGAGCCCATGCCGCAGGCCCATGCGCACCGCGCCTAACCGCCCATCGCGCCATGAGGTCAGGATGAAACCGATCGGTGAGCGGCATTTGGCGAGGCACAGGTCTTTCAACAGCGAGAGCTGATAGGCGCCCGCCAACATCAGCAGCGCGCCGTCGATCCGCGCGTCCGTCGCTGCGGACAATCCCACACGCCCGGCAAGCATCTCCGCGCCCGCCGCGCCGGCAAAAGCCAAAACGCCCGTCGCCGCCCAGACCAGCATGTAGCCGGCTACGAACACCCAGGTCGACACAAAGGCCTGGCCACGGCCCCGCTTGCCTCTCTGCACCTGGTGAAAGGTCAGAATCATCGGCGCCGCCGCCGGAAACATCATGGCGATCATCATGATCAGCCAGACGGTAAGAAACAGCGCGGCCGTCATGCCCATGCTGGGAGAGTCCATGCGCATGTCGGCATCCATGCCCATCTGATGCCAGGCAAGCAGCGCCCACCACGCCGCCGCGGCCGCGGCGATCAGCAACGCGAGTATGATGTTTCGCTGCAGGGTCAGCGGCATGAGCGGGCCGTTCTGCTGCCAGGCGCCAGAGCAATTCCAGGAAAAGTGTGAGCGGTTTTCCGCCCGGAATTGCGTAAAAACAAAGGATAGCGGATCGCCGTTTCCGTGAAACGGTGAAACGCTCTAGAGCTGGCCGGACCAGTTGATCGGCGCGTAATGCCCGTTGCAGCGGGAATTGTCCCAGCTCATGCCATGGTCGCTGAAGGTGCTGCCTGCGCCCCCCATCGCCAGACCGAGCCAGTCGGGATTGACGGGATGGCCGGTAGCCGCCCACATCTCGCCGTCCTCGCGCATGGTCGGCAACGGTTCGACGGCCAGCTCAGCCACCCCGGCAATCGCCGCCGACCGCTTCTTGCCGTCGATCTTGTAGTCGATCGGCACCTTCTTGGCTCCGAGGTTGGTGCTGATCATCGGCGCGAAGGCAGCCATCGGACCACCCGCGGCGCCGGTGAAGATCGCGCCCAGCGCTTCCGTCTGCTGGTCATCGGCCCGACCGTCGATATAGGCGGCGGCCGTCCAATTGCCTTCCGCCATCGGGCCTGGCGTGTGCGCAACCATCGCGACGTTGAGCCCGTCCAGTCGAACGTCGCCGTAATTGCCCTTGTCGATGTGAAAGACCAGACCGACGTCGCAAACGCCTTTGGTCGGCTTCGACGTCAGCTGCGCGTTGGTGGACATCAGACAGGGACACACGACATCGCAGCTGCAATTTTCAAAATAGCTTCCGGACAATTGCCAACTGACCGCCATTTGCACCTCCCGTTTGCGTCAGGCGCGTCGGCATATCGCTTTGGCGAGCAGTGCCGTTTCACGATGTCGGAACGGCAGGTAGCCCTCGCCGCGAATGATCGGCACGCCAGGGCATAGTTAAGTTCGAGCTAATAGAGGGTACGCCGTTGCCTTGGGGTGTCAAGCCAAGCGGCAGGCAATGCGAGCTTCAGCCCAGATATCAACCACGTCCGTGATTGGCGAAAGCCGAGGCGGTGACTGATCTCCCCCCTCGTGGGGGAGATGTCCGGCAGGACAGAGGGGCGCTGTCCCGCCAGCGTATCGGCTTTTGGCGTCGACCTCCCAAGAATCCTGGCCTTGGCGGAGGCGCATTGGCACTGAATTCTGTCGACGCTACAATGATTTAATGTCAATCCATGTCGTTCGGTCGTTGTTGCGCTCATGAGATGATGGCGTTCCTTCGCGCCCCCCTCTGCCCTGCCGGGCATCTCCCCCACAATGGGGGAGATCAGCTGTCCCCGCCGCCTTGGCCAGCCAAAACAAAAAAGGGCCGGCGCATCGCCAGCCCACTATTGTTATCACCGATATATCAGTCGTATCCAACCTTAAGGCAAAATCTCAAATCACGGCAAATACCGTTGCGCCGCAGCCGCCTACCGTTCGTCCTTCAGCCGTCGGCACAACTCGTCGAGCTGCTCCAGCGAGCGGTAATCGACGCGCAGCGTGCCGCCCTTGCCCTTGTGCTCGATGCTCACGATCATGCCGATCGTGTCGGTCATCAGCTTCTCCAGCGCCAGCGTGTCGGGATCCTTTTCGGGCGCGCTTGTCGCGGACTTCGCCTTGGCCGGTGTCGGACCGGCGGGCGTCTGCGCCAGCGCTTCGGCCTGGCGCACCGAAAGCCCCTCCTTGACGATGCGCTTGGCAAGCCCGGCGGGATCCTCGGCAGTCACCAGCGTACGTGCATGGCCGGCGGACAGATCACCGTCGACCAGCATCGAGTGGATCACGGGAGGCAGCTTCAGCAGACGCAGCGTGTTGGCGACATGGCTGCGGCTCTTGCCGATCACCTGGCCGAGATCGGCCTGGGTATAGCCATGCTCGTCGATGAGCTGCTGATAGCCTTGCGCCTCCTCGACAGGATTGAGGTCGGCGCGCTGCACGTTCTCGATGATCGCCAGCTCCAGCGCCGTGCGATCGTTGACGTCGCGCACGATGACCGGGATTTCGGTGAGCCCGGCGCGCTGCGCCGCCCGCCAGCGCCGCTCGCCGGCGATGATCTCGTAGCGGCCGGGCTGAGAGGGCGAGGGGCGCGCCACCACCGGCTGCACCACGCCATGCTCGCGAATCGACTGGGCAAGGTCGGTGAGCTCGGCATCGCCGAAATGCCGGCGCGGGTTCTTCGGGTTCGGGCTGACGAATTCGATCGGCACCTTGCCGTCAGCCGCCACCGTCGCACTCGGCTTTTCCCGCGCCGCCGGACGGTCGATTTCGCCGATAAGCGCAGCGAGGCCACGGCCCAGTCTTTTTCTCGATTGGTCTTCGGTCATTATAATGTCCAGATCGTTTCGGAATCGAATCGGCTGATTAACCACCGCCGCTAGGCCGCTACGGCTCAGGCGGCGCGCAGCTTGCGCTCACGGCGGATCACCTCGGAGGCGAGCTGCAGATAAGCCTGGCTGCCGGAGCATTTCAGGTCATAGAGGATCGCCGGCTTGCCATAGGACGGCGCTTCGGAGACCCGCACATTGCGCGGGATGATCGTCTCATAGACCTTGTCGCCCATATGGGTGCGTACATCCTGCACCACTTGGTTGGCGAGGTTGTTGCGCCCGTCATACATGGTGAGCACGATCCCCTGGATGGTCAGGTCCGGATTGATCGTGCCGCGCACCTGCTCGACCGTTTCCAGCAACTGGCTGAGACCCTCCAGCGCGAAGAACTCACATTGCAGCGGCACGAGAACGGAATCGGCTGCCGCCATTGAATTCAAAGTCAAAAGATTGAGCGAGGGCGGACAATCGATCAGCACATAGCCGAACGGCGCCGAACGCTCTGCCGCGGCGCGCAGAGCATTGCGGAGCCTGAGCACACGGTCGGGCGCCGAGGCGATCTCCATCTCGATGCCGAGCAGGTCGAGCGTGGAGGGCACGATCGACAGGCCGGGCACCGCCGTCGGCACGGCGGCCGCTTCCAGCTCGAGCTCGCCGGTCAGCACATCATAGGACGAGACGGTCCGATCCTTGCGGTCGATGCCGAGCCCGGTGCTGGCATTGCCCTGCGGATCGAGATCGACGATCAGCACGCGCTCGCCGATCGCGGCCAGGGCCGTCGCCAGATTGATGGCCGTCGTTGTCTTGCCGACGCCGCCCTTCTGGTTGGCAACAGTGATGATACGCGGTGCTTTGCTCATGGGCCTATGCCAGTAATTCATTGCTGTTTCGCCGGACGCAAGTCGCTGATTTCGAGGATGACGCCATGGGGGTCGGTCATGCTCGAATGTTCTACCAGATCGAAGGTCCAGCGGTGAGTGCTTTCTTCCACTTCGGCCCGGTAATCCCGGCCTTTATGGAAAAGCGCGCGCGCCCCTTTAATCAGCCAGGGTGCTGCCAGATCGAGCAGGTCCGGGAGCGCCGCCAGCGCCCGCGCCGTGACGATTTCCGGTGCGGAAACAAGCGCATAGCTGTCGTCGATGCGCTTCGCCAGAACCCGCGCCGGCAAATCGAACTGTCCGACGACCGATTGCAGGAACGACGCCTTCTTGCGGTTGCTCTCGACAAGATCGATCGATGCGCCGGGACGTCCTTTGAGCAGGAAGCCGAGCACCAATCCGGGAAACCCACCGCCTGAGCCAAGATCGACCCAGCGCGTTGCGGCGGGCGCGATTCGCGCAAGCTGGGCACTGTCCAGAATATGCCGGCGCCAGATATCGTCCAGCGTCGATGGTGCCGCCAGATTAATGCTGCGGTTCCATTTCAGGAACAGCTGTTCGAAAGCCCGAAGCCGCTCGAATGTTTCACGTGAAACCGGACCCGCTGCCTTCTGCAGGTCCGCCCAGGCATCCGCGCTCACGCCACGGACCTTCGCGCGCCAAGCTCGGCATTGCGGACGTGCGCGACAATGATGGCAAGCGCCGCCGGCGTCATGCCTTCCATCCGTTGCGCGTCGGCAATCGAACGCGGCTGGCGCGTCTTCATCTTCTGCTTCAGCTCGTTCGACAGGCCCGGCACATCCGAGAAGTCGATGCCCTCAGGGATGAGCCGCGATTCCTCATGCCTGATCTGTGCAACATCCGCCTGCTGGCGATCGAGGTAAACCGAATATTTCGCTTCCGTTTCAAGCCGCTCGGCCGTCTTGGCGTCAAGCGCGGCAAAGCGCGGTTCGACGCCGGCGAGCCAGGCCATGTCGACGCCCGGATGCGCCAAGAGGTCGTAAGCCGAGCGGCGCACGCCGTCTTTGTTGATCTCCAGCCCGATCCGCGCCGCCTCTTTCGGCGTCCAGGCCACCGACTTCGCCAAGACACGGGCTTCGTCGAGCTTCCGGACAATCCCGCCGAAGCGCTGCAGCCGTTCCGACGACGCGATGCCGAGCTTTTCACCCAGCGGCGTCAGCCGCTCGTCTGCATTGTCGGCGCGCAGCGAAAGCCGGAACTCGGC
Organism: Mesorhizobium sp. M2A.F.Ca.ET.046.03.2.1; assembly: GCF_003952425.1. Taxonomy (NCBI): domain Bacteria; kingdom Pseudomonadati; phylum Pseudomonadota; class Alphaproteobacteria; order Hyphomicrobiales; family Phyllobacteriaceae; genus Mesorhizobium; species Mesorhizobium sp. M2A.F.Ca.ET.046.03.2.1. Next base: position 3,106,987 of record NZ_CP034449.1, on the reverse strand, counting down.
ACGCGAGGTGAACATCCGATAGGGCTCTGCGATACCGCGGCTGGTGAGGTCATCGACCATCACGCCGATATAGGCTTCGGTTCGGCTGAGCACGAATTCGTCACCGCCGGCGGCCTTGCGCGCCGCGTTGATGCCGGCGAGCAGGCCTTGCGCGCCGGCTTCTTCATAACCGGTGGTGCCGTTGATCTGCCCGGCAAGGAACAGGCCAGTGACGCGCATCGTCTCTAGCGTAGCCTTCAGCTCGCGCGGGTCGACATGGTCGTATTCGATCGCATAGCCCGGCTGCAGCATCGTCGCCTTCTCCAGCCCGGGAATGGTCTTCAGGATCTCGAGCTGAACGTCCTCCGGCAGCGAGGTCGAAATGCCGTTCGGATAGACGGTGTCGTCATCGAGACCTTCCGGCTCCAGGAAGATCTGATGGCCCTCGCGGTCACCGAACTTGACGATCTTATCCTCGATCGACGGGCAATAGCGCGGGCCGACGCCTTCGATCGAGCCGGAATACATGGCCGAGCGGCCGAGATTGGCGCGGATCAGCTCATGCGTTGCCGGCATGGTGCGGGTGATGCCGCAATGGATCTGCGGGTTGGCGATAGCGTCCGTCATCAGTGAGAACGGCACCGGATCTTCGTCTGCGGCCTGGCTTTCCAGCGAGGCCCAGTCGATGGTGCGGCCGTCGAGGCGAGGGGGCGTTCCGGTCTTCAGGCGCCCGAGCTGGAAACCCGCGCGCGCCATCGTCGCCGACAGGCCGTGGCTCGCTTGCTCGTTCATGCGGCCGGCGACGATCTTCTTCTCGCCGATATGGATCAGGCCGCGCAGAAAGGTGCCGGTGGTCAGCACCACGGCGCCGCAAGCCAACCGGCGGTCACCCGAAATCTGAACGGCAGCGATTCGACCGTCCGTGATTTCGAAGTCGAGAGCCTCGCCTTCGATCACGTCGAGATTGTTCTGCTGCCGAATCGCTTCCTGCATCGCCAGCCGATAGAGCTTGCGGTCGGCCTGGGTGCGCGGGCCGCGCACGGCCGGCCCCTTGCGGCGATTGAGCAGGCGGAACTGGATGCCGGCGGCGTCGGCGATGCGGCCCATCAACCCATCCATGGCGTCGATCTCGCGCACGAGATGGCCCTTGCCGAGACCTCCGATCGCGGGATTGCAGGACATGACGCCGATCGTATCGAAGCGAAGCGTCACCAGCGCGGTCCTGGCGCCGGCGCGCGCGGCAGCACTCGCCGCCTCGCATCCGGCATGGCCGCCGCCCACCACCACCACATCATAGTGATCGGTCATTTTTCCAAAAATCCGCTTTCAGAGATGGACAGACACATGTCCCTGCCACCTCGCGCTGTCAAGGAGGAAGACCGGACCCGTTTCACGTGAAACATTAATCCGGCCCAATTGCGTAGCGTTTCACGTGAGTCACTGCCGGACAGAGGCCGCTCCGTGTTTCACGTGAATCATTTACCAATGCAGAACTGCGAAAAGATGACGTCGAGCAGATCCTCTACATCGACGGCACCGACGATCCGCCCGAGGCGCTCCGCCGCCAACCGCAATTCCTCGGCGCGCAGCTCCTGGCTGTGCCCTGACAGCGCCGCCCTCAGGAAATCCATCGCCTCTTGCAGCAGCTCGACATGCCGCATTCTGGAGGGCAGGACGTCACCGGCCTCGCCAACCGCGGCGGCGGCGCGGCTTCCGATCTCACCGAGAAGGCGCCCCAGTCCGCTGCCGTCCCTGGAAGAAATCACCAGGTCGTAGGCACCGGCGCCGACATCGGCGACGTCCGACTTCGTGCCGATTCTCAGCAACGGAGCCCCAGCCGAGACTTCCCCGACAGGCGCCGGATTGGCCATATCCTCCAACAGCAGAACAAGATCCGCCACATCAGCTTTGGCCCGTGCTCTTTCGATGCCGATCGCTTCCACCTTGCCCACGGCGTCGCGCAGCCCGGCGGTATCGACAAGCCGCACCTTCAGCCCGTTGAGGTCCATGACGACCTCGAGCAGATCGCGGGTCGTGCCAGGCTCGTCAGTGACGATCGCCGCTTCACGCCGCGCCAAGGCGTTGAACAGGGAGGATTTGCCGGCATTCGGCGCGCCGAGGATCACGACCTCAAAACCGTCACGGATGATCTCCGCGGCCTTGAACCCCTCGACGTGCCATTCGATCTCGCCGATCATCGCTGTCACGTCTGACCAGATCGCCTCCGAAACGGAGCCAGGCACATCCTCCTCGTCGGCGAAGTCGATCTCCGCCTCGATCATCGCACGCGCGTGGATCAGCCGGCGCCGCCAGCTCAAATAGAGTTCACTCTGCGCGCCTTCCGCATTGCTGAGGGCGAACCGGCGCTGCGCCTCGGTTTCTGCATTGACCAGGTCGGCCAGGGCCTCCGTCTCGACCAGATCCAGCCTGCCGTTGAGAAAGGCACGCCTGGTGAACTCCCCGGGCTCGGCATGCCTGACGCCTTCGAAGCCGGTGATCGTCTCCAGCATCTTGGCGGCGACCGCGCGGCTGCCATGCACCTGGAACTCGGCGACATCCTCGCCGGTGAAGCTGCCGGGGCCCGGAAAGAACAGCACGAGCCCGTGGTCGATCGTCGAGCCATCCGCCGCCCTGATCGTCCGTAAATTGGTAAACCGATCCTTAACCGGCCCGGCGATCGTTTCGACCACGAATCGAGTCTTCGGCCCGGAAATGCGGATAACCGCGATGCCCGCGGGCAGGCGGCCGCTGGACAGCGCGACGATCGAATCCTTCGAAGCCATTGGCGAAACCATTTGCCGTACCTGCCGAACCGCCTAGATTAAAAGGTAGAGCGTGTCGGCCGCTTCACCTTTCGGCATCACGCTCTGACCTCTGCCTCAAACCACGCCGAGCCGCCCATCGTGACCTTGCCCGCGCGAAACCTGCTTGCCGAAGAAGCCAGCCCCTATCTGCGGCAGCACAGCGACAATCCCGTCCATTGGCGCGGCTGGTCGCCGGCCGCCCTTGCCGAAGCCAGGGAACTCGGCCGGCCGATCCTGCTCTCCATCGGCTACGCCGCCTGCCATTGGTGCCATGTCATGGCGCATGAAAGCTTCGAGAACGACGCCGTCGCGGCCGTCATGAACCGGCTCTACGTGAATATCAAGGTCGATCGCGAGGAGCGGCCGGACATCGACCAGATCTACATGGCTGCGCTCCATGCCATGGGCGAGCAGGGCGGCTGGCCGCTCACCATGTTCCTGACGCCCGACGGCAAGCCGTTCTGGGGCGGAACCTATTTTCCGCGCGAGGCGCGTTACGGGCGGCCGGGCTTCATCCAGGTGCTGGAAGCGGTCGACAAGGCTTGGCGGGAAAAGCAGCAGAGCCTCGCCGAAGGCGCCGACGGGCTGACCGCCCATGTCGAATCCCGGCTTGCCGGGACAAACGGCAAGGCGGTGCTCGACCGCGATACGCTCGCCGATCTCGCCGGCCGCATCGACGGCATGATCGACCACGATCTCGGCGGCTTGAAGGGCGCGCCCAAATTCCCGAATGCGCCCTTTATGCATACGCTTTGGCTGTCCTGGCTGCGCGACGGCCAGGTGGACCACCGCGATGCCGTGCTCACCAGTCTCGAAAAGATGCTTGCCGGCGGCATCTACGATCATGTCGGCGGCGGTCTCAGCCGCTATTCCACCGACGCCGAATGGCTGGTGCCGCATTTCGAAAAAATGCTCTATGACAATGCCCAGCTCATCCGCCTGTGCAACTGGGCCTATGCCGCCACCGGAAAAGACTTGTTCCGGCTGCGAATCGAAGAGACCGTCGCCTGGCTGCTGCGCGAGATGCGTGTCGAAGGCGGCGCCTTCGCCGCCAGCCTCGACGCCGACAGCGACGGCGAGGAGGGGCTCTTTTACACGTGGAGCCGCGACGAGATCGAGGCCGCGCTGGGCGACGACGCCCCGACTTTCTTTCAGTATTTCGAGCTGGCCGCACCGCATGGCTGGGAAGGCAAGCCGATCGTCCGCCAAAGCGAAATGCAGCAAAGCAAAGGCATTGCCGACTCCGCCAATCTTGCGCCTTTGAAAGCGAAGCTGCTGGCTTTCCGCGAACAGCGGGTCAGGCCGGGCCGCGACGGCAAGGTGCTCACCGACTGGAACGGTCTGATGATCGCAGCACTCGCCGAAGCCGGCCGCTCCCTTGGCAGGCGCGACTGGATCGATGCCGCGGCAAAAGCCTTCACCCATATTGTCGAGGCCAGCCAGGACGACCGGCTGCCGCATTCCATGCTCGGCGCGAAGAAGCTTTTCCCGGCACTGTCTAGCGATTACGCAGCCATGACCAACGCCGCGATTGCACTCTTCGAGGCGACCAGCGATCCAACCTATTCGGACCGCGCCAGGCTGTTCATCGGCGAACTCGATCGCTGGCACCTGGATGCGGAAAAGACCGGCTACTGGCTGACGGCTTCGGACAGCGGCGACGTCCCGATCCGCATCCGCGGCGATGTCGACGAAGCAATTCCCTCGGCCACCAGCCAGATCATCGAAGCGCTGGTTCGGTTGTCTTCGCTCACCGGCGACTTCGAACTCTGGGGAAGGGCCTGGGCGACCGCCGAGCACGCCATGGGCCGCGCATCCCAACAGGCTTACGGCCAGGCCGGCATCGTCAATGCCTGTGCCCTGGCGCTCGAGCCGCTGAAGCTTGTCATCATAGATGAGCCAGGGTCTTCAAGCCTTGTTCCGGTTCCGAATCGGAATCCCGACCCGCGCCGGGTCGACATCGTCGTGCCGATCGGTACGGAAGCGAATCGCCCGCTCCTGCCGGGCGGCGTGCTGCCGCCGACGGAGAAGCCAGGCGGCTGGTTCTGCAGCGGGCAGATGTGCCTGCCGGTGGTGACGGATGCGCAGGAGTTGGAGAAGTTGCTGAGGCGATAGCGCCCTTCTCCTTCTCCCCTTGTGGGGTGAGAGGCGGTCCGCGCAGCGGACGAAAAGCCAATTGATTGGCTTTTCGAGCTTCGAACGCCCTGAGCCTGCGAAGGGCCGGGCGGTGGATCGGCGCGCAGCGCCGAGACAGATGAGGGGTGTTCCAGCTGAGTGAGACGCTGGCGGATTCCGACTGGATAAGCGGCTGCGTCAAGCTGGAGCACCCCTCATCCGGCCGCTTCGCGGCCACCTCTCCCACAAGGGGAGAAGGGGGACCGCAGTCCCCAATCACGTATTCATCGAATCGAAGAAGTCCGCGTTGGTCTTGGTCTGCTTGAGCTTGTCGATCAGGAACTCGATCGCGTCGGTCGTGCCCATCGGCGCTAGGATGCGGCGCAGCACGAAGATCTTCTGCAGGTCCGATCGCGGCACCAGCAGGTCTTCCTTGCGGGTACCAGACTTGAGGATGTCGATCGCCGGATAGATGCGCTTGTCGGCCACCTTGCGGTCGAGCTGGATTTCGCAGTTGCCGGTGCCCTTGAACTCTTCGAAGATGACTTCGTCCATGCGGCTGCCGGTGTCGATCAGCGCGGTGGCGATAATGGTCAGCGAACCGCCTTCTTCGATATTGCGGGCCGCACCAAAGAAACGCTTCGGGCGTTGCAGCGCGTTGGCGTCGACACCGCCGGTTAGCACCTTGCCGGATGACGGCACGACCGTGTTGTAGGCGCGGCCGAGGCGGGTGATCGAATCGAGCAGGATGACGACGTCGCGACCATGCTCAACCAGGCGCTTGGCCTTCTCGATCACCATTTCGGCGACCTGCACGTGACGCGCGGCTGGCTCGTCGAAGGTCGAGGAGATGACCTCGCCCTTCACCGAGCGTTGCATGTCGGTCACTTCTTCAGGACGCTCGTCGATCAAAAGCACGATCAGGTAGCATTCCGGATGATTGGCGGTGATCGAATGCGCGATGTTCTGCAACAGCACCGTCTTACCGGTGCGCGGCTGCGCGTTGATCAGCGCGCGCTGGCCCTTGCCGATCGGCGCCACCAGGTCAATCACGCGCGGCGAGATGTCCTTGGTGGGGGGAGTGTCGACCTCCATCTTCAGCCGCGAGGTCGGGTAGAGCGGCGTCAGATTGTCGAAGTGTATCTTGTGCCGGATTTTTTCCGGATCGTCGAAATTGATGGTGTTGACCTTGAGCAGCGCGAAATAGCGCTCGCCCTCTTTCGGGCTGCGGATCGGTCCTTCGACCGTGTCGCCGGTCTTGAGCGAGAAGCGCCGGATCTGCGACGGCGAGATATAGATGTCGTCGGGGCCGGGCAGGTAGTTTGCGTTGGCCGAGCGCAGGAAGCCGAAGCCGTCCTGCAGCACCTCCACCACGCCATCACCGATGATCTCGATGTCCTGCGCGGCGAGCTTCTTCAGGATCGCGAACATCAGCTCCTGCTTGCGCATGACGCTGGCGTTCTCCACCTCGAGCGTTTCGGCGTAAGCGATCAGCTCCGGCGGCTTCTTGTTCTTGAACTCTGCGAGTTTCATTTCTTGCATTAGATAGACTCTGGGTAGGCTTTGGGGAGAAAAATCGGCTGAATACGACAAATGCCGGGCGCGGCCGAAAGCGAGTAAAGGGGGCGGCGCATGACGGGAAGGAAGACCCGTCTTTTATCGTCGGTCGCCCGAAAGAGCAAGCCGCCTTTTGCTGGGCTTCTTCTGGTTTTGGGGGGAGCCTAGAACGGCTTCACGACGACCAGGATGACGATGACGATCATCAGCAATGTGGGGATCTCGTTGACGATCCGCCAGTGCCTGGCCGGCTTTTCGTTCTTGTCCTCGGCGAATTTCCTGACCGCGCCGGCGAGATAGCCATGCAGACCCGACAGGATGAGCACCAGCGCGATCTTGGTGTGCAGCCAGCCGCCCTGGAAGCCGAAGCCTTTCCAGGCCAGCCAAAGGCCGAACACCCAGGTCACGATCATCGCCGGATTGATGATCCCCCTGAGCAGACGGCGCTCCATCACCTTGAAGGTCTCGGACTGCACCGAGCCTTTTTCGGCATCGACATGATAGACGAACAGCCGCGGCAGATAGAGCATGCCCGCCATCCAGGCGATCACCGCGATCACATGAATGGCCTTCGCCCAGAGATAGAAGCCGTCGCCAGCCACCAAATAGAGAAGGGCCGTCGCCGCCACGAGAACGACAATGCCGATCACCATGCGCTTCATCGCCTGGCCGGTGGTGTTCTCGTTGCTCACATTGCTCATCGGTGGCTCCTCACCATTTTCACCATCGCTTCGACATGGGCGACCGGCGTTTCCGGCGTGATGCCATGGCCGAGATTGAAGATCAGCGGCCCGCCGCCCAGTGTCCTCAGGATCGACTCGACGCCATCGGCCAGCGCCTTGCCGCCGGCGACCAGCCGCAGCGGATCGAGATTGCCCTGCACCGCGCCTTCGCGCTGCAGCTCCTTCGCCATGGACAAAGGCACGGTCCAGTCGAGGCCGAGACCGGCAATGCCGGTCTTCTTCCTGTAGTCGCGATAGCGTTCGCCGGCGCCCTTCGGAAAACCGATCACCGGCACGTCGGGATGAACCGCCTCCACCTGCCGCACGATCTCGGCCACCGGCTCGACGCAGAAAGCCTCGAAGGAGGGCTCGTCCAGCACGCCCGACCAGGAATCGAAAATCTGCACCGCATCGGCGCCGGCTTCGATCTGGCGGATGAGATAGGCAGCCGAATGATCGGCCAGTGTCTTCAAGAGCCTCGCGAAGGCCTCGGGCTCGCGATAGGCGAACAGCCGCGCCGGGCCCTGGTCGGGCGTCCCATGCCCGGCGATCATATAGGTCGCCACCGTCCATGGCGCGCCGCAGAAGCCGAGCAGCGTCGTCTCGTTGGGCAATTTCGCGCGCAGCCGGCGCACGGTCTCGTAGACCGGCTCAAGATTCACGTGAAACACATCGCCGTTCAGCGCCGCAATCTCGGCCGCCGAGATCGGCTTCAGGACCGGCCCGCGGCCTTCCTCGAAACGAACATCCCTTCCCAAGGCGTTGGGCACAACGAGAATGTCGGAGAACAGGATCGAGGCGTCGAAGCCGAAGCGTTCGATCGGCTGCAGCGTCACCTCGACGGCAAGGTCCGGATCATAGCAGAGATCGAGGAAGGATCCGGCCCGTTTCCTGGTCTTGCGATACTCCGGAAGATAGCGGCCTGCCTGGCGCATCATCCAGAGCGGCGGCGGTGAAACCGTCTCGCCCTTGAGGACGTCGAGCACGATCCGTTTCCCAGCCATCCAGCGCCCGCCTCTCTCTACAGCGCCGCGCGTCCTAAGACGCGCAAAGGACCCTGTAGCACTTTCATCTAGCGCATGATCCTTTCCGAACCTCCGGTTCGGGGTCATGCGCGGTCTCTTAAATCAAATATCTATTTTAAAAGAGTCTTCTGATTCTAAGAGTCTGTTGGTTGTGATGATTGCGACCTGTCCAGCCTGCGGCTCGAAAAGGCCAGTCAGCATATTGTCGCGTACTTGTTTTCGCAAACTGGAGGGATCTGGGGACAAGGACGATTCAGGCTTTCGAGTCAAACGCTTGGCCGGTCCGCTCCGATGTTCGGGTTGTGGATGAAATCGGCCCGGAAAAGTTGATCCCCAGTTTTGTCCCCAGCGCCGCGACAAAGCCTACAGCTGGTCGAATTGTGGACAAGCGGCCATCTGATACAGTCGCTTCCCTACCCAAGGCCCGCACATCCGGCCTTGTCCACAATTGCCCACAGCCTGGACCCATCCCTTGTGAACAAACCTCAGAGCTTCTTCCATCTGCACCTGATCTCCGACGCCACCGGCGAGACGCTGCTGGCCGCTGGCCGCGCTGCGTCCGCGCAGTACAAGGACGCGCGCGCCATCGAACATATCTATCCGCTGATCCGAACCGAGAAGCAGGTCGCCAAGGTCTTCGATGACATCGAGGAGGAGCCCGGCATCATCCTCTACACCGTGGTCGATCAGAAGCTCGCGCGCTCGATCGACGAGCGCTGCGCGGCCATGGGCCTGCCTTGCGTCTCGGTGCTGGAGCCGGTGCTCGCCGTCTTCCAATCCTATCTCGGCACGCCGGCCGGTCGCCGCGTCGGCGCCCAGCACGTGCTCGACGCCGAATATTTTCGCCGCATCGACGCGTTGAACTTCACCATGGAGCATGATGACGGCCAGCTGCCGGCCAATATGGACGATGCCGATATCGTGCTGATCGGCATCTCGCGCACCTCGAAGACGCCGACCTCGATCTATCTCGCCAATCGCGGCATCAAGACAGCCAACATCCCGATCGTGCTCGGCGTGCCGCTGCCCGAGAGCCTGATCTCCGCCAAGACGCCGCTGATCGTCGGGCTGATCGCGACGGCCGAGCGTATCTCGCATGTGAGGCAGAACCGCATCCTCGGCAACAGCGCCGCCTTCGTGCCGACCGACTATGTCGATCGCGCCGCCATCAACGAGGAGCTCGCGTATGCGCGTCAGCTCTGCACGAAGCATGGCTGGCCGATGATCGATGTCAGCCGCCGCTCCATCGAGGAAACGGCGGCGGCAATCGTTGCCCTGCGGGGCAAGACGCGGTAACGGAGATTGGCCGAGACGCCGGCTGCTTCGTCATCCTAGGGCGGAGCAAGGAGCGCAGCGACGCGGCGTAGACCCTAGGATCCATGCCATGACGTCGAAGTATTGCAACGGTGTAGAATTCTGCTCCGCTGCGCCCCTCGGCTGAGGTTACGGCATGGATCTTAGGGTCTTCGCAACGGAGCTTCGCTCCTGCTTCGCCCTAGGATGACGAAGTTCGTAGGGCCTTGGCCATTCTCCAAAGTTTGTGCTGGACCGCCGGACAAACGATGGGTCAACAGCGTCAGGGAACTAGTGCATGTCCGAAAAGATCATCCTCGCCTCCGGCAGCCCGTTCCGAAAGACCATGCTCGTCAATGCCGGCCTCGACATCGAGGCGGTGCCGGCAAATGTCGACGAGCGCGCCCTCGAGGCTCCGCTGAAAGACAGCGGCGTCTCGCCGGAAGACGTCGCCTCGATCCTGGCCGAGGCCAAGGCGACTGAGGTCAGTGAGCGGAGGCCCGGCTCCCTGGTGCTCGGCTGTGACCAGACGCTGTCGCTGGGCGACGAGGTCTTTCACAAGCCGGCCGACATGGAAGGCGCTCGCCGCCACCTGCTCGCGCTCTCGGGCAAGACGCATCAGCTGAACAGCGCGGCCGTGCTTTGCCGCGACGGCGAAGTGCTGTGGCGTCATGTCGGCATTGCCAACCTCACCATGCGCAAGCTCGACCCCGCCTTCATCGGCCGGCATCTGGCGCGCGTCGGCGCCAAGGCCCTGGGGAGCGTCGGCGCCTATCAGGTGGAGGGCGAAGGCATCCAGCTGTTCGAGAAGATCGAGGGTGACTATTTCACCATCGTCGGCCTGCCGTTGCTGCCGGTCCTGAAGGAGCTGCGCGCGCTGGGAGCCATCGATGGCTGAGAAAAAGGCCTTCGTTACCGGACATCCGATCGCCCATTCGCGCTCGCCGAAGATCCACGGCTATTGGCTCAATAAATACGGCATCGACGGCAGCTACCAGGCGATCGACGTCGCGCCGGCGGATTTCACCGATTTCCTCAAATCTCTCGGCGAGAACAGCTACCGCGGCGGCAATGTCACCATTCCGCACAAGGAAGCCGCCTTCGCCGGCGTCGCGCGCCGCGACCGTGCGGCCGATGAAATCGGCGCGGTCAACACGCTGTGGTTCGAGGACGACGTTCTCTGGGGCGGCAATACGGACGGCTACGGCTTTGCCGCCAATCTTGACCAGTATGCGCCTGGATGGGCAGTCAATGGGCCGGCCGTGGTACTGGGCGCCGGCGGCGCCTCCCGCGCCGTCATCCACGCGCTGAAAGAGCGTGGCATCAAGGACATCCGCATCGTCAATCGGACGCTGGCGAGAGCCGAGGAACTCAGCCGCCAATTTGGCCCTGGCGTCTCGGCGCATGGGGCAGTCGGCGAGTTGCTTGCCGATGCCGGCCTGCTCGTCAACACCACGGCGCTCGGCATGCATGGCAACGAAACCCTCGCCGCCGATCCGGCCGGCTTGCCGGACCACGCCATCGTCACCGACATCGTCTATGTGCCGTTGGAAACGCCTTTGCTTGCCGCCGCCAGGGCGCGGCGGTTGAAGACGGTCGACGGGCTCGGCATGCTGCTGCACCAGGCAGTGCCCGGCTTCGAACGCTGGTTCGGCCGCAAACCCGAAGTTACGCCCGAATTGCGGCGCATGATCGTCGCCGACATCGAGGGCCATTGATGATCGTGCTCGGCCTCACCGGATCGATCGGCATGGGCAAGTCAGCGACGGCGAAGATGTTCGCCGCGGCCGGCGTGCCAGTGCATGATTCGGACGAGACGGTGCATCGCCTCTATGCCGGCAAGGCAGCGCCTTTGGTCGAGGCGGCCTTCCCGGGCACGACCGAGGCAGGCGTGGTCGACCGCGTGAAGCTGGCGAGCCAAGTGCTCGGCGATCCCGCCACGCTGAAGAAGCTCGAGTCGATCATCCACCCGCTGGTGCGCGCCGATGCCGATGCGTTTCTGGCGAGGCATCGCGCCGCCGGCGCGCCGCTCGCCGTGCTCGACATCCCGCTTCTGTTCGAGACCGGCGGCCGCAACCGCATCGACAAGGTCGTGGTCGTCACCGCTTCGCCCGAGATCCAGCGTGAACGCGTGCTGGCGAGGCCTGGCATGAGCGAGGAGAAGTTTTTGTCGATCCTCGCCAAGCAGGTGCCCGATGCCGAGAAACGCCGCCAGGCCGACTTCATCATCGACACCGGAAATGGCTTCGAGGCGGCGCGGAGGGCGGTTGACGCCGTCATCGGCGAATTGACGGGGGATAAGTCCGGCCGGGATGGTTCCTGACGTCCGCTGACGGCAGTCCCCATTGCCATTTTGTTCTGGTTTGTGATTCTGCTCCTTGGAGCGGATTGATTCGAAATGCGTGAGATCATCTTCGATACGGAAACCACCGGCCTCGATTTGCGCGAAGACCGCATCATCGAGCTCGGCGGCGTCGAGCTGGTCAACCGTTTCCCGACCGGCCGCACCTTCCACAAATTCATCAACCCGCAGGGCCGCGCCATCCACGCCGAGGCCCAGGCCGTGCACGGCATCAGCGCCGCTGACCTGGTCGGCAAGCCGACCTTCGCCGAAATCGTCGATGAGTGGCTGGCCTTCACCGACGGCGCCAAGCTGATCGCCCACAACGCCACCTTCGACCTCGGCTTCCTCAACCTCGAATACAGCCGGCTCGACCATCCGGCCATCGATCCCGGCCGCATCATCGACACCCTCGCTTTGGCGCGCCGCAAGCATCCGATGGGCCCGAACTCGCTCGATGCGCTCTGCCGCCGCTACGGCATCGACAACACGCGCCGCACCAAGCACGGCGCGCTGCTCGACTCCGAATTGCTGGCCGAGGTCTATATCGAGCTCATCGGCGGCAAGCAGGCGGCGCTGGTGCTGGAAACCGTGTCTATGCAGATGAACGGCGCCGGCGAGGTGGCCGATATCGACATCTCCATCGGCGCGCGGCCCATTGCCCTGCCGCCGCGCTTGAACGAAGCGGACCGCGCCGCGCATGCCGGGCTGGTTTCGACGCTCGGCGAAAAGGCGCTGTGGCTGAAAGTGGCGGTGGGCTGAGCGGGCGCTTGTGGCGCTGATCCGCGCGATTGGCCGAATCCCTCCGTGACGTGGTCATACTCGGGCTTGACCCGAGTATCCATGCCGTGACCGCCGCCGTAGGGTGCAACGGTGCAGAATTCTATAACCGTGGCAACGCCTTAGCGTCACGGCATGGATTCTAGGGTCTGCGCGCGTCGCTTCGCTCCTTGCTCCGCCCTAGAATGACGACCGTCCGGAGGTTTTCGCCAATCTCCGGCATCTCCAACAAAAAAGCCCGGCACGAAGCCGGGCTCTTCAATCGCCAAAGCGAATCTTCTCAGCTCACCTGGACCTTGCTAGCGGCCTGGTCCTCGGCGATGCGCTGCTGGAACATCTGGGCGAAATCGATCGGGTCGAGCATCAGCGGCGGAAAGCCGCCATTGCGGGTGGCGTCGGAGATGATCTGGCGGGCGAAGGGGAACAGGAGCCGCGGGCATTCGATGAACAGGATCGGCAGCATGTGCTCCTGCGGGAAGCCCGAGATGGCGAAGACGCCGCCATAGACCAGCTCGACATTGAACAGCACTTCCTGGTCGAAGGAGGCCTTGGCGTTCAAGGTCAGGTTGACGTCGAACTGCTTGTCCGAAAGCGGATTGGCGTTGACGTTGACGTTGATGGCGATGCCTGGGGCCTTGTCGCGGCCGCGCAGCGAGTTCGGCGCGCCGGGGCTTTCGAAGGAAAGATCCTTCACATACTGGGCAAGCACATTGAGCGAGGGCTGGTTCTGGGTGCCGTTGCCGTTGGCGGCGCCGGTCGCCGCGTCATCGTTGCTGGCCATGAGCCTTTAAGTCCTTCTGCCTGGGCAGCATTGCTGACCGGATTGAAATCGCGGGTTCGCTACCATGGCCCGCCGGACAAAACAAGTTTTGCCGCTTTATCGGGCAAAGGCCCTGGGACTAATCGTTTTTCAGCCGCCGCCACGGCGAATTGTGGTCCGGACGGTTCGGATAATCGTCGCGCGAATAGTCGCTGTCGTCCAGATCGATGACGGTCTCGCGCCGGCGCGCCGAAAAGCCGCTCGAGAAGCTGGTCGCCATGACGATGCGGCTCTTGAGCAGGCGCCAGGCGAAGTCGCGCACCGGCGGCAGCAGCAGGAGAATGGCGAAGATATCGGTGATGAAGCCAGGGATGATCAAAAGGATCGCCGCCAGCACGATCATCGCGCCATGGACGAGCTGCCGGCTGGGATCATGCCCGGCATCCATCTCGGCCCGCACCCGCGTCATGACGCCGAAACCCTGGTGCCTGAGCAGCAGGCTGCCGGCGACGCTGGACAGGATGACCAGCCCGACCGTCGCCAAGGCGCCGATCTCGCGGCCGACGACCACGAAGCCGGCGATCTCCAGCAGCGGCAGCAGGAGCAGGAACAGCGGGATGAAGGAAATGCGCAAAGTCTCGACCGATCGCTTTCTTCTTTTGGGCGCTCGCGGACAATCGCCGCTGGCCTTGGCGCCTTTAGATAGGTATGGCTGCCTTTGATTTGAATGATTGCGCCTGCCGTTCTATATGCTTTGAGTGTTGAACGCTATGCGACCGCGGTCCCCGAGGGGGGTCACGCCGGTCGGGCAAGAACAGGGTTCGAGTTGGCGGAAAATATGGGTTTCTTCGACTTCGGCACGATTTTCTTTCTGATTGCGGCGGTTGTGATCTTTTTCCAGCTGCGCAACGTGCTCGGACGTCGCACCGGCAACGAGCGCCCGCCCTTCGATCCCTATTCGGCGAGCCGCACGCGCGAGGCCGATGCGGCGCAGAAGCCGGAAAATGTCGTGTCGCTGCCACGCAAGCGCGCACCGGGCGAATCCTCAGCCGAGACCTATGCCGCGATCGACGCCTTCGCCAAGCCGGACACCGATCTCAACAAAGGCCTGCGCACGATCAAGGACAACGATCCGTCCTTCGAACCCAAAACCTTCGTCGACGGCGCCAAGATGGCCTATGAGATGATCGTCATGGCCTATGCCGACGGCGACCGTAAGACGCTGAAGAATCTCCTGTCGCGCGAAGTCTATGACGGGTTCGTCGCCGCCATCGGCGAGCGCGAGGCGAAGTCAGAGAAGATCCAGTCCTCCTTCGTCGGCATCGACAAAGCCGACATCGTCGCCGCGGAGATGAAGGGCTCCGAAGCGCATATCACGCTGCGCGTCGTTTCCGAGCTGATCTCGGCGACCCGCGACAAGGCCGGCGCCGTCATCGACGGCGATCCGGAAACGGTGGCCGAGGTCAAGGATGTCTGGACCTTCGCCCGCGACACACGCTCGCGCGACCCGAACTGGAAGCTCGTCGCCACCGAAGAAGAAGATTGAGATCAAGCGGCGGGGCTCGGTCGTGCCGCTCTCTCCCATATTCAACGAAAAATCTTTTGATGACCTGCCCGGCTGGGGCGAGGACGACCATGCTGCGGCTTTCGCGGCCTTTCGCCGCTCGGCCCTTCATGCACCCGTAAAACCCTATCGCACCGGCTCGCTCGGGGTCGATTTCAATGCCTTTGCCGAGGCCTATGCTGAGGCCCGCGCCGTTTCGGCGCCGAATCGGTCCGAGGCGCGGTCCTTCTTCGAGCGGCATTTCGTGCCGATGCTGGTGAGCGCCGAAAACGGCTCGGGCCTCGTCACCGGCTTCTACGAGCCGGAGGTCGAGGCGTCGCCGGTCAGGACGGAGCGGTTCGTAGTGCCACTGCTGTCCCGCCCCGCCGATCTGATCGACATCGACGACGGCAACCGGCCGGCCGGCATGGATCCTTATCTGGCCTTCGCCCGTCGGACGGATAATGCTCCGGTCGAATATTTCGACCGCGGCGAAATCGAGCGCGGTGCGCTCTTAGGCCAAAATCTCGAGATTGCCTGGCTCGCCGAAAAGGTCGATGCCTTCTTCATCCATGTGCAGGGCGCAGCTAGGCTGAAGATGACCGACGGCAGGCTCGCCCGCGTCACCTATGCCGCGAAATCAGGACAGCGCTTCATTGGCCCGGGCAAGATTCTGAGCGAGCTCGGCGAGATCCCGCTGGAAAAGGTGACGATGCAGTCGATCCGCGCCTGGTTCGAGGCGCATCCTAGCCGCGTCGACGAGATCCTCTGGCAGAACCGCTCCTACATCTTCTTCCGCGAGGCTGCAGTCGACGATGCCGCGCTTGGGCCGATCGCCGCCGCCAAGGTGCCGCTGACGCCGGGGCGCTCGGTCGCGGTCGATCGCCTGCTGCACACATTCGGCACGCCCTTCTATATCGACGCGCCGACGCTCACCGCCTTCGATGAAAAACCGTTCCGGCGGCTGATGATCGCGCAGGACACCGGCTCGGCCATCACCGGGCCGGCGCGCGGCGACCTCTTCGCCGGCTCGGGCGACGCCGCTGGCGAGATCGCCGGCGTGGTCCGCAATGCGGCCGATTTCTATGCGTTGGTTCCGCGTGGGCTTCTGAATGGAGCGACCCGGTGAGCCGCCGCGACGACCATCTCAGCGACGACGACCGCATCCTGTGGAACCTGGTGGCGCGTTCGGCCCGGCCGTTGAAACGCAAGGCCGCGGTCGAGATTCCCGAAATTATCGAGCCCAAGCCGACGCCGGCCGCCGCTTCCGTCAACGGTGTCCCGCCCGTCGCGGCAAAACCGAAGACGCCGCATGTCTCGCATTCGCTCGATGACCAGACGCTGCACAAGCTGAAAAAAGGCCGGCTGCCGATCGAAGGCCGCGTCGACCTGCACGGCATGACGCAGGACGAGGCCTATTCGCTGCTGCTCGCCTTCCTGCATCGGGCGCATGCCGGCGGCATCCGCTATGTTCTGATCATCACCGGCAAGGGGTCGTCCTCGGGCGGCGACGGCATCCTGCGCCGCGCCGTGCCGGCCTGGCTGTCGACCCCGGCCTTCCGCCATCTCGTCTCCAGCCACGATCACGCCGCCCGCAACCATGGCGGCTCGGGCGCGCTCTATGTGCGGCTGCGGCGGACGCGCCCATGAGGAGCTCGCAATGAGCGGCTCGGCAATGAGGGGCCTGGTGATGAGCAGGTCGACATGACTCCGTTCGGCGAGAAGCTCAGGGCGCTGCGCGCCGAGCGCGGCGTCAGCCAGAAGGCGATGGCCGAGGCGATCGGCGTCAGCGCCGCCTATCTGTCGGCGCTCGAGCACGGCCGCCGCGGCGCGCCGACCTGGACGCTGATCCAGAAGATCATCGGCTATTTCAATATCATCTGGGACGATGCCGAGGACCTCGCCCGCCTTGCCGAAAGCTCGCACCCGAGGGTCAGGATCGACACGTCCGGCCTGTCGCCGGCGGCCACTGAACTGGCCAATCTTTTGGCCGAAAGCATCGAGAGGCTGGATGAGGAGCAGCTGCGGAAGATCACGGCATCGGTCCGGGCCGCGTTGCGCAGATAGTTTGCCCGTATGACAACGGGTGGGGTTAGCCGAAGCGCCCGAGGTTCGTCATCCACGGGCGGAGCGGGAGCGAAGCGGACGCGTAGACCCGAGGATCCATTCCGTGACCTCGCGCGAAGGGCGAAGGCGGCGCAAAACAGAGGCCGTTCTGCACCGCCGTGACGCTCATAGGTAACGGAATGGATCCTCGGGTCTGCGCTGCGTCGCTTCGCTCCTTGCTGCGCCCGTGGATGACGAACTCGCGGGAGGCTAGGTGTACTACGCCGCCGGCAACCCTCACGCCTAAGATCAGAACTTGCCGGCGCTGCCACCGTTGGTGCTGCCCCGACCGCCCTTGCCTTCATGACCCTGATGATCACGGCCGCCATTGCCGCCGCCCAGGCAGTTCGCGGAACCGACGCTGCAGCAGCGGCCGCTCCACAGGTCGTTGAGGTTGGTCGCGGCGCAGCTTTTGTAGGTCTGGTCCGCCAGGGCCGATCCGGTCAGGGCCGAAACCGCGACGGCGGCAAGAAGGGTGTTGCGCAGGAAAGAAGTCATTTGAGTTCTCCATGGTTGGATTTGCCATTCACGGCTGTGTGTCGCCGGCCAAATGGGTATGGTTCATGGAGTTGTGCGATTTTTTCGGAGGGCCACCGCCTTCGTCATCCACGGGCGGAGCGGGAGCGAAGCGGACGAAACCGAGGGTGGTGCGCCTAGCTCCGCCTACTGCACCGAGCCGACCAGCACCGCCTGGCCGTCGCGGATCGAGACCCAGCGTCCGGTGTTGTCGATCGCCTGGCGCTTGAGGAAGCGGTAGCCGGTCGCGTCCCAGGTTTTGACCTTGTCGGTCAGATTGTCGAGTACGTAGTCGCCCTTGTCGGTGCGCACCGTCAGCACCGAATGGCCTTCGCCATCAGGCTTGCGCACGACGGTGATCAGGAGGTCGGCGAGCGACATGCCCATGCGATAAAGCTGGCGGCGCTTTTCCAGCACATAGTCCTCGCAATCGCCATAGCCGTCATCCGGATAGGCCCAGACTTCATCCTTGCCGTAGTGATCGAGATCGCTCAACGGCTTGACGGCGGCGTTGACCTTGGCGCTGACGCTGACCAGCTTGCGCCACAGGACGTCCGTCATCCTGGCCGGCTCGAGATCGGCCGGATGGATGTTGCATTCGTTCGGACGCGCCTTGCAGAAATCATAGTGCCCGATCGGCTGCGAGGTCAGGCCGCCTGTGGTCATTGCGCCCGCCGCCCAGGCGGGTACCGCCCAGTGAGCCGAAATCGCCAGCCCTGCGACTGAACACAAACGCAGAATCCGCGTCATCGCTGAGGAAGTCATTGCCCCCGCCGCCCTGTTCTTTATTAACGAAACGTTAAAGGCGATTTACAGTCCGTGTCAATTAGAGACCGCGGCCAGTTTGACGGCATGGTTACCTGGACGATCCCGTAGCGGCACTTTCGCAACAGAGACACCGTCGCAACACCAGCGGCCGCCGTCTGGCGGCGGAACGGAAGTTCGCTCTGGCGCGGTCCGCGGCGTTCAGCCTTTCGCGGAACGGACCAGTTTGGGCCTCGTCGCCACACGCTGCTGGCGGCCATAGCTGGAAATGAAGTCGGCGATGCGCGGCACGATCTCGGAGCGGAAGCGCGAGCCGTTGAAGACGCCGTAATGGCCGACGGCCGGCTGCACGTAATGGACATGCTTGTCGGCGGGAATGTTGACGCACAGATCATGCGCGGCCTGGGTCTGGCCGAGCCCGGAAATGTCGTCGTTCTCGCCCTCGATGGTGAGCAGCGCGACGTTGCGGATCGCTGCGCAGTCGACCGTCTCGCCGCGATGCGTCATCTCGCCCTTCGGTAAAGCGTGGCGCACGAACACGGTGTCGACCGTCTGCAGGTAGAATTCCGCCGTCAGGTCCATCACCGCCAGATATTCGTCATAGAAGTCGCGGTGCTTTTCGGCGCTGTCCCCGTCATGCTTCACAAGGTGCATGAAGAAGTCCTTGTGGGCGATGATGTGGCGATCGAGATTCATGCTCATGAAACCGGAGAGCTGCAGGAAGCCCGGATAGACCACGCGCCCGAAGCCCGGCACCGGCCAGGGCGCCTGCATGATGACATTGTCGCGGAACCAGTCGATGCCCTTTTCCTTGGCCAGGAGATTGACCGCGGTGGGGTTGCGGCGCGTGTCGACCGGCCCGCCCATCAGCGTCATGGTGGAGGGCACGAAGGGATCGCCGCGCCTGTCCATCAGCGCCACCGCCGCCAGCACCGGCACCGAAGGCTGGCAGACGGCCATCACATGGGTGTCGGGGCCGAGCGCATGGAACATCTCGATGACGTAGTCGATATAGTCGTCGAGATCGAAGCTGCCTTGCGCCACCGGCACCATGCGGGCGTCGACCCAGTCGGTGATGTGGACGTCGGCGTGCGGAAGCATCGCCTCGACCGTGCCGCGCAGCAGCGTCGCGTAGTGGCCCGACATCGGTGCCACGATCAAAAGCTTCGGGTCAGGCTTGCGCCCCGCGGGCAGCGCGCGCTCGAAGCGCACCAGATTGCAGAACGGCTTCGACCAGACCGTCTTTTCGGTGACGTCGACGCTCTTCCAGTCGACCACGGTCTTGTCCAGGCCGAATTGCGGCTTGCCGTAGCGGCGGGTGGTGCGTTCGAACAGCTCGGCGGTCGCCGCGACCGAGCGGCCTAAGGGGGTGTGGGAGATCGGGTTGAGCGGGTTGGAGTAGAAGAGCCGCACCGCGTCGGCATACAAGCGCGCGGGCTGCAGCGCCGCATGGTTCATTTCGTAGAGCTGGTAGAACATCGAGAACCCCGTTGCCGTCCGTCGACCAAAGGACGACGAACAGCGCCGAGCCTTGAATGTCTCCCGGCGAGGTTAACAAGATATTGTTGCGATGCAATACGTCATTTTGTCTGACGAATGCTTCTTTGGTTCAACCTGTTGGAAATCAGGCTTGAGCGGCGAGTCGGCTCACTGTGCGGTGCCGAAATGTGAAGGATATGTGTCCGGCCTCTCTTACCGGAGACCGGCCATGATCGCCGGACCGCAGCGGTCGCCTTGGATCATGGTCCGATAATGGAGAGATCAGACGCGCGCCATGCAGACGGCGGTGTGGCCCGAACCGATGAAGCCCAGCTGTCCGGCGGCGCCGCGGGACAGATCCAGCACGCGGCCCTTCACGAACGGACCGCGATCGTTGATGCGCACGACGACGCTGCGGCCGTTGTTCTTGTTGGTGACCCTGAGCTTGGTGCCGAAAGGCAGCGTGCGGTGGGCGGCAGTCAGTGCCGAGGGGTTCATGCGTTCCCCTGAGGCGGTTCTGGAATGCAGCGCATACCAGGAAGCGCGGCCGCATTGCGCGGCGGCGGAGGAGGCGGACGAGGCGCCAGCCATCAGGCCAGCCGCGATCGTTACCGCGACAAGCGCGGTCTGGTTGGTTCTCTTCATCCTTTGGGGGTGGCTCCGTTGATCGAATAGCCCCGCCTAAGTGCCGAATGAGGCGGGAAATGCGGCAGCCTTCTGGCGGTTCCATGGCGAAGGCACACGTTTGGAGTCGCCGCGAAACAGTTTGTCATGAGATTCCTGGAGCCCGAGAGGCGTATTCTTGATGAATATCGGACCACTCTCCGGGACGTTCCGGACAAGATCGGTCCTCAAGATTGGAAGTACAGAGGAGCCGGACTATTCCGATTCCTACGAGTCTTTTGTTGCGTCCCTGTCACCGCTCGAAATGGACTTCCGGAGAGGATCCAGCCGATGCGATTGATCAGGTCTGTGCTGACGCTGATTGTGCTGGGCGTGGGCGCGCTATGGTCGCTGCAGGGGCTCGGCCTGGTCGGCGGCAGCTTCATGACCGGCCAGACGCGATGGCTCTATATCGGCCTCGTCACCATGCTGGCCGGCATCGTCGGACTGCGCTGGGCGAGCCAGTCGCGCGTTTGATCTTACGATGATTTCGTGATTTGGGACCACGGCCGGCGCCGCGCTCAAGCCCGGTTGAACAGGTGATCCAGGATGGTGCCCTCGATATGGGCAAGCTCCGCCGAACCGTGCCGGCGGGGCCGGGCCACAGGCACGTCGAGGTCGAGGGCGATCCTGCCGGCGCCGATCACCACGACGCGGTCGGCGAGCGCGACGGCTTCGCCGACGTCGTGCGTCACCAGCACGGCGGTGAACTTCTGGTCGAGCCAAATCCGTTCCAGAAGCTGCTGCATCTCGATGCGGGTCAGGGCGTCCAGCGCGCCGAGCGGCTCGTCCAGCGCCAGGATCTGCGGCTGGCCGACCAGGGCGCGGGCAAGCGCGACGCGCTGCTTTTGACCGCCCGACAGCACCGAGGGCCACTCGTCGGCGCGGTCGGCGAGCCCGACCTCCTCCAGCATGGCAAGCGCCCGCTGCCTGGCTTCGGTGCCACCGGCGATGCCGGTCAGCCCGATCTCGACATTCTTCACCACGCTCGCCCAGGGCAGCAGCCGCGGCTCCTGGAACATGAAGCGCGTGCGGCTGTGACCCTCCTCGGCCGCGCCAAAGGTCAGCGAGCCGCTGCTCGGGCGGTCGAGGCCGGCCAGCAGCCGAAGCAGCGTGCTCTTGCCGCAGCCGCTTTTGCCGATGATGGCCAGGAACTGCCCGGCACGCACGTCGAGGCTGATGCCGTCGAGCACGATCTTGTCGCCGAAGCGTTTCCCCACCTCCTTGAAGGCGAAGGCCCGGCGGCCCTCGACCGAGCCGATCGTCCGGGCTTGCGCCGGCGTGGCGACGAGGGAGCGTGCTGCGGTGAGGGTGGCGGCTGGCATCTTGTTCTCACCCTTTCTGGAAGGCCGGATGCCAGCCGAGCGACAGGCGCTCGAGCAGGCGGGCCAGGCTGTCGGCGAGCTTGCCGAGCAGCGCGTAGATCAGGATCGACAGCACCACGACGTCGATCAGCAGGAACTCGCGTGCCTGCATGGCCATGTAGCCGAGTCCGGAGCTGGCCGAAATCGTTTCGGCGACGATCAGGGTCAGCCACATGATGCCCAGCGCATAGCGCAGGCCGACGAAGATCGAAGGCAGCGCGCCGGGCAGGATCACCCGGAAGAACAAGGCGCGCCGGTCGAGCCCGTAGACCCGGCCCATCTCGACCAGCTGCGGATCGACGCTCTGGATGCCGAGCAGCGTGTTGACATAGATCGGGAAGAAGACGCCGAGCGCCACCAGGAAAAGTTTTGCTTCCTCGTCGATGCCGAACCACAGGATAACCAGCGGGATCAGCGCCAGATGTGGGATGTTGCGGATCATCTGCAGCGTCGTGTCGGTCAGGCCGCGGCTCAGCGCCGACAATCCGTTGGCGAGGCCGAGCGCGAAGCCGATCGAGCCGCCTATGGCGAAGCCGGACAGCGCCCGCAGGGTGGAGACGCCGATGTTGCGGATCAGCTCGCCTGACAAGGTCAGCCGCCAGAAGGCCTCGGCCACCGCGCTCGGCGCCGGCAGCACATTGGCCGGGATCAGGCCCGCGCGCGCCGCGGCTTCCCAGCCGGCGATGATTGCCGCCGGCAGCAGCCAGCCGGCCACGCCGTTGCGGGCAAGGCGCGTGGCCAGGCTCATGACGCCGCCTGCAGGCGGTTGGCGCCGTGGAAGCCGACCGAGAATTCGTTGGCGATATCCTTGTGCGCCCGTTGCCGCTGCGTGCCCAGGCCGAGCCTCGGGAACAACAGCTCGGCGACGCGATAGGCCTCCTCGAGATGCGGGTAGCCGGAGCCGATGATGGTGTCGATGCCGATCGCCTGGTATTCGCCGATGCGCTCGACGATCTGCTCCGGCGTGCCGACCAGCGCGGTGCCGGCGCCGCCGCGCACCAGGCCGACGCCGGCCCAAAGGTTCGGCGACACGACAAGCCGGTCGCGCCGGCCGCCATGCAGTTCGGCCATGCGCCGCTGCCCGACCGAATCCATCTCCTTGAGGAAACGCGCCTGCGCATTCTCGATCTGCGCGTCGGTGACGTGGCTGATCAGCCGCTCGGCGGCGCGCCAGGCCTCGTCCTCGGTCTCGCGCACGATGAAATGCAGCCTGATGCCGAAGCGCAGCTTGCGGCCGCGCCGCTCCGCTTTTTCACGCGCCGAAGCGATCTTTGCGGCAACCTGCGCCGGCGGCTCGCCCCAGGTGAGATACATGTCGACGAGGTCTGCCGCGAGCTCCTGGCCGGCGTCGGAGGAGCCGCCGAAATAGAGCGGCGGCCGCTCCTGCAGCGGCAGGAGGTCCAGGCGGCCGTTCTCGACGCGATAATATCTGCCTTCGAAATTCACCCGCTCGCCCGAGACCAGCCCGCGCCAGATGGTGAGGAATTCCTGCGCCTGCGCATAGCGCTCGTCATGCGGCAGGAACACGCCGTCGCCGGCAAGCTCGGTCGGGTTGCCGCCGACCACGACATTGAGCAGCAGGCGGCCGTTGCTCAGCCGGTCGAGCGCCGCGGTCTGGCGCGCCGCGAAGGTCGGCAGCGTCACGCCGGGTCGCAGCGCAACGAGGAACTTCAGCCTTTCCGTCAGCGTCGCGAGCCCGGTGGCGGTGATCCAGGAATCCTCGCAATTCTGCCCGGTGGGCAAAAGCACGCCGGGGAAGCCCAGCCGGTCGACCGCCTGCGCGATCTCCTTGAAATAGCCGAACTCGGGCGGCCGCTGCTGCTTCTCGGTACCGAGATAGGAGCCGTCGCCATGCGTCGGGATGAACCAGAAGAAATCGAGCGGGCTGGCTGAAGCGGTCATGGCTGAACCCTGGGAGAAGGCAGGAGAAAATACGACGGCGCCGGGCGTTCGCCGCCCGGCGCCGTGGACGAAAATCAGTTGCCCGGCGCGGTCCAGACGGCGTCGGATATCCGCACCGCTTTCGGGATCAGCCCGAGCTTGAAGAAGCGGTCGGCGGTCGCCTGCTGGCCGGCGACGATCTCGGCGGTGATCGGATAAATGCCGAACTTGGTGCGATTGGCGGCGATCGTCTGCGCGTCGAGCGGCACGCCGGTCACCTCATGCAGCGCCTCGGCCACCTTGTCGCGGTTCTGGTCCGCCCACTTCGCCGCGTCGCCGAGCGCGGCGATCGTCGTCGAGACGAAATCCGGATGCGCCTTCGCGAAATCCTTGTTGGCGAGGAAATAGGTGTTGACCTGGAGCACGTCGATGGAGCGGGCAAGCACCCGCGGCTGGTAGCGCGTTTCAGCGATGGCGAAGAACGGATCCCACACCGCCCATGCATCGATCTGGTCGCTGGCGAAGGCGGCCGCCGCATCGGCGGGGCTGAGGTAGACGGGCGTGACTTGGTCGAAGGGGATGCCGGCTTTCTCCAGGGCGGCAACGACCAGATTGTGCGCGCTGGTGCCCTTGCCGACGCCGATGCGCTTGCCCTTGAGGTCGGCCAACGACTGGATCGGCGAGGCCGGCTTGACGAAGATCGCCTCGCCCTCGCCATTGGAGGGCAGCGCCGCCGCATAGACGATGTTGGCGCCGGCCGACTGGCCGAAGATCGGCGGCGCGTCGCCGGTCCAGCCGACATCGATGGCGCCGACATTCAAGGCTTCCACCAGCGGCGGGCCGGCAGTGAACTCGACCCACTTCACCGTCACGCCCTTGTCGGCCAGCGCCTTTTCGATGATCTGCTGCTGCCGGGCGATCACCGGCAGGCCGGTCTTCTGGTAGCCGATGTTGAACGCCTTGAGGTCCTGCGCGGCGGCGAAGGATGTCGTCCCAAAGGATGCGGCAAAGGCCGCCGCTGTAAGCAGGCCGACGCCGAATGCGCGTCTCGTCAGATTGAACATGACCCTCTCCTTCGTTGGTCCCGAACTGCCGGGCGATTGGAATAAGGTCAGGCTAGGTAAATCTATAAAGCTAGTAGAGAAACGATCTTGCGAGTTCGGCGGATTTCATGGAATTATTTTCTGCGCGTAACCCTGGGTGTCGTCATCCTAGTTGAGACCGCACAGGGATTTTGATCGGTCGGCCCTGTTTGCGTTGGCGGGCGGCATGCGTTGGAGATTGGCCGAAACCCCCATCGCGATCCATGCCGTTACCTTCGCCACGGCGTGCAACGGAGCAGAATTCTGCACCGTGGCGGCGCTTCCAAGTCACGGCATGGATTCTATGGTCTGCGCCGCGTCGCTTCGCTCCTTGCTCCGCCATAGAATGACGAGGTTGGGAGGGCGGCTTCAACCAATCGACGCGGCGCAGACATTAGGATGACGAAGTCGCCAGCGCTGGCGTCCCCCACTTCCCGATCATTGCGACCAGTACTGCCAGGCCCAGTAGAAGCTCTCGTCGCGCGGCGGCAGGCGATCGCGGTCGCCGGCAAGCAGCACCGGCGTCGGCGAATTCGGTTCGTCTGCCTGCTGTTTGTCGCTCGGCGGCAGACGCAACAGCCATGTGCCGACATGCGCAAACAGCACTGCGGTGGAATGGGTCATCGTCCTTCTCCTTCGCTTGAGCTCATTCCCGTCCCGCCCAGGGCACCAGCACCCGCTCGATCCGGCGGATGACGAATTCGAGCGCAAAAGCGATGATCGCGATCACCAGTATGCCCATCACCACCACGTCGGTGACCAGGAATTGCGCCGCCGACTGGATCATGAAGCCGAGCCCCCGCGTCGCCGCGACCAGCTCGGCTGCGACCAGCGTCGACCAACCGGCGCCGAGCGCGATGCGCAGGCCGGTGAGGATTGAAGGCAGGGCGCTGGGCAGGATCACGTGGCGGATGACCTGGGCGCGCGTGGCGCCGAGCGACCGCGCCGCGTCGACGCGCTCGCGCGAAACGCCGCGCACGCCGGCGGCGGTCGACAGCGCCACCGGCGCCAGCATGGCGATGGCGATCACCAGGATCTTCGACGGCTCGCCGATGCCGAACCAGATGATGATCAGCGGCAGATAGGCGAGCGGCGGAATCGGACGCAGGAATTCGAGCAGCGGGTCGAACACGCCGCGCCCGATCCGGCTGATGCCGATGGCGAGGCCGACCGGCACGCCGACGAGGATGGCCGCGATCAGCGCCGCAAACACACGCCAGAGCGACGCGAGGATGTGCTGGAGCAATGTGGCATCGACGAAACCGTCGCGGACAACGATGACGAACTTTGCCCAGACCGCGGCGGGCGAGGGCAGGAAAACCGGCGACACCAGCTGCAGCGAGGACGCCGCCGTCCAGGCAGCGAGCAGCACGAGGATGGTGATCGCGCTGACCAGCCTGGCCGATACGACCGTCCTTTTCGGTCGCGGCCGCGACCATGGCACGGAAAGCCCGTCGGTCTCGCCGGCCTTCGCGGCGGGCCTTTCGCTGTAAGTGCTCACGCTCATGCCGCCTCTCCTTCGAAGATCGAGTCGGTCAGATCCGCGCGGGCCGCGGCGAAGCCGGGATCGGCCTTGATCGCGCGGATCGGCTCGCCGGCGGCGTAGCGGCGGCCGAAATTCGTTTCGAAAGTCCGCACCACGTGCCCTGGACCGGGCGCCAACACGACGATGCGGGTCGCCAGCACCAGCGCCTCCTCGATGCCGTGCGTCACCATCAGCACGCCGACTTGGGCCGCTGCCCACAGGTCGAGCAGCGTCGTCTGCATGCGCTCACGCGTCAGCGCGTCGAGCGCGCCGAGCGGTTCGTCGAGCAGAAGGAATTCGGGTTCTGCGGCCAAGGCTCGGGCAAGGCCGACGCGCTGGCGCATGCCGCCGGAAAGCTCCCAGATCCGCTTGTCGCCGGCGTCGGCGAGCTTGACCAGCGACAGCAATTCGTCGGCGCGGCGTGCTCTGCTATCGGCCGGGACGCCGCGCAGCCTAAGCGCGAAGGCCACATTTTCCCGCGCCGTCAGCCAGGGGAACAGCGCATCGTTCTGGAACACCACGGCACGATCGGAGCCGGGCCCGGTGATCGGCCGGCCGTCCACCGTGGCCAGGCCGCCCGCGGGCTCGACCAGGCCGGCGGCGACGTTGAGCAGCGAAGTCTTGCCGCAGCCGGAACGGCCGACCAGCACGACGAAATCGCCCTTCGCAATGTCGAGCGAAACCCGCTCGACCGCCGGCACCAGTTGGCCGTCATAATGGACGCTGATCTTGTCGAGGGTGAGATGCGTCATGCGGGCCTCTGCTGGATCAGGTGTTGGATCCTGGGGCCTGCCCCAAAGCCGCGCCTCGTAAGCGGCTTCGGGACAGGCAAGCGCAAGGCCAGGGAAGGAGGCCGCGCTTCCGAACAATCCCCGGAAAGGCGGTCATCCTTCCGGGAATCGCATGGAGAAGGCTCAGTTCGAGGCGAGCGCCTCGCTGGCATATTTCGCCGTCACATATTTCGAATAGTCGGGCAGCACGGCGTCGACCTTGCCCTGCTCCTTGAGGAAGGCGGACGCCGCCGCGACGGCCTTGACGGTTGCGCCGCCGAGGAACTTGTCCGAAGCCTGTTCTTCAAGCGACGGGAAGACATAGCCCTTGAGCAGCTCCGGCACCTCTTCCAGCTTGGCGCCGGTGAGCTTGGCGATCTTGCCGGCTTCCGGCGATGACACCGACCAGGCCTCCGGCTTGGCGAGGAACTTGGCATAGGCTTCGCCGGTCACCTTGACGAAGTCGCGCACGGCTTCGGGGTGCTTTTCGGCGAAATCGGTGCGCACGATCCAGGCGTCGAAGGTCGGCGCGCCCCAGGCGGCTACCTGCGAAGAGTCCAGCACCACCTTGCCGGACGTCTTCACCTGGCCGAGCGCCGGGTCCCAGACATAGGCCGCGTCGATGTCGCCGCGCGCGAAGGCGGCGGCGATCTCCGGCGGCCTCAGATTGAGGATCTGCACCGACTTCGGATCGACATTCTCATGCTTCAGCGCCGCGAGCAGGCTGTAATGCGTGGTCGAGACGAACGGCACGGCGACCTTCTTGCCGGCCAGATCCGCGACCTTCTCGATGCCGGAGCCGTTGCGGGCGACCAGCGCCTCCGACGGACCGATCAGCCCGACGACGAAGATGGTCTGGATCGGTAGCTCGCGGCTGGCGGCCGCGGCCAGCGGGCTAGAGCCGACATAGCCGATATCGACCGAGCCGGAGGCGATCGCGGCGATGACGTCGGCGCCGGAATCGAACTTGCGCCAGTCGATCGCCGCCTTGGTCGCCTTTTCATAGGCGCCGTCCGCCTGCGGCACTTTCGAAGGCTCGACCACCGTCTGGTAGCCGATGGTGATCTTGAGATCCTCGGCGCTGGCAGGGCCGAGCAGGGCGGCGCCGGCAAGAGCGGCGGCCGACGAAAGCAACAGATCGCGTCGTGAAAGGATTGACATTGAAAGGCTCCATAAACCCCTGAAAACTGGATTGCCTTTCTATCGTCCGTTAATTCTATCAGGTTTGTAGAGTTAAATCCTTCCAACGAAGGGCGCTTTGTTGGAAAAGTGTCGCCGGGTAACGGCGGAACGGGCGCAAAGGAACGGTCGCGGGGTTGGTGCGGGTGGACGCGGCGCCAGCCGCGCTCTTCGGTGCCCCCGGGTGGTTAGCAAAGCCCTCCTTCCAGTCGTCATTCTAGGGCGGAGCAAGGAGCGAAGCGACGCGCGCAGACCCTAGAATCCATGCCGTGAAATAGAAGAGATGCTGCGGTGCAGACCTATCTTTCGGCGGGGGTAGATAAGGGTTCTATTCTCTACCGTTGCACCTCTCGCGAAGGTAACGGCTAGGGTCTACGCGCCGCTTCGCGTCGCTCCGCCCTAGAATGACGAAGTCGTTGGGTTGGCGCTCCCTTTCAAAGATACCAAAGCGGACTCTCCGGGCTAGAATGACGACAGCGGATGCGGCGCCCTTCCACAATCGCGGCAGTCTGAACGAAAATCCTCCTGTCACCGGATTTCAGCAAATCCATGCTTCAAATCGCCGGCGAATTGGAACCATCATTTCGTGCCCAGCCCTCTTAGTATAGTAATCTTATCAACATTGGGAGTGAGAGAACGATGCGCAACCTTCTGAAAACCGTTCCGGCGATCGTTCGTGGCCTGCGGCCGAGGCCGCCCGCGGCGCTCGCCGCGCGCTGATCGCCCCGTTTCGGCTCGCAACCATGGTTGGACGCGGCAACTCCATCATCATTGTCGGCGGCGGCGCCAGCGGCGTGGTGCTGGCCGCGCATTTGCTGATGTCGTCAAACTCTGATCTGCGCGTCACGCTGATCGAGAAGCGTCCGCATTTCGGCCAGGGCATGGCCTATTCCACTTTGCTGTCGGCGCATGTGCTCAACGTCAAAGCCTCCGGGATGAGCGCCTATGCCGACGACCCCACCCATTTCGCGCGCTGGGTGCTTGAGCGCGGCTTCGCCAAACCCGACCAGGGGCCATTCTATGCGCCGCGCAGTCTCTATGCCCGTTACCTGAGGGAGCTGCTCGACGATCTGGTGGAACGTGAGCGCGAGACCGGCCGGTTGCGGCTGATTGCCGAGGAGAGCCTGTCGATCTCGCCGACGTCGGCTGGTGTCGAGGTGGTGCTCGCCAACGGCACCAGCGTCGTTGGCCATCTGGCCGTGCTTGCCACCGGCCATGACGAGCAGCCCGGCGCCTTCCAGGGCCACGCCATCCGCATGGGCACGGAGGCCGACACCGCGCTCGATCCGCAAGCCGGTGTCCTGCTGCTCGGCACGGGCCTCAGCATGGTCGACGCCTTCCTGTCGCTGGAACAGCGCGGCCATCGCGGCCCGATCGTCGCGGTATCGCGGCGCGGCCTGCTGCCGTCGCCGCATCGCAAGGGCAACCCGATCAAGCTCGACATCGCCGACATCCCACTCGGCACGGAGCTTTCCTATTTCGTCGGCTGGTTCCGCAACCTGATCCGCGAGACCCAGAAGGCCGGCGGCGACTGGCGCGACGTGGTCGATGGGTTGCGGCCCTTCAACCAGACGATCTGGCAGAACTGGCCGTCCTCCGCCAAGCGCCGCTTCGTCGAGCACACCAAGGCCTGGTGGGACATCCACCGCCACCGCATGGCGCCGGAAGTCTACCAGCGCGTCACCGAGGCGGTCAGTTCGGGCCGCATCCGCCTCGTCGCCGGCAGGATCGTGAATGTCGAGGCGAACGGCGGCTTCACCGTAAAAATCCAGCCGCGCGGCACGCAGGATATCGAGACCCTGCAGGTCGCCCGCCTTTATGATTGCATGGGCATCGCCCGCGACATTTCGAGGACCTCTAACGGCCTCGTGCGCGCGCTGATCGAGCGTGGCGTGGCGCGGCCGGATCCGCTGCGCCTCGGGCTCGACGTCACCGCGAAATGCGAGCTGATCGCGGCCGACGGCACGGTGTCGTCGAAGCTGCTCGCCGTCGGCCCGCTGACGCGCGGCACCTTCTTCGAGATCGACGCCATTCCCGACATCCGCGTGCAGTGCGCGAAGCTGAGCAAGCAGCTGCTGGGGTGAGGCGCTCGCTGCAATCGGTCGTCATTCTAGGGCGGAGCAAGGAGCGAAGCGACGCGCGCAGACCCTAGAATCCATGCCGTGACGATTGAGAGCCTCCACGGCGCAGAACGTTCACCAGCCAATTCCGCGAAAGAGCTCGAACCACTCGGGATTAGTCGTCTCGATCAAATCAATCTTCCACTGCCGTGGCCAGCGCTTCAATGACGTCTCACGCTGAACTGCATCGGCGATGTCGAAGTATTCCTCGTACCAGACCAGACGCTGCACGCCGTAGCGGCTGGTGAAGCTGGAGCCTTGGCCAGTCTTGTGC
Organism: Mesorhizobium sp. M2A.F.Ca.ET.046.03.2.1; assembly: GCF_003952425.1. Lineage (NCBI taxonomy): Bacteria > Pseudomonadati > Pseudomonadota > Alphaproteobacteria > Hyphomicrobiales > Phyllobacteriaceae > Mesorhizobium > Mesorhizobium sp. M2A.F.Ca.ET.046.03.2.1. The sequence continues at coordinate 3,076,344 of NZ_CP034449.1, read as the reverse complement.
TCGGGCATGCGACGAGCAAGGTCATTGGTGACACCGATATAGATCGTGCCGCCTTTCTGGCTCGCGGTCATGTAGACGTAGCCGGTCATCTGGTGATCTTAGTTGGTGCAGTTATCGGCGGCTATTCTGGACCGCTGCATTCTGCGGCCGAGGTCACGGCATGGATTCTAGGGTCTGCGCGCGTCGCTTCGCTCCTTGCTCCGCCCTAGAATGACGAAGGATAGGTTGCCCGTCACACCAAGAAACCTCTCTATCGCCTTGACGACATCCCAGAGACTCGCGCGGCTATGCCCACAAGGAAGATGCCCAATGGGCCAGAGGGGTGTGAAAAAACTCGACGCTGATGATCGATTTCCAATCAACCTTCTCCAAAGCGCCCTCCGTGAAATTCCATTCCCCGACTCGCCGCCGGATTGGCACGATCTATCTTCTTTCCGGATGAAAAGGGCTGGAAAAGACAGGGCGCGCGATCCGCCAAGCCGGAATGGATTCCGGCGGCTTGATGCGCGAGATTGCCGACATCCGCCTCGAACTGCTTCGATGGAGCACTCAAGATGAGCGAGCAGACAAAAGCGCCCGGCGGCGCGGACACAAACCTGTCGAGGCTTCGCCCGCCTTACGCTTCGGTGCTCGACCTGATCGGCCAGACGCCGATCGTCGAGCTGACCAAATTCGACACCGGCAAATGCCGGCTGTTCATCAAGCTCGAAAGCCAGAATCCCGGCGGCTCGATCAAGGACCGCATCGCGCTGTCGATGATCGCCGCCGCCGAGAAGGCGGGCAAGTTGAGGCGCGGCGGCACGATCGTCGAGGCCACTGCCGGCAACACCGGCCTCGGCCTTGCCCAGGTCGGCATTCCGAAAGGCTACCGCATCATCCTGGTCGTGCCCGACAAGATGTCGCGCGAGAAGATCCAGCATCTGCGCGCGCTCGGCGCCGAGGTGCGCATGACGCGCTCCGATGTCGGCAAGGGCCACCCCGAATATTACCAGGACATGGCCGAGAAGATCGCTTCCGAGCTGCCCGGCGCGTTCTATGCCAACCAGTTCGCCAACCCGGCCAATCCGCTGGCGCATGAGACGACGACCGGCCCGGAAATCTTTTGGCAGCTCGACGGCGATGTCGACGCGGTGGTGGTCGGTGTCGGCTCCGGCGGCACGCTCACTGGCCTTGGCCGCTTTTTCGCGAAACATTCACCGAAGACCGAGATGGTGCTCGCAGATCCGGTCGGCTCCGTGCTGGCGCCGCTGATCAAGACCGGCAAGATGGAGGAGGCGGGCAGCTGGACGGTCGAGGGCATCGGCGAGGATTTCGTGCCGCCCAATGCCGATCTCTCGCTGGTGAAAAAGGCCTATTCCATCCCCGACAAGCAGAGCATGCTGGCGGTGCGCGATCTCTTGTCCAAGGAAGGCATCCTCGCTGGTTCGTCCTCGGGCACGCTGTTGTCGGCCGCACTTCGCTATTGCCGCGAGCAGACGGTGCCCAAGCGCGTCGTGACCTTCGTCTGCGACAGCGGCAACAAGTACCTGTCGAAAGTCTTCGACGATTTCTGGCTGGCAGAGCAGGGCCTTGCCGAGCAGGAGCAGCATGGCGACTTGCGCGACCTCGTCATGCGCTCGCACCGCACAGGCGACACCGTCTGGGTCGGCCCGGAGGAAAGCCTGCTCAACGCCTATGGCCGCATGCGCCGTTCCGATGTCTCGCAACTGCCGGTGCTGGATGAGGGCAGGCTGGTCGGCATCGTCGACGAAAGCGATATCCTGGCCAAGGTCGACGGCCCCTATGACGGCCGCTGGGATCGCTTCAACGGCCCGGTGCGCTCCGCCATGACGTCGAACCTGCACACGCTGCAGGCCAACCAGACGCTGGACGCGCTGCTGCCTGTCTTCGACCGCAACGAGGTCGCCATCGTCTTCGATGGCGAGGAGTTCATCGGCCTGATAACCCGTATCGACCTGATCAACCATCTGAGGCGCCGCGCAAAATGACTTCAAACGGCAAGAACCGCCTGGCCTTTTCCACCCGCACCATCCATGGCGGCCAGAGCCACGACCCGACGACCGGCGCGGTGATGGTGCCGATCTACGCCACCTCCACCTACGGCCAGCAATCGCCCGGCGTGCACAAGGGCTTTGAGTATGCCCGCAGCCAGAATCCGACGCGCTTCGCCTTCGAGCGCGCGGTCGCCGACCTTGAAAGCGGCACGAAAGCCTTCGCCTTCGCCTCCGGCCTAGCGGCGATCTCGACGGTGCTGGAGCTGCTCGATTCCGGCGCCCATATCGTCGCCACCGACGACATCTATGGCGGCTCGTTCCGGCTGATGGAGCGGGTGCGCAAACGTTCCGCGGGCTTGCAGGTCAGCTTCGCCGATTTCACCGACCTGGCCGCGGTCGAAGCCGCGATCCGGCCGGACACGAAGCTGCTCTGGGTCGAGACGCCGACCAACCCGCTGCTGCGCATCGTCGACCTCGAAGCTCTCGCGGCGCTTGCAAAGCGTAAGGGTCTGCTTACCGTTGCCGACAATACTTTTTGCAGCCCCTATATCCAGCGCCCGCTGGAGCTCGGCATCGACATCGTCGTGCATTCAACGACGAAATATTTGAACGGCCATTCCGACATGGTCGGCGGCGTGGCGGTCGTCGGCGACAACAAGGAACTCGCCGACCAGCTGAAATTCCTGCAGAACGCCATCGGCGCCATCTCCGGCCCCTTCGACAGTTTTTTGGCCCTGCGCGGCATCAAGACTTTGGCGCTGAGGATGGAGCGCCACTCGGCCAATGGCCTGAAAATAGCGCAATGGCTGGAAACGCGAAAAAATGTCCGCCGGGTCATCTATCCAGGCCTCGCCAGCCACCCGCAGCATTCCATCGCCGTCCAGCAGATGCACGCCTTCGGCGGTATGATCTCGGTCGACCTCGACCGCGACCTGGCGGGAACGAAACGCTTCCTCGAACGCACCCAGCTTTTCACGCTGGCCGAAAGCCTGGGCGGCGTCGAAAGCCTGATCGAGCACCCGGCGCTGATGACGCATGGCTCGATCCCGGCGGAGAAACGCGGCGCCATCGGGATTACCGATTCGCTGGTGCGGCTCTCCTGCGGCATCGAGGACGGCGATGATCTGGTCGCCGATCTGGAGCAGGCGCTGGCGCACTAGTTCCTCAACACGGTGATTTTGAAAGATTGCAGGTTTCACGGGCAAGGCTATCAACGTCCGTTGGGATAGTCAGCGCAAACGCTGGCGATGAGCTGGAGGCTTCTAAACCTCGTCATTCTAGGGCGGAGCAAGGAGCGAAGCGACGCGCGCAGACCCTAGAATCCATTCCGTTACCTGGACCGAAGTGTGCAACGGTGCAGAATTTCTGGATCGCCGCGGCGCTTCCAAGTCATGGCATGGATCCTCGGGTCTGCGCGCGTCGCTTCGCTCCTTGCTCCGCCCGTGGATGACGATCGCGATAGATGTCCAGTCAGTCGCCAAGGCCGGGGATCTGCCATCGCGCTCTAACCAGGTCAAAACTTGTGTTGAGGAACTAGAGCAATTCCAGGAAAAAGTGTGAGCCGCCTTCGCCGTAGCCTTCCGCCCGGGAATTGCGACAAACAAAGAGCGCTTCGCCGTTTCCATGAGACGGTGAAACGCAGCGCAACTGAGTGCACTTTGCGATTTCAGAACGTATCATAGAAGCGCCCGCCGATTGGCCGGCGGCGCCGGGATAGGACCTGATGACACAAGGACGCGGCAGTGGCGAAAAATCGGCGGCTACGCGTGCCGTCCGCGCGGCCGACAGCGTCGAGCGTGTCTATGCCCGGATCAAGGACTTCGCGATCGACTATCGTTTCCGGCCGGGCGAGCGGATCAACGAGGTCGAGCTCGCCGCCGAGCTGGCGGTCAGCCGCACGCCGGTGCGCGCCGCGCTCAATCGGCTGGAGCGCGATGGTTTTGTCACCTCCGTGCCGAACAAGGGCTTTTTCGCCCGCGAGCTGACGCCGGAGGCGGTGCGCGATCTCTACGAGCTTCGCGCGGCGATCGAGCGTGCCGCCTTCGTGCTTGCCTGCGAGCGGGCGAGCGATGCCGAGATCGAGGCGGCAGCCGGGACCTGGACAAGACACAGCAACCCGGAAGACGAGGGCTCATGGGCGAAGATTGCCGTCGCCGACGAGAGCTTCCACATGGGCCTGACGCGATTGTCGAAGAATGCGCAGATGATAAGCGCGCTTGAGGGTCTCTGCTCGCGTATCCGCTTCTTCAGATGCATCGACCTGGAGTCTTCGTCGCGTCGCGACCGCACCTATCGGGAGCATGACGCGATCATTCGCGCCCTGCGCCGCCGCGACGCCGCGGGCGGAGCGAGCCTGCTCGAAAAACACATCACGCTGAGCTCTGAGCACGCCATCGAAGTGGCCGCGCGCGGCTTGGCGCGGCTTTTCCCGGAGACGGCGTAGAGCTTTCGCCGAAAACCTCAACGCCACGATCCGCCGGCATCTCAAAAAGACGGCCATTTGCAGGCTGCCCCTTGCGGATCTCGCGATAGATTCTAAAGTGTACTCACTTTGCGATCTCCGGAGGCGTGATGCGCGTGATCGTGTTGGGTGGCGGCGTGGTCGGCGTCACCACCGCTTACCAGCTGCAGAAGGACGGGCACGAGGTCGTCATCCTCGAGCGCCAGCAACAGGTCGCGGCCGAGACAAGCTGGGGCAATGCCGGCATGATCGCGCCGGGGCATTCCTTCGTCTGGTCCTCGCCCAGGGCGCCGATGATCCTGCTGAAATCGCTGGTGCTGAAGGATCAGGCGCTGCGCTTCAGGCTTTCGGCCGATCCGAGGCTCTACAGCTGGTCGTGGCTGTTCCTGATGGAATGCACGGCCGAGAAGGCCAGGCGCAACACGCTGCTCAAGCACCGGCTCGCCGTCTATTCGCAATCGGTGCTGCAAGAAGTGGTCGCCGACGAGGCGATCGACTACGACCGCAACGATCGCGGCATCCTCTATTTCTATCGCAGCCAGCAGGCGCTCGACAAAGGCGTCGAGCATATGCGGCTGCTGGAATCCGACGGCCAGCTGATCAAGGTGCTCGACCGCGACGCCATTGTCGCGCTCGATCCGTCGCTGGCCTCGGCCAGTGAAAAGATCGCCGGCGGCATCCATTGCCCGACCGACGAGACCGGCGACCCGGCGAAATTCACCCGCGCGCTCGCCGCCAAGGTGGTCGAGCGCGGCGGCGAGATTCGCACCGGCACCACCATCACCGGCATCGAGACGTCGGGCGACGGCGTCGCGCAGGTGATGACGGACAAGGGCGCGGTCAAGGGCGACGCCTATGTGTTGGCGCTCGGCTCCTACAGCCCGCTGATCGCCAGGACGATCGGGCTCAGCCTGCCGATCTATCCGGTCAAGGGCTATTCGCTGACCATCCCGATCGGCAACCGCCCGGCGCCGCCGACCATCGCCGCGATCGACGAGCACAATCTGGTCGCCGTCTCGCGCTTCGGCGACCGGCTGCGCGTCACCGCCACCGCCGAATTCGCCGGCTACGACACCAGCCACAAGCCGGCCGATTTCACCTTCATGAAGGGCGTGACCGAGGAGCTTTATCCGGAAGGCGCCGATTACGACCGCGCCGAGATGTGGGCGGGCCTCAGGCCGATGACGCCGAACAACCTGCCCGAATTCGGCCGGCGGCGCCTACGCAACCTCTACCTCAACACCGGGCACGGCCATATCGGCTGGACCATGTCGCACGGCTCGGCCCGCATCACCGCCGACCTGATCGCCGGCCGCAAGCCGGCCATTTCGATGGATGGACTTTTGAACTGAACGCATGATCCCCGACGGGATCCGCCAGGAAAGGGAATGCCATGTCTGTCAGCGCGGCCGCTACCCGCCCGCAATCTTCTGGACCGGTGGACCTTGGCGTCCTTCCATCCGAGATCGACGGCGGCCTCGCCTCGCGCGCGGCGATCGGCCTGGCGATCCTTGCCACCGATCAGACGCTGGAGCACGAGTTCCGCGCGCTGGTCCGGATTCCGGGCGTCGCCTTCTACGAGGCGCGCCTCTTCAACGACAACGACATCACGCCTGACACATTGCGCGCCATCGGCCCGCGCATCGCCCCCACCGTCGATCTCATCCTGCCCAGCATCCCGCTCGACGTCGTCGGCTTCGGCTGCACTTCGGCCACCATGACGCTTGGCGAGGAAGCCGTCTTCGCCGAAATCCGCAAGGCGCGGCCGGGCGTCGCCTGCACCACGCCGGTCACCGGCGCGCTGGCCGCCTTCAAGGCGCTGGGCGCGAAGGGCATCGGCCTGCTCACCCCTTACGCGCCCGAGATCAACCAGGGCCTTGTCCGCTATTTCACCGGTCGCGGCCTCGACATCGCGGCCGTCGCGACCTTCGACCGCCGAGACGACCGCGGGGCCGCCCGCATCGCGCTGGCTTCCATCGAGGCTGCCGCCGAACGCATGGCTGAAGTGCCCGGCGTCGATGCGATCTTCATCTCCTGCACCAGCCTGCGCGTCGCCGAGGCGGTCGCCGATCTGGAGCGGCGCATCGGCATTCCCGTCACCTCCTCCAACCACGCCATGGCCTGGCACTGCCTGCGCCTCGCCGGCATCGACGACGTGGTGCCGGCGGGTGGAAGGTTGTTCGCGCTGCCTGCACGCTGATCAGCGCGGCGAACTTTTCAGGCGATAGGAAAGCGCATCCGGCATCCAATCGCATAGGGCGCTCCCTCTCCGTCTCGGCTTCGCCGAGCCACCTCTCCCCGCCTCTGGCGGGGCGAGGAACCCAGGCTTGCGAAGGCCGTGGCTTTGGGGGATTGGCATTTCCTCGCCCCCACAAGGTGGGGGAGAGGTGGATCGGCGCGCAGCGCCGAGACGGAGAGGGTCACTTGCTCTCCCATGGCTGTGGGGCGTTCATGAGCCTGGATAGCTTCTCATTGGATTTGGCCGGCGCATCGAGAAGCGCCAGGAACTCCGCATAGACCTTCGGCGGAACCTTGATGCGGTTCTCGAGTGTCTCACCAAACGGAGGCGCGTCTGTGCGGTCGTTCTTCATGACTTCAACATAGCACATCGTCGCCCGTTAACGGAATCGGAAGGAGATGTTTAACGCTTCGTCTCTATGTCCCGCCCTGGGTGGCGCAGACAGAGCGAGCATGATGAACGACAGCCCCGAAAAGCGAAACGAATGGCGTGCCATCTTCTACGTGCAGGCCCGCATCGCCATCCTGTTTGTGCCGGTTGTGCTTAGCCTGCTGCTCATCGGCATTTTTGCCGGCAACGAGCGCAAATCCGTGCCCGACGCCATCGACCCGACTGTGACGGGCTCGGTGCGGTAAAGCGCGGCCCGGAACGGCTGGACTCAAACAAACTTCGGAATCGGCCCGTTCTGGGGCGTCGTATCGCCCTCGAGGTCGACGAAAACCTCGTCGACGAAGCACCAGGCCCAGCCTTCCGGCGGGTCGTAGCCCTCGATGATCGGATGCTGCGTGGCACGGAAATGTTTCGTCGCGTGGCGGTTGGGCGAGTCGTCGCAGCAGCCGACATGGCCGCAGGTCCGGCAGAGCCTGAGATGCACCCACCAGGAGCCGCTCTTCAGGCATTCCTCGCAACCCAGCGCGCTCGGCGTGACCTTTTTGATGTCCCTGGTATGCCTGCATTCGTCCATCGCGGGTTCCTCGCCGGTTCGCTGGTCTATTCGTTCACGGCGCCGCCGCCGTTCCGCGCCAGATAGGCATGCAAGGCCGCGACCACCTGCGCGCCTTCGCCGACGGCGGCTGCGACGCGCTTGGTCGAGCCGCAGCGCACGTCGCCAATGGCGAAGACGCCGCTGCGGCTGGTTTCCATCAGCCCGTGCCCTGGCGTCGTGTCCGGTCCGGTCCGCACGAAACCCTTGGCATCCAGCGCCACGTTGCAGTTGGCCAGCCAGTCGGTGTTAGGGTCGGCGCCGATGAACAGGAAGAGGTGGTGGATGGCGCGCTCCGTCTCCTCGCCGGTCACCCGGTTGCGCCAGCGCAGCCGCTCGAGATTACCCTCGGTGCCCTCAAGCGCCGTCACTTCGGTCTGCGTCAGCACCTCGATGTTGGGCTGCGCCTTGATGCGCTCGACCAGATAGCGCGACATGGTGGCGTCGAGGCTGTCGCGGCGCGCCAGGAGCGTCACCTTGCGCACCTGGCTCGCCAGATAGACCGCCGCCTGTCCGGCCGAATTGCCGGCGCCGACCAGCGCCACCTCCTGGCTCTGGCAAAGCCTGGCCTCGATCGGCGAGGCCCAGTAATGCACCGAGGTGCCCTCGAACTGCGCCAGGTTGGCGATGTCGAGGCGGCGGTAACGCGCGCCGCTGGCGATCACCACCGCGCGTGAGCGAACGCTCTCGCCATCGCCGATGGCAAGCCTGTAGCGGGCGCCGTCGCCGGCGTCGTCGAGCAGCTTCGCCTCGTCTGGGATCACCATCTCCACACCGAATTTCTGCGCCTGGTTGTAGGCGCGCGCCATCAGCGCCATGCCGGTGATGCCGGTCGGGAAGCCGAGATAGTTCTCGATTCGCGCCGAGGCGCCGGCCTGCCCGCCGAAAGCGCGGCAGTCGAGCACGATGGTCGACAGCCCTTCCGAGGCCGCATAGACCGCCGCCGCCAGCCCTGCCGGCCCGGCGCCGACGATCGCCACGTCATAGACCTTGTCGGCATCGATCGGCCGCAGCAGGCCGACGCAGCGGGCAAGCTCGTTCTCGCCCGGATTGTGCATCAGCTTGCCGTTCGGGCAGAGCACGATCGGCAGATGGTGCGGATCGACATGGAACCGCTCGATCAGCGTTTTCGCGCAAGGGTCGGTGTCGGAATCGAGCGCCCGGTGCGGCAACCCGCTGCGCCGCAGGAACCCTTGCAGCCGCAGCACGTCGCCATTGCCCGGTGGGCCGATGACGACGGGCCCGCTGGCGCCGCTTTCGAGCAGCCCGACTCGGCGCAGGATCAGCGCCCGCATGACGCGCTCGCCGAGATTGGCCTCCTGCACCATCAGGTCGCGCAGCCGCTGCGAGGGGATGACGATCGCCTCGACCGGCTCGACCGCCTCGGCATTGACCAGCGACGGCCGGTTCGACAGCTGCGCCAGCTCGCCGATGAAATTGCCCGCGCCATGGGTGACGATCGGTTCAGGCTGGCCGAGCCCGCCGGCCTGGGTGATGTCCACTTTTCCCGACAGGATGAGGATCACGCCTGGCGAAACCGTGCCGGCCGTCACGATATGCTCGCCGGCGGCATAGGCGCGCGCCTCGCCGAAGCGGCGCATGCGCTCGATATCCGCCTCCGAGAGGATCGGGAACATCTGGTCGCGGCGGGCGGCGATGGTCGGGCTGACGGAAGGGGCCATGGCGCGACCGTAGCGTCATGGCCGCCGGGTTTGAAGCGGTTTGTTCGAGGACTGGCCGGAAGGGGAGGTTGGGGCGGCACCCTATGCGTCGTCATCCTCGGGCTTGACCCGAGGATCCATGCCGTGACCTTTGTCGGAGAACGCAGCAGAGCAGAATTCTGGAGGGCCGCGCCTCGACGTCACGGCATGGATCGCAGGGTCTCCGCGACGGAGCTTCGCTCCTGCTCCGCCCTGGGATGACGAAGTTCCGAGGTCAAAGGCTAATCTTGAACGTCGTGATCGCTGGCGGATAAGGCCGATCCCGTTGGTAGTCGGGATGAGATGGTGCCCAGAAGAGGACTCGAACCTCCACTCCTTGCGGAACACGGACCTGAACCGTGCGCGTCTACCAATTCCGCCATCTGGGCTGGTGGGCGCTCATGTAAGCGGGCAAACGATATGTGTCAACGCGCTTTTTTCGTCGATGTCTGCGCCGCCCTCGTCACCCTTCCCGCAACGCTGGCGATTGGCGAAACCGGCGGCGGCGCTTCCCTCTCCCCGTCACTATACGGGGAGAGGATGCCGGCAGGCAGGTGAGGGGCGGCGCCGACGCTGGTCAGGTGGGGTTCCGGCTCTCGCTTCGAGCCCGGACGAGTAGTCGCCGAAGCCGGCGCTGCCCCTCATCCGCCCTTCGGGCACCTTCTCCCCGTGAACGGGGAGAAGGAAGCTGCTCCTCACCCCTCCAGCACTTCTTTCTTCGCCACGGTGGAATCGGCGTTGAGCTTGTAGATCACCGGCACGCCGGTGCCGAGCTCGAGCTTGACGATCTCTTCGCCGCTCTTGCCGTCCAGCGCCATGATCAGCGCGCGCAGCGAATTGCCGTGCGCGGCGACCAGCACCGTCTCGCCGCGCAGCACATGCGGCTGCACCTCGTGCAGGTAATAGGGCCACACGCGCGCGCCCGTGTCCTTCAGGCTTTCGCCGCCGGGCGGCGCGATGTCGTAGGAACGGCGCCAGATATGTACCTGCTCCTCCCCCCATTTCTTGCGCGCGTCGTCCTTGTTGAGGCCGGAGAGGTCGCCATAGTCGCGCTCGTTGAGCGCCTGGTCGCGGATCGTCTTGAGCTCGCTCTGGCCGACGACGTCGAGGATCAGCTGGCAGGTCTTCTGTGCCCGCTGCAGCGCCGAAGTGTAGGCGATGTCGAATTTCAGGCCGCGCGCCTTGAGCTTCTCGCCGGCGGCCAGCGCCTCGGCGGTGCCCTGCTCGGTCAGGCCGACATCACGCCAGCCGGTGAACAGGTTCTTCAGGTTCCATTCGCTCTGGCCGTGGCGCACGAGCACGAGAGTTCCCGACATGTTTGCTCCTTTGGAATTTTACGGAAGAGACGCCTCAGCTCAGGCCGAGCACGTCCCGCATGGAATAAAGTCCGGGCTTCTTGCCGCGGGCCCAGAGCGCCGCCTTGACCGCGCCGCGGGCGAAGATCGCCCGGTCCTCGGCATGGTGGGAGAGCGTGATGCGCTCGCCGGTGCCGGCAAGGATCACGCTGTGGTCGCCGACGACCGACCCGCCGCGCAGCGTGGCGAAGCCGATCGAGCCCGCCTTGCGCACGCCGGTATGGCCGTCGCGCACCCGCACGCTGTTGCGGGCAAGGTCGATGCCGCGCCCCTTGGCCGCCGCCTCGCCGAGCAGCAGCGCCGTGCCGGACGGCGCGTCGACCTTGTGGCGGTGGTGCATTTCCAGGATCTCGATGTCGAAATCCTCCGGGTCGAGCGCCTTCGCGGCCTGCTCGACCAGCACCGCCAGAAGGTTGACGCCAAGGCTCATATTGCCGGATTTGACGATCGTCGCGTGGCGCGCGGCGGCGGCGATCCTGGCATTGTCGTCGGCCGAGCAGCCGGTGGTGCCGATGACATGGACGATGCGCGCCTGCGCGGCATAGCCGGCGAATTCGACGCTCGCCGCCGGCGCCGTGAAATCGAGCACGCCGTCGGCCTTGGCGAAGGCCGGCAGCGGATCGTCGACGATCGGCACGTTGATGATGCCGATGCCGGCAAGCTCGCCGGCATCCTTGCCGAGATGGGGGGAGTCCGGCCGCTCGATCGCGGCGGCGACGCGCGCGCCGGGCATGGTGTGGATGGCGCGGATCAGCGTCTGACCCATGCGGCCGGCGGCGCCAACCACGACCAGGCCCATATCGCCGGCTTCGCTCATGCGCTTCTCCTGACGGTCTTCTTGGCGCGGCTGCGCGGTGCGGGAGTTTGAAGCGGCTTGGCGTCGTCGACAAGCCCCAGCCCCTTCTTGCCCTGGATGCGGTGGAAGCGGGCATAGATGCCATGCGGGTCGGCCATCAGCGTCGCATGCGTGCCTTCCTCGACCAGCCTGCCCTCTTCCAGCACGATGATATGGTCGGCATTGACCACCGTCGACAGCCGGTGCGCGATGACGATCGTCGTGCGGCCTTCCATGACATGGGTCAGCGCCTCCTGGACGCGCGCCTCGGCCTCGTTGTCGAGCGCCGAGGTCGCCTCGTCGAGCAGGAGGATCGGCGCTTGGCGCACGATGGCGCGCGCGATCGAGACGCGCTGGCGCTGGCCGCCGGAAAGCGTCGAGCCGCCTTCGCCGACCGGCGTGTCGTAGCCTTGCGGCTGCTGGCGGATGAACTCGTCGGCCGCCGCCAGTTTCGCCGCCTGCTCGATCTCGGCGTCGGTGGCCGACAGCCGGCCGAAGCGGATGTTGTCGCGGATCGTGCCCTCGAACAGATAAGGCGCCTGCGCCACATAGGCGATCGATTGGCGCAGCGAATGCTTGGTCACCTTGGCGATGTCCTGGCCATCGACCTCGATCGAGCCCTTGTCGACGTCGTAGAAACGCTGCAGCAGCGCCACCAGCGTCGACTTGCCGGCGCCCGAGGCGCCGACGATGGCCGTCACCTTGCCGGCCGCGGCGGTGAAGCTCAGGTCCCGCAGCACCGGCATGTCGGCGTTGTAGCCGAACGTCACATTGTTGAAGCGCACCTCGCCGGTGGTGACCTTCGCCTCGACCGCGTCGGGCGCGTCGCCCTGCTTCGGCTCGAGGTCGAGCAGCTCGTAGATCATGCGCGCATTGACCAGGGCGCGTTCCATGCCGACCTGCGTGCGCGCCAGGCGCCGCGCCGGGTCGTAGGCCAGGATCAGCGCGGTGATGAAGGAGAACACCGCGCCCGGCGGTTGCCCAAGCACCAGCGCCCGATAGCCGGAATAGGCAAGCACGGCGGTGACGGCGAGGCCGCCCAGGATTTCGGAAATCGGCGACAGCCGCTCCGCGACGCGGGCGATCTTGTTGTTACGCTGCTCGGCCGTGTCGGCCATGATGCCGATGCGGCGCGCCAGCTCGTCCTCCAGGGTGAAGGCCTTGACGATGGCGATACCTTGCGTCGCCTCCTGGACCGAGCCGTTCAGCCGCGAGTTGATCAGCACGGATTCGCGGTTGATCTTGCGCAGGCGGCGGGTGATGTAGACGACGGCCCAGATCAGCGGCGGCCCGATCAGCAGCGAGCTGAGCGACAGCACCGGATCCTGGTAGATCATCACGCCGACGAGGGCGACGAGCGAGACCGCGTCGCGGCTGATGGAGGTCAGCGTCAGCGACAGGAGATCGCGGATGCCGCCGACATTCTCGTTCACCTGAGCGGCCAGCCGTCCGGAACGGGTCTCGTTGAAGAAGTCGACGCCGAGCTTCATCAGATGGTCGAAGCTGCGCTTCTGGTAGCGGGCGACCAGATTGTTGCCGATTCTGGCCAGCGCCACCGCCTGGCCGTAGCCGGCGAAGCCGCGCAGCACGGAGGCGCCCATGAAACCGGCGCAGATCCAGACGATCATGTCGCTGCGCCGTTCGTAGAAGATCTGGTTGATCATCGGCGCCATGATCCACGCCGTGAAGGCGGTGGCGCCGGAAACAATCAGCAGGCAGGCGACGGCAACGACATAGGTCCAGCGATATTCCTTGCCGTTTTCGGCCAGGATGCGGCGCAGCACCGCGCTGACCTCGGTGGGCTGGACTTTCAGTTTGAGGGAAGTTTGAACGGTCAAATCAAGGGCGCTTCGTGGGTTTTCGTCGGGCAGGGCTGCCTCTCGGCACCCTCTTAGCGCCCCGGCTACGGCTTGCCTATGGCGAAACTTCGTCGCGGACCCGCTCACGGCGTGAGGTCCCGACCCAAGGCGCACAGGTTGGCGATCAGCTGAAACGCCCATGGCTTCGTCATCCACGGGCGGAGCAAGGAGCGAAGCGACGCGGCGTAGACCCGAGGATCCATTCCGTGACTTCGCAGCGCTGCAGCTGTGCAGAATTCTGCTCCGCTGCGTTCCACGGCTTAGGTCATGGCATGGATTCCAGGGTCTTCGCGACGGAGCTTCGCTCCTGCTTCGCCCTGGAATGACGAGGCTCGCCGACGTCGAGACCGCAGACATTGGCCCTGCCCGGTCGACTGCGTGGCTTCAGGCCCGCCAGTGCCGCCCCGCCGTGTTGACGCCGAACAGCGACGGCGTCCTGGCATAGGCGGCAAGCCCGAGCAGCGCCGCCAGCGGATGGGTGATGACATAGACCGGCATTTCGCGCATCAGCGCGCTGTGCGGCGCCTTGTCCTCGAAGGCGGCGCGGAAATTGCCTTCCTTCAGTGCCGGCACGATTTTTTGCGCGATGCCGCCGGTCAGGAACACACCGCCCCGGCCCATGAACACCAGCGCCAGGTCGCCGGCGGTGCGGCCGAGGCAGGTGACGAACAGCGCCAGCGCCTCCTCGGCGACCGGGTCGGATTTCGCAAGCGCCGCCGCGGTGATCTCGGCCGGCGTGGTGAAGGGCGCCTGCTTGGCATCGGCCTTGGCCACGGCGCGATAGACATTGACCAGCCCGCGCCCGCACAGGATCTGCTCGCCGGAGATGCGGCCTTCGAGATTGTCGATATGCGGGAACACCTGGAAGTCGCGCGGCGTGCGCGGGCCGATATCCATATGCCCGCCCTCGCCCGGCACCGGGATCCAGTGGTCGAGCGCATAGATCAGTCCGGCGACGCCAAGGCCGGTGCCGGGGCCGAGCACGACGCGGCTCGCATTGGGTTCCGGCGTGCCTCCGCCGATCTTTTCCATATGCTCCTCGCCGAGCGCCACGACCGCCAGCGCCTGCGCCTCGAAATCGTTGAGCACCACGACCTCGCTCAGGCCCAGATTGGCGATCATTTGCCGGGGCTTCACGACCCAGGGGCAGTTGGTGAGCGGAATCTCGTCGCCGTCGACCGGCCCGGCGATCGCCAGCACCGCCGAGTTCGGCTGGATGGACGAGCGGTCGAGCACCGCCGCCTGGATCGCGTCGTCGATGGTCTTGAAATTCGCCGTCTGGACGATCTGCGGCTCGGTCGCCTCGGAATTAGCGTCGAGCACGATCGAGAAGCGCGCATTGGTGCCGCCAATGTCGCCGATCAGGACCGGAAACCGCAGTCCCTTCTCGTCTTCGCCTGCCATGCTCGTGATCGTCCTCGTTGCGGCGCCACTGCGCCGTTTCAATCGATTGACTAGCGCATGACCCCGGAAAGGGGAAGCCCGCTTCGGCGTCAGTTCCCCGGTCTAGGCCTTGGCAGCGGAATGCCGATCTTGGGCGTCGGCGCGAAAGCGCTCGCCGCCGCCGGCATCGCGGCATTGCCGCTGGAGATCGTGTCCGCCGGCTCGGTCGGCTGCGGTTCCGCCACGGCGACCGCGGTGGCGCTGCCGCCCTGGTAGGTCACGGCCGCCAGCGACGGCGCATCCGTCGCGGCGAGCACCGCCTGGCACTCTTTCGGCAGATTGGCCATCGTCATCAGGTCGCGGGCCTTGGGCGCATCGGGGTTCTTGTTGGGCCGCCACGGCTCCTCGGTGAACCACCAGGCCAGCGGCTTGCCGCAGCCGTCGTCCGCGGGCGTCGCCTCCTGCCCCTTGCAACCGGGCGAGCCCGGCTGGCAGCCGATGCGCATGTGGAAGTGATAGTCGTGACCCCAGAACGGCCGGATCTTGCGCAGCCAGGAACGGTCGCCGGTGACGGTGTCGCAAAGCGCCTTCTTGATGCCGGGATTGACCAGGATGCGCTCGACTTCCGGATAGCTCGCTGCGCGCTTGAGCAGCCTTGTGTGCGCCGGCGTCCACAGCGCGTCCTTCACCAGATGCGTCTTCTCGTCGACCATCAGCGTGGCGCTCATCGATTCGCGCTGGGCGATGGTGAGCGGCCGCTTCGGCATCGGCGTCAGCCAGATGTCGGCGTCGAGCCCGATCTGGTGCGAAGCATGGCCGGTCATCATCGGTCCGCCGCGCGGCTGGGAGACGTCGCCGACCAGAAGCCCCGGCCAGCCATCGGCTACCGCGTCGCGCGACAGCTTTTCGATCAGCGCGATCATGGCCGGATGGCCCCAGCGCCGGTTGCGCGAGGGGCGCATCACTTCCCAGGTCGGACCTTCCATCGGCAGGGCGACGCCGCCGGCGAAGCAGCCCTTGGAGTAGAAACCGAAGGATTGCGCGGGCACCACCGCAGGCAGTTTCTTGGTGCCGAACAGGTCCTTGGCGCGCGGTTCGGCCGAAATCGCCGCCGCGACCAGCGCAGCCAAGGTCACCAGCGCCAGCGCGGCGGTCAGGAACGGCTTCCTGTCGGGCAGCGATCGCAAATTCATCAGGCCGGATCCCTCTCCAGTCAATCCGTTTGCGGCACGGTCAGGAACGAATCATACCACGCCGCGCGTCCCGCATCGATCTTCAGCGCCTCATCGGGCTGCGCGGCGCTCCGTCCCGCCAGTTGCCCTCGGCCCACATCCGCTCCAGCGCCACCCGGTAGTTCGGGAACCGGAAGCGATAGCCGGCCGCCTTGATCGCCTTGTTGGCGACCCGCTTGTTCTCGCCATAGAAAGAACGCGCCATGGGCGAAAGTTGGGCGGTCTCGAAGGGAATTTCCGGCGGCGGCTCGACGCCCATCAGCCCGGCGGCGTAGGCCACGACATCCTGCGGCGGCGCCGGCTCGTCGTCGGTGACATTGAAGGTGCCGCCGAGGTTGCCGCCGGCGAGGTGCCAGAGCGCGCCGGCAATGTCGTCGCAATGTATGCGGTTGAACACCTGCCCCGGCTTGACCAGCCGCCGCGCCGTGACCTCCTCGAGATTGGCCAGCGCGTTGCGGCCTGGCCCGTAGATTCCGGAAAGCCGCAGCACCACCACCGGCTTGCCGATCTCGCGGCCAAGCGCCAGCCACTCCTGTTCGGCCGCCACCCGCATCACCGAACGCTTCGACACCGGCCGGCAGTCGCTCGCCTCATCCACCCAGGCGCCGCCATGATCGCCATAGACGCCGACGGTCGACAAATAGCCGATCCACTCCAGCGTCGGCATCTTTCCCTTGAGCGCATCGCCGGCGGCGTTGAGCACCGGGTCGCCGGCTTCGTCGGGAGCGACGGAGACGATGAGATGCGTGGTTTTGGCGAGCGCATCGCCGAGCTCGGGCGACAGCGCGCCGTCGAATTGCAGCGGCTCGATGCCGGCCGATCGCAGCGCCTCGAACTTTTCCGGCGCCCGGGTCGTGCCGGAGATCGGCGCGTGCTGGGCGTTGGCCCGCGCGAAAGCCTTGCCGGAATAGCCGGCGCCAAAGATAAAGAAGCGTCTTTCGCTCATCGATGAACCTCTACGGATGCCAAGCCCGCCAGCCATTCTTCGCGAACCGCCGCATCGGTCTCGGTCCTCGAAGCCGTGGCGGCAAGCTCGCCAAATTCGCGGTCGGGGAGCAGTCGCGACAGGGCCCAGATTGCCGCACCCCGCACCAGCGGCGAGGCGTCGCCGAGCAGGCCACGCACAATGGGCGCCAGCAACGGGTCGCCCGAATTGCCGGCGGCGATCAGCACGTTGCGCACAAAACGGTCGCGGCCGATGCGCTTGATCGGTGAGCCAGTGAAGAAGGCGCGGAACGCCTCGTCATCGAGCGCGAGCAGGTCCGAGAGCTTCGGCTCGCGCAAATCCTCGCGTGCGGCAAGCTTCGCCTCCGAGGCCGCGCTGGCGAATTTGTTCCACGGGCAGGCGGCCAGGCAGTCGTCGCAGCCATAGATGCGGTTGCCGATCTTGTCGCGGAATTCGCGCGGGATCGGCCCCTTGTTCTCGATGGTCAGGTAGGAGATGCAGCGCCGCGCATCGAGTCGGTAGGGCGCGGGAAACGCATCGGTCGGGCAGGCGTCGAGGCAGGCGCGGCAGGAGCCGCAATGGTCGATCTCGGCCTCGTCGGGCTCAAGCTCGGCTGTGCTGAAGATCGTGCCGAGGAACAGCCACGAGCCATGCGCGCGGCTGACCAGGTTGGTGTGCTTGCCCTGCCAGCCGAGCCCTGCGGCTTCCGCCAGCGGCTTTTCCATCACCGGCGCCGTGTCGACGAACACCTTTACGTCGCCGCCCGCCTTGGCCACGATCTTGCCGGCGATCTCCTTCAGCCGGCCCTTCATCACGTCATGATAGTCGCGGTTTTGCGCATAGACCGAGATCGCGCCGCGGTCGGGTCTTGCGAGGATGTCACGTGGATCCTGGTCGGGGCCGTAATTCATCGCCAGCACGATGATCGAGCGCACGTCCGGCCACAGCGTCGAAGGTTCGGCGCGGCGTTGAAGCGTCTCGGCGATCCAGCCCATCGAGCCGTGGAAACCGTCGGCGACGAATTCGGCCAGGCGTGCGGGCGCCAGCGGGATCGCGTCCGGGCGGGTCACGGCGACCGCCTCGAAGCCGGCGCGGCGCGCCTCCGCGTCGATCAGCGCGCGCAAGGTTTCAGAAGTCGAGGTCCGCATAATGCGATACCGGCGACAGGCCGCGCACCCGGTCGGAGAGCAGCGGCCGGAAGGACGGCCGCGATTTCACCCGCGTGTACCATTCGCGCGCGGCGCTGTGTTCGCGCCAGTCGATCTCGCCGAGATAGTCGAGCACCGAAAGCGTCGCCGCCGCGGCGAGGTCGGCATAGGTCACCTTGTTGCCGGCCAGCCAATGGCGCGTGCCGGCCAGCCAATTGGTGTATTTCATGTGCTGGCGGATGTTGGCGCGCGCCGCCCGGATCGCCGCCGAATCGGGCGAGCCGCCGCCGGCGGTTTCCGGCATCACCGGCTTCAGCACGCGCTCGCGCACCAGGTGGCGGGTGACCTCGCTTTCGGCCTTCGCCAGATACCAGTCGGTCAGCCGGCGGATTTCGGCGCGCTGCATCGGATCCTCGGCGAACAGCCTTTTGTCGCGCTTCAAGACGCCGCGCGTCTCGTCGAGATATTCGGCGATCACCATGGCGCCGACGATCGGCACGTCGCCTTCGGCGAGCAGGATCGGCAGCGTGCCGGCCGGGTTCAGCGCCAGGAACTCCTTGCGCCGCGTCCACGGCTTTTCCTCGATCAGCGCCAGCTCCTCGCCATACTCGCCAAAGGCAAGGCGCACGAACCGGCAGGTGGCGAACATGGGATGGTGGAAAAGCGTCAGCATGGTTCCGCGATGATAGGGCGCACTGGCGAATCGATACCTGCACCGGTAAGTCTTGGCGGCCCGTCATGCGGCCGTCACGGTGTTGCGACCTATAGGGGGACTTCCGCGCCGTGACAAGCAAGCCGTTGTTCCCAGCTGTGCCCGAAATCCTGAGGTTGCCATGGAAAGCCAGACCATCGTCGAAGCGCTGCTGCTTGGGCTGCTGGAGGGCCTGACCGAGTTCATCCCGGTGTCCTCGACCGGCCACATCCTGCTTGCCGGCCATTTCCTCGGCTTCCACTCCACCGGCAAGGCCTTCGAGATCCTGATCCAGCTCGGCGCGATCCTGGCCATTTTGAGTGTCTATTTCGGCAAGCTCTGGCAGATGCTGATCAAGCTGCCCAGCGATCCGCAGACCAGGCATTTCGTCATCGGCATCCTGATCGCCTTCCTGCCGGCCGCGGTCATCGGCGCCGTAGGTCACGACTTCATCAAAAACTATCTGTTCGAATCGCCAAAACTGATCTGCAGCATGCTGATCATTGGCGGCGTGGTGCTGCTCGTCGTCGACCGCATCAACTTCAAGCCGGTGCATCACGACGTCGAGCGCTTCCCGTTGAGCGTCTATCTCAAGATCGGCCTGTTCCAGTGCCTGTCGCTGATCCCGGGCACCTCGCGTTCCGGCTCGACCATCGTCGGCGCGCTGCTGATGGGCGTCGACAAGCGCGCGGCGGCGGAATTCTCCTTCTTCCTCGCCATGCCTACCATGGTCGGCGCCTTCGCCTTCGACCTCTTCAAGAACCGCAACGTGCTGACTTCGGCCGACCTGCCGATCATTTCCGTCGGCTTCATCGCCGCCTTCGTCGCCGCGCTGATCGTCGTGCGCTTCCTGCTCGATTACGTCTCGAAGAACGGCTACGCGCTGTTCGGCTGGTGGCGGCTTGCGGTCGGGGTAGCGGGGCTGGCGGCGCTGATGGTTTGGGGGTGAGAACCCGCCCGCAGGATATGGCAACCACACACCGCGCTCCCCCTCACCCAGCCTCCGCTTCGCTCGGCTGACCTCTCCCCGAGGGGAGAGGAGACTGTCGGCGTCGGCGCCAACCTCTTCTCCCACCGGGGAGAAGGTGGCCGCGAAGCGGCCGGATGAGGGGGCCAGCGCTGCCATATGCGATTGTCTACCCATTATAGCGGGATAAGCCCGCTCAATTCCTCCCGTAAAACGCGTTCTCGACATGCACCGGCCAACGCCAGGGCAGCACGGCCACCATGTCGAAACGCATCGAAAGCCGCCCGTAATCCGGCTGCCGCGACAGCCACAAATCCGCGGCGCCCTCGATGCGGCGCTCCGATTCATGGCCGATCGCTTCCATCGCCTCGATCAGCGTGCGGCGCGCCTTGACCTCGACGAACAGCACGAGATCGCCGCGCCGGGCGATCAGGTCGATCTCGCCGAGCCTGGTGCGGTGGCGGCGGGCAAGGATGCGGTAGCCTTTCAGCATCAGCGCCAGCGCCGCCAGCCATTCGCCGCGATGACCGCGCCGATAGGCCTTGCGGCGATGGCCGACCGTGCGCTCAGCCACCGTCGGCTCCTTTTTGCTCGACCATGATCCTATCCAAAAACCGGCTTCCACTTTTTGGGATCATGGTCCGTCCTTGAGCTCCAAGAGCCGCCGGTAGAGCGCCTGTTTCTGGCCGCCGGTCATCTTCGCCGCTTCCGATGCCGCCTTCGAAGCCGGCATTTCGGCTGCGAGAGACAGAAGCAGCCGGTCGATGTCGGCCGGCTGCTCTTCCGCTGCTTCGGGCGGGCCGACGCAGACGACGATCTCGCCCTTCGGCGTGTCGGCGGCGGCATAGTGGCCGGCCAGCTCGGCCAGCGTGCCGGTGCGCATCTCCTCGAAAGCCTTGGTCAGCTCGCGCCCGATCGCGGCCTTCCGCGCGCCCCCCAGTGCCTCGACCATGGCGGCAAGCGTCTCGGCCAGCCGTCTGGGCGACTCGAAGAAAATCAGCGTTGCCGGCACCGCCTTGAACGTTTCCAGTTTGGCCAGCCGCTGCCCGGTCTTCACAGGCAGGAAGCCGGCGAACAGGAAGGCGTCGGAGGGCAGGCCGGAAGCTGTCAGTGCCGCAAGCGCTGCCGACGGTCCAGGAATCGGCACGACGCGGATGCCCTGCTCCAGCGCCTCGCCGACTAGCCGGTAACCGGGATCGGAAACCAAGGGCGTGCCGGCGTCGGAGATCAGCGCCACGCTCTGCCCGGCCGCCAGCGCCTCGATCAGCTTCGGCCCGGCCTCTTGCGCATTGTGCTCGTGATAGGCGGTGGTGCGGCGGCGGATGCCGTAGCGTTCGAGCAGCACACGCGAGACGCGCGTGTCCTCGCAGGCGACGATGTCGGCTGCGGCCAGCGTCTCCAGCGCGCGCAGCGTGATATCAGCCAGATTGCCGATCGGCGTCGCCACCAGATAGAGCGCCGGCGAGAGCGGCCGCGCCGCGATCTCGGTCTGTCCGATCAGGTAGCTGCTTCTGTCGCCGGTCACCGGTTGCCCCTCATAACAGGCCTTGTTTGGCATGGCTGGCGCCTCGTTGCAAAACGTGAGGTCGGGTTAAGGAAATCGCCATGCCTTTGCCACAGTGCGGAACGAAACCCACAGCGGCGAATTTAACCCCTGATTCCCCGGGAGGAGGCAGGACTGAACGATGCCCAATCGCTTCGACATCTTCATCAGCCGACTTGAAAGCAAGACCGCCCGCGAGGGCATCCCTTCACACCCCATCGCCGCACAGCCCGGCGTTCGCCGCGACAAGAGCGAGCAGAAGCAGGCCCGCCCCGATGATGCGCATGGCGAGAAGCACCGCGGCAAGCACCGCCAGAAGCACGACGCTTAAGCGCGTCCCCGACCTTCGCGAGTGGCGAAGACCGCTCTCGCTTCGTCATTCCAGGGCGGAGCAAGGAGCGAAGCGATGCGCGCAGACCCTGGAATCCATGCCGTTACATCGAAGTGCCACTAACGGTGCAGAATTCTGGACCGCAACACTCCTCGCATAGGTCACGGCATGGATTCTCGGGTCAAGCCCGAGAATGACGAACGCGCGGGGAGCGTCACAGCTCTCAGAGATAGCGCGGCACCCTCGCCTCCAGCAACCGCACAAGTTCCGGGTCCATGAACTCGTAGTCGTCCGGGATATCGAGGCAAATCACCCTGGCGCCGTTCAGGCTCGAGCGGAACTTCTTCTGCAGCTTGGCGCGATGCGCCTTCTCCATGACGAAGATGATGTCGGCCCACGCCACCAGCTCATGCGTCAGCGGATTGTCGGCATCATGGTTGGTGCCGGCCGATTCGACTTCGATGTCGCGGAGCCTGGAAAACACCTGCTCGGCCGTCGGGCTGCGCAGCCGGTTCTGGCTGCAGACGAAGAGAACGTTCTTCAAAGAGGTTACCTTGCCAAATCCGCCACCACCGCATCCAGCACGATCATCCCTGCCGTCGTGGCGCGGAGCCTTGCATTGCCGACCGGCGCCACCAGCCCCTCCTCCTGCAGCACCGAGAGCCGCGCGCTGGAAAGGCCGCGCCCCGAGAGCGCCTCGTAGCGCTGCAGGTCGATGCCTTCGGCGAGCCGCAAGCCCATCAGCAGGAACTCGTCGGCCTCTTCCGCGCGGGTCAGGATCTCGCCGCCGGTGACGCCGTGACCCTTGGCCTCGACCAGATTGACCCAGGTCTCCGGCATCCTTTCCGCTATAGTCACCGTGCGGCGGCCGTTCTCGACGAAGCGGCCATGCGCGCCCGGGCCGACGCCGACATATTCGCCATAGCGCCAATAGGTGAGGTTGTGCCGGCTTTCGGCGCCCGGCCGGGCGTGGTTGGAAATCTCATAGGCCGGCAGCCCATGCCCCGCCGTCACCTCCTGCGTCAGCGCGTAGAGGTCGGCGGCATGGTCGTTGTCAGGCAGCGTGAATTTCTTTGCCGCGTAGAGCGCGTGGAAGGGCGTGCCCTCCTCGATAGTCAGCTGGTAGAGCGACAGATGGTCGACTGCATAGCCGATCGCCTGCTCCAGCTCCGCGCCCCACGCCTCCGGCGCCTGGCCGGGCCGGGCATAGATCAGGTCGAAGGAGAGACGGGGAAATATGTCCCGCGCCAGCCCGATGGCGTGCAGTGCCTCCTCGACGTTGTGCAGCCGGCCGAGAAAGCGCAGGTCCTTGTCGTTCAGCGCCTGCACGCCGAGCGAGACGCGGTTGACGCCCGCGGCGCGATAGCCGCGAAAGCGCTCGGCCTCGACCGAGGACGGGTTGGCCTCCAGCGTCACCTCGATGCCGTCAGGCACCGTCCAGTTCTTCGCCACCGCCTCCAGCACCGCGCCCACCGTTTCCGGCTTCATCAGCGACGGCGTGCCGCCGCCGAGGAAGATGCTGGTCACCTCGCGCGGCCCGGCGCGGGCGCGCATGGTCGCAAGCTCCGTCTCGAAGGCGCGCGCAAAGCGCTCCTGGTCGACCGGCTGGTGGCGGACATGGCTGTTGAAGTCGCAGTAAGGGCACTTGGCCGCGCAGAATGGCCAGTGGATGTAGACGCCGAAGCCGGGGCTGCGGTCGAGCGGTATGGTCACTGCGCTCATGCGGGTCCTGATCGCGCCAGATCCAACCTGGCCAAATCCAGTCGCGCTTCGGCGAATTTCTGGAAGGCGCGGGCGCGGTGCGAAAGCGCCGTCGCCTGGCCGGGCTTCCAGCCATGCTTTTCTTCCGCGCTCATCTCGCCAAAAGTCTTGTCGAAACCGTTGGGCAGAAACACCGGATCGTAGCCGAAGCCGAGCGTGCCGCGCGGCGGCCATACCAGCGTGCCCTCGGCCTCGCCCCGGTAATATTCAGCCTCGCCGTCCGGCAAGGCGAGGCAGATGACGGCGACGAAGCGGCCGGTGCGCTGTGAGGGCTTGGTCGCGCCGGCCTCCTGCAGCGCGGTCTCCGTCTTCTGCATGGCCATGCCGAAATCGCGGGTGCCATCCGGCTTCTCGGCCCAGTTGGCGGTATAGACGCCCGGCGCGCCGTCGAGCGCGTCGACGCAAAGCCCGGAATCGTCCGACAGCGCGGGCAGGCCGGTCGCCTTGGCGGCGGCGAAGGCCTTGATATAGGCGTTCTCCTCGAAGGTCGTGCCGGTCTCGTCCGGCTCGGGCAGGCCGTATTCCTTGGCCGATTTCGCCTCGAAGCCGAACGGCGCCATCAGGTCGGCGAATTCGCGCAGCTTGCCGGCATTGTGGCTGGCGACGACGATCTTCCTTCCGTTCAAAGAATGCATCAGAAACTCCAGATCCTTGGCTCGGCGAACTCGATCGAATTGCCCGAAGGGTCGCGGATATAGATCGAGTGCCCGCCTTGCGGCCATTCGAAGTCGCTTTCGATGGCGATGTTGTTCGCGGCGAGATGCTTGCGCCATGCGGCGATTTCGTCGGCGGTAGCCGCAAAGCAGAGATGCCCCTCGCCGGCCGTGCCATGCGGCGGCACTTTCAGCCGGGCGTCAGGCGCCGGAGGGATTTTGGTCGCCTCGGCGTTGAAGAGAAGCAATACGCCGTCACCGCAACGGAAGAAGACATGGCGCCCCTCGACCTTGCCCAGTGGCTCGAGGCCGATGATGTCGCGGTAGAAGGTTTCGGCGGCAGCCAAATTGGTGACGTAGAGAGCTGATTCCAAAATTGCAGAGGGTATCACGAGGCCCCCCTCTCTGCCCTGCCGGGCATCTCCCCCTCAAGGGGGAGATTGGCAGCTTTGTCGTAGGCACCCATTCTGCAACGCCGGTGATTGGCGAAAGCCGCGGCGAAATCCAATCTCCCCCCTTGAGGGGGAGATGGCCGGCAGGCCAGAGAGGGGGGCCTAGGCTCGGCATTGGAAACCCTACGCCACCGCCATCTGCTGCAGGCTCACCAGCCGCGAAATGCCCTTCTTGGCCAGTCCCATCAGCGCCGCGAACTGCTCCTCGGAGAAAGGCTCGCCTTCGGCCGTGCCCTGGATCTCGACGATGCCGCCCTTGCCGGTCATGACGAAATTGGCGTCGGTGCCGGCTGAGGAATCCTCGAGATAATCGAGGTCGATGACCGGCTGGCCGTCATGGATGCCGCAGGAGATCGCCGCGACATGGTCCTTGAGCACCTTGGCGACGCTGACCATCTGGCGCGCTTCCATCCAGCGCAGGCAGTCGTAGAGCGCCACCCAGCCGCCGGTGATCGAGGCGGTGCGGGTGCCGCCATCGGCCTGGATCACGTCGCAGTCGACGGTGATCTGCTGTTCGCCCAGCGCCTGCAGGTCGACCACGGCGCGCAAGCTCCGGCCGATCAGCCGCTGGATCTCCAGCGTGCGGCCGCCCTGCTTGCCGGCGGAGGCCTCGCGCCGCATGCGCTCGCCGGTCGAGCGCGGCAGCATGCCGTATTCGGCCGTCACCCAGCCCTTGCCGGAATTGCGCATCCAGGCCGGCACCTTTTCCTCAAGGCTCGCGGTGCACAGGACATGCGTGTCGCCGAACTTCACCAAGCACGAGCCTTCGGCATGCTTGGACACGCCGCGCTCGAAGGAGATGGCGCGCATTTCGTCGGCTTGGCGTTTGGAGGGGCGCATCGAGGCTCTTTCTGTTTTTCCCGGATTCGTTGGCGGCTTGTAGACGCATGCAGTCTCTCGCGCAAAGGAAAAGGGGCGAGAGCCGGGGCGGGTTGCGCGGGCCGACCGGGAGTCTATATCTTTCCGGTAGGAGGTTTCTCGCCGGAATGAACAGACCAGTCGATCCGACGTCGCAGTCGCCCGGGCTTCAGTCGCCGGTACTTCAGTCACTCGACATGCGCTCGCGCGATATTTTCCGGCGGATTGTCGATTCCTATCTGCGCGACGGCGAGCCGGTCGGCTCGCGCAGCCTGTCGCGCATCCTGCCCTCCTCGCTGTCGCCGGCCACCATCCGCAACGTGATGAGCGACCTCGAGCATCTCGGCCTGATCTATGCGCCGCATGTTTCCGCCGGGCGGCTCCCGACCCAGACGGGCCTGCGCTTCTTTGTCGACGCCTTCATGGAGCTCGGCGACCTTTCAGACGACGAGCGCCGCATCATCGAGGCGCAGGTGCGCGCCTCGGGCTCCGGCGCAACGCTGGAGCATATGCTGACCGAGGCCAGCCAGATGCTGTCCGGCATGTCGCGCGGCGCCGGCCTCGTGCTCGCCTCCAAGAACGAGGTGGCGCTGAAGCACATCGAATTCATCCAGCTCGAGCCGACCAAGGCGCTGGCCGTGCTGGTGTCGCAGAACGGCGATGTCGAGAACCGCGTCGTCGACCTGCCCGTCGGCACCACCGTGTCGCAACTGCACGAGGCGTCCAATTTCCTCAACGCCCATATCCGGGGCCGCACGCTTGCCGAGGCGCGCGCCGAGATCGCCCGCATCAAGGATGAGACCAAATCCGCTCTCGACACGCTGTCGCAGGATCTTGTCGAGAAGGGGCTGGCGGTCTGGGCCGGCGCCGAAAGCGGCCTGCCGGCGCGTCTCATCGTGCGCGGCCGTGCCAACCTGCTGGAAAATGTCACCGCCCAGGCCGATCTCGAACTGCTGCGCCATCTGTTCGAGGATCTGGAGACGCAGGACGGGCTGCTGCAGCTGCTCGACCTAGCCGAGGAAGGGCCGGGCGTGCGCATCTTCATCGGCTCGGAGAACAAGCTGTTCTCGCTGTCCGGCTCGTCGCTGGTCGTCGCGCCCTATCGCGACAAGGACGCCCGCGTCATCGGCGCGCTTGGCGTCATCGGGCCGACGCGGCTGAATTACGCCCGCATCGTGCCGATGGTTGACTATACGGCACAACTGATTTCGCGCATGCTCCGCTAGGTTTATCGATATTCAGGTGAGGCCGGCCTGCGAATGACGGCTTCCTGCCCTTCCGGTGCTCACGTACTTTAAGTACGCTCCGCTCGGGTTCTCGGAAGCCACCTTGTCTGGCCGCTTCGCGCCCGTCTTCGACTCCGGCTCGGCCTGACCTGAATCTTGCCACACCTAGGGTCGCACCAGCTGCAGAGGGAGAAAAAAATGGCGTTGGAAGCTATCAAGGCCCAGATCGACCTCCTGCTTCAGGAAATGATCAACCAGCCCGAGGACGATCACGAGATCCAGGAGCAGCTGCGCGAGAAATTGCGGGAGCTCCGCGCCATGGGCCTGCCCTTGCCGGCCGATCTCGTCGAGCTGGAAAAGCGCCTCGACGACGACCTGGATGCCGAGGAGACCTAAGCTCCGGCGCTCCGTCAAATCCGCGTGCGCAAGCTTCTCTTTTCGGTCGTTTGCCCAATATGTCCTGCTCGGAGCGCCTGACCGAGCGAGGCGCATTGGCAGACGACGGAGAACAGCATGATACGGATCGCCGGCCTTGCGGGCACTGCCTTGATTCTCGCCACCGGTGCCTTTGCGCAGCAGGCCCCCTTGCTCAGCGGCGAAAAGGCCTTCGGCGACTGGAAAGCCGATCGTCCGGGCGTGCGCCGGCTGCTGAAGCCGCAGGATCAGCCGAAACCCAATGTGGCGGAGTCCGCCGCCAATGGCGGCGGCGTCACCGATCGCCCGGAGGACGCGAAGCCACAGCTTCCGCCGGGCTTTTCCATCGAGCTGGTCGCATCGGGTATCGACAGTCCACGCGTGGTCCGCGTGGCGCCGAACGGCGACCTCTTCGTCGCCGACAGCCGGGCAAACCAGGTCCGCGTCTATCGCCTGGCGCAAGGCAGCGCGAAGGTCGCCGAGACGTCGATCTTTGCCAAGCGCCTGACGCGACCCTACGGCATCGCCTTTTATCCGCCGGGCGACAAGCCGCAATGGGTCTATGTGGCCAACAGCAACAGCGTCGTGCGCTTCCCCTATCGCGACGGCGACCTTGAAGCGTCCGCCAAGCCGGAGACCATCGTCGCGAAAATCCCCGCCAGCCACCACTGGACGCGCGACATCGCCTTTTCGCCCGACGGCAAGACGCTCTATCTGTCGGTCGGCTCCGGCTCCAACATCGCCGAGGATATGGGGGCGAAGCCGAAGGGCGGTGTCGAGGCGTGGGCGAAATCGCAGCCGCTGGGCGAGGGCTGGGGCGCGGAACAGGGCCGTGCTGACGTGCTCGCCTTCGACCCCGACGGCAGCAACCGCAGGACCGTCGCCACCGGCCTGCGCAACTGCTCCGGCATGACCGTGCAGCCGGCGACCGGCGCGCTCTGGTGCGTCGTCAACGAACGTGACGAGCTTGGCGACAACACACCCTTCGAATACGCGACCGCGGTGAAGGACGGCGCGTTCTATGGCTGGCCCTGGTATTACATCGGCGACAACGAGGACCCGCGCCACAAGGGCGCGCGCCCAGACCTCGCTGGCAAGGTCACGCTGCCCGACGTGCTGATCCAGGCGCATTCGGCGCCGCTCAACATCGCCTTCTATAGTGGCGGCAACTTCCCGGCTGACGGTTTTCCTGCTGAATATAGGGGCGACGCCTTCGTCACCCTGCACGGCTCGTGGAACCGCAATGTTCGCACCGGCTACAAGGTGGTGCGGCTACGGTTCCAGGACGGCAAGCCGACCGGCGAATATGACGACTTCGCCACCGGCTTCGTCATATCCGACGACGCGGTCTGGGGCCGGCCGGTCGGCGTCGCTGTCGCCAAGGACGGCGCGCTGATCCTCACCGAGGACGGCAACGGTACGATCTGGCGTGTGACGTATGGCGGGTAAGCGGTGGTCGGGCGTTCGACCGTGCGTCGAGGGGCCCCCTCACCCGGATTGCCAACCGAATTGCGAAGGGCAATTCGGGGCAATCCGACCTCTCCGCAAGGGGAGAGGAGCAGGCGAGCGTCGGCGCCAACCTCTTCTCTCCTCGGGGAGAAGGTGGCCGCGAAGCGGCCGGATGAGGGGGCTGGCGCAAACGAATCTGCCCCATAGCGAATTCATTCCCGATCCGTTTCGTGCGACAAGTGCGTCCCTATCTCGGGACCGCAACCATGACACTCACCGGATTCCTCGCTTACAGCGCAGCCCTCGGCGTCGCCGCCGCCATTCCGGGCCCCGGCGTCACGGCGCTGGTCGCCCGCGCGCTCGGCTCCGGCTTCCGCTCCTCGCTTGCCATGTCGTTTGGCCTGCTGCTCGGCGACCTAACCTATCTCACCGCCGTCGTGCTTGGGCTGGCCTTCGTCGCCCAGACCTTCGGCATGGTCTTCCTCGCCATCAAATGGGCCGGCGTCGCCTATCTCGCCTTCCTCGCCTGGCGCTTCTGGACCAGCGGTATCACGCCCGAGACCGTCGAGGCGCGCAAGGCCCGGGGCGGGCTGCTGTCGAGCTTCATCGCCGGGCTGACGGTGACGCTCGGCAATCCGAAGACGATGATCTTCTATCTCGCCATCACGCCGACCATCGTCGACCTGAAGACGATCACGCTCGCCGACTACGCCATTTTGGCGATGCTCACCGTGGTCGTGCTGTTCGTGGTGCTGGTGCCTTATCTGGCGCTGGCCGCCAAGGCGCGCTGGTTCCTGAAATCGCCACGCGCGTTGAAGGTGCTCAACCGCACCGCCGCCGGCTTCATGATGGGCGCGGCGGCCGCCATCGCGGCCCGCCAGTAGGCTCCGATGTCAGCCGTTCCCGGATTTCAACCAAACCATTCCTGAAACCCGCTGCAGCGGAAAATGCATTTCCGCTGCGGCGCGCTTTTCAGCAACCGCCCCACTCGGATATTTTAGGTGGCCGGCCTATCTTGCGCGGCTGAAAGCCCTATTCTGTTTTGCCTATGCCATTGCCCTGGGAGCGAACCAAATGAACAAGCCCGTCACCTCCGCGCGCGTGCCCGGCCGCGGCCGCGTCTTCAATTCGATCACGGAGACGATTGGCGACACGCCGCTGGTCAGGCTGGACAAGTTCGCCAGGGAGAAGGGCATCGTCGCCAACCTGATGGCCAAGCTCGAATTCTTCAACCCCATCGCCTCCGTCAAGGACCGCATCGGCGTCGCCATGATCGAGGCGCTGGAGGAAGCCGGCAAGATTGCGCCCGGCAAGACCACGCTGATCGAGCCGACCTCCGGCAACACCGGCATCGCGCTCGCCTTCGCCGCCGCCGCCAAGGGCTACAAGCTGATCCTCACCATGCCGGAGACGATGTCGGTCGAGCGCCGCAAGATGCTGGCGCTGCTCGGCGCCGAGCTGGTGCTGACCGAAGGGCCGAAAGGCATGAAGGGCGCCATCGCCAAGGCCGACGAACTCGCCGCCACGCTGCCCAACGCCATCATCCCGCAGCAATTCGAGAACTCGGCCAATCCCGAGATCCACCGCCGCACCACGGCCGAGGAGATCTGGAACGACACCAATGGCGAGGTCGATATCTTCGTCGCCGGCATCGGCACCGGCGGCACCATCACGGGCGTCGGCCAGGTGCTGAAGAAGCGCAAGCCCTCGCTGCATATCGTGGCGGTCGAGCCGGAGGCCTCCCCGGTTCTGTCCGGCGGCCAGCCCGGCCCGCACAAGATCCAGGGCATCGGCGCGGGCTTCGCGCCGAAGATCCTCGACACGTCCGTCTATGACGAGATCGTCAGGGTGTCGAACGAGGATTCGGTCGCCAATGCCCGCCTGGTCGCGCGCCTTGAAGGCGTGCCGGTCGGCATCTCCTCGGGTGCCGCGCTCCAGGCGGCCATCGTCGTCGGCTCGCGGCCGGAGAACAAGGGCAAGAACCTCGTCGTCGTCATCCCCTCCTTCGCCGAGCGCTATCTGTCGACCATTCTGTTCGACGGGCTGGGGGCTTAGGGCGCCCTTCGTCATCAGCGGGCTTGACCGACCCGACGATTGTCTGTACGCGCGCCGGCAGCGGCGGCTTCGTCGTCGAGGCGGCGCTTGGCATGGCCGGCTCGGCAGACCGCATGCCTTGGAGATTGCCTGAAGCCTTCCAACTTCGTCAATCCACGGGCGGAGCAAGGAGCGAAGCGACGCGCGCAGACCCAAGGATCCATTCCGTGACTTCGACGCGCCGCAACGGTGCAGAATTCTGCTCCGCTGCATCCTACGATCGAGGTCACGGCATGGATCCCAGGGTCTCCGCGACGCCGCTTCGCGGCTGCTTCGCCCAGGGATGACGAAGTTGAGAGGCTTCCGCCAATCCCCAGCGTTTGCGCGATCCCCCGGAAAGGGTGATGACGCCTGCTCACCGATCAAACCGACATTAACCCCCCACAAGCTTCGCCTTCTCGCCTTGCAGGAAACGCCGCAGCGCCGGGTCGCGCTCGAGGCCGATCGCCTGGTCGTAGGCCTGCGCCGCCTGCTTCGTGTTGCCGAGCCTGGCCAAGAGCCCGGCGCGCGCGGCCCAATAGGGCTGGTAGTCCTGCAGCCGCTTGTCGTCGCCCAGCACATAGAGCGCCGCCAGCCCGGCTGTTGCACCCTCGGTTTCGGCGATGGCCACCGCACGGTTGATCGCCACCACCGGTGAGCCGGCGACGGAAAGCAGCGCGTCGTAAAGCTGGCGGATGGCCGCCCAGTCCGTGCCGCTGCCGCGCCGGCGCGCCGTGTGGGCGGACTGCACGGCGGCCTCGAGCTGGTAGCGGCCGATGAGGCCCCTTTGCGCGGCGCCCGCCAGCAAGGCCTCCGCCTCGTCGATCAGGCTGTCGTCCCAGAGCGCGATATCCTGTTCGGCCAAAGGCACGAAGTCTCCATCCGGGCCGCGCCGTGCCGAGCGGCGCGCCTCGGCGAACAGCATCAGCGCCAGCAGTCCCAGCGCCTCCGGCTCGTCCGGCATCAGCGAGGCGACCAGCCGTCCAAGCCAGATTCCTTCGCCGGCGAGGTTGCGCCGGCGGCTGTCGGTGCCGGTCGGATCCGACCAGCCTTCGGCGAAGGTGGCGTAGATCGCTTCCAGCACGGCGCCCAGCCGCTCGCCGAGCTCCGCCTTCTCCGGCACGCGAAAAGGAATCCCGGTCTCGCGGATGCGCGCCTTGGCCCGCACCAGCCGCTGCCCCATTGTCGCCGGCGAGACCAGGAAGGCAGAGGCGATCGTCGCGGCGTCGAAGCCGAGGATCGTCTGCAGGATCAGCGGCGCGCGCACGCTGGCTTCGATCGCCGGATGGGCGCAGGCGAACATCAGCCGCAACCGGTCGTCGGGCAGCTCCTCGCCGCTCATGCGCGCCTCCATCTCCTCGGCGATCAGCTGCAGATGATCGCGCGCCGCCTCGCCGGTCAGCCGCCGCCGCACGGCGTCGACATCGCGCCGGCGCGCCACCGCGAGCAGCCAGGCTTCCGGCTGCGCCGGCACGCCAGTCCTGGGCCAGCGCTCCAGCGCGGCCGCGAAGGCGTCGGCCAGCGCGTCCTCGGCGCCGGCGACGTCGCGCGTGCGCGCCGCCAGCCAGGCGACCAGCTTGCCGTAGCTGCTCCGGGCGGCCGCTTCCGCCGCCGCCCGCGCGATCTCCGAGCGATCATCCATCGCGGCTCACTCCGCGGCGGCGACGTACTCTGCCATTTCCCAGATCGGCCGCACCTCGACCGTGCCGGTGGCGGACGCGGGACAGCGCGCGCCCCATTCGATGGCCGTGTCGATGTCGGCCGCCTCGATCATGTAGAAGCCGGCCAATTGCTCCTTGGTGTCGGCATAGGGGCCGTCGAGCACATTGGTCTTGCCGCCGGTGAGCCGCACCGAGGTGGCCGCCTGGGTCGGGCGCAGCCGCTCGCCGGCGATATACGCCCCGGATTTCTTCAGCGCTTCGGTGTAGGCGCCATAGGCCGCGAGCACCTGGTGGGTCTGCTCCTTTGGAGCATTCGCCATCGCGGCTTCGTCATTGTAGATCAAAAGCATGTATCGCATGGTCTTCTCCCGTTTCTTGAAGGCCGCGTCGTTGCGTGCCGACCTATGTCGTGCGGCATCGACCGATTTCGACAGGCGCCGGAAAAATCTTTCGTCCCCAAAGCAGCCAAGCGCAAGTCGGCGCTTTTTCGCCGCCACTCAACCGTTCGTCCAGATCATGATCCCAAAAAGTGGCCCCGGTTTTTTTGGAAAGGATCATGGTCAAACAGAATGCGTTGAATTGCGGGTTGGCATTTGGCTCCTCCCGTCTAAACTCACGAGTCTCGCGCCGGGGAGGCGGCAGCGCGACTGTTTTCAGGAGAGGAAACCCTATGCTCGATTTCAGGACGAAATTTGTTGCCGCCGGCGCCTTGGCGCTGTCGCTCGGTCTCGGCGCCGTATCGGCCGGGGCGCAGGAGTTCATCAATGTGCTCACCGGCGGCACGTCGGGCGTCTATTATCCGCTCGGCGTCGCGCTGTCCGAAATCTACGGCAAGGGCATAGAGGGCTCACGCACGCAGGTTCAGGCGACCAAGGCTTCGGTCGAGAACCTGAACCTCCTGCAGCAGGGCAAGGGCGAGATCGCCTTCGCGCTCGGCGATTCCGTCAAGATGGCCGCCGAGGGCAACACCGAAGCCGGCTTCCCGGGCAAGCTCGACAAGTTGCGCGGCATTGCCGCGATCTATCCCAATTATATCCAGATCGTCGCCAGCCAGGACTCCGGCATCAAGACGCTCGCCGACCTCAAGGGCAAGAGCCTGTCGGTGGGCGCGCCCGCCTCCGGCACCGAGCTCAACGCGCGCGCCATCTTCGCCGCCGCCGGTCTCAAATACGAGGATCTCGGACGCGTCGAATATCTGCCTTTCGCCGAGTCCGTCGAGCTGATCAAGAACCGCCAGCTCGACGCCACCTTGCAGTCGGCCGGCCTCGGCGTCGCCTCCATCCGCGATCTCGCAACTTCCGTGCCGATCAACGTCGTCGCCGTGCCGGCCGAGGACGTCGCCAAGATCGGGGCGCCCTATCTTTCCGTGGTCATCCCGAAAGGCACCTATGAAGGCCAGGCGGAAGATGTCCCGACCGCCGCGGTGGGCAACTTCCTGATCACCCGCGCCGACGTCTCCGACGAGACCGCCTATCAGATGACCAAGCTCTTGTTCGAGCATCTCGACCAGCTCACCGCCGCTCATGCCGCCGCCAAGGCGATCGATCCGGCCAAGGCGCTGGACGGCATGCCCGTGGCGCTGCATCCCGGCGCTGAGCGCTACTACAAGGAAAAGGGCCTGCTGAAATA
Organism: Mesorhizobium sp. M2A.F.Ca.ET.046.03.2.1; assembly: GCF_003952425.1. Taxonomy (NCBI): domain Bacteria; kingdom Pseudomonadati; phylum Pseudomonadota; class Alphaproteobacteria; order Hyphomicrobiales; family Phyllobacteriaceae; genus Mesorhizobium; species Mesorhizobium sp. M2A.F.Ca.ET.046.03.2.1. The sequence goes on along the minus strand of NZ_CP034449.1, from coordinate 3,042,502 downwards.
GGCCCTCACCATCGAGGAAGGGCTATCGCATAGCGCAGCGCCAGCCCCCTCATCCGGCCGCTTCGCGGCCACATTCTCCCCGGTGGGGAGAAGAGGTTGGCAGCGACGCCGACAATCTCCTCTCCCCTCGGGGAGAGGTCAGCCGAGCGAAGCGGAGGCTGGGCGAGGGGGAGCGCCATACGTGGTTTCCCTCCCCTCAACGGAGAACGGTATTGCCCGTCAGGAACCCGCCAATGACCGAGACCCCGACCGTTCTTTCCCCCGCCGCCGAAGAACAGGTCGAAGGGCTGCCGCCGGGCTTCGGCGACGGCCTCGCTGGCAAGGCCGCCTTTGCCATCGCCGTCGCCTTCTCCGTCTTCCAGATCTACATCGCCGCTTATGGCAGCCTGCCTAGCCAGGTGGTGCGGGCCATGCATGTCGGCTTCCTGCTGCTGCTCGGTTTCGGCCTGATCGCCAATTTGCGCGCCACCGGCCTGGCGGCGAAGGCGGCGTTCTGGACGCTCGGCGTGCTGGGCTTCGCAACCGGTCTTTACAACTGGGTCTTCTATGCCGACCTCATCCGCCGTTCCGGCTTCCTCACCACGCCGGACCTGGTCGTCGGCACGCTGCTGGTGGTGCTGGTCTTCGAGGCCGCGCGACGGCTGATGGGTCTGCCGCTGGCGGTGATCGCCTTCATCTTCCTCGCCTATTGCTTCGTCGGCAATCATTTGCCGCCGCCCTTCATCCATCGCGGCTATGATTTCGCGCAGCTGGTCGACACCTTCGCCTTCGGCACCGAGGGCATATACGGCACGCCGGTCTATGTCTCGGCCGCTTATATCTTCATCTTCGTCGTCTTTGCCGCCTTCCTCGAACGTGCAGGCATGATCGCGCTGTTCAACGATTTCGCGCTCGGCCTCGTCGGCTCATGGCGCGGCGGCCCGGCGCAGGTCTGCGTGCTCTCCTCCGCGCTGATGGGCACCATCTCCGGTTCGGGCGTCGCCAATGTCGTCGCCAGCGGCCAGTTCACCATTCCGCTGATGAAGCGCTTCGGTTTCCGCTCGGCCTTTGCCGGCGCGGTCGAGGCGACCTCCTCGATGGGAGGCCAGATCATGCCGCCGGTCATGGGGGCCGTCGCCTTCATCATGGCCGAGACGCTGAACATCCCTTATGCCGAGGTCGTCAAGGCGGCGATCATCCCGGCGCTGCTCTATTTCGGCGCCTGTTTCTGGCAGGTGCATCTGGAGGCCGGCAAGGCCGGGCTGCATGGCATGGCCAAGGCCGAGTTGCCCAATCCCTGGGAGGCGGTGCGAAAGCACTGGCCGCTCGTGCTGCCGCTCGCCGTGCTGGTCTATCTGCTCTTTGCCGGCTACACGCCGATCTTCGCCGGCACGATGGGCCTGGCGCTGACCATCGTGCTCATCCTCGGCACACCGCTGGCGGCACTGATCGGACCGCTCGCCTTCCGCGTCGTCTTCTGGCTGGCCCTCGGGCTTGCCGCCGCGTCCTTCATGCGCTTCGGTGTCAATGTGCTGAGCCTCGTCATCGCGGCGCTCGTCATTGCCTGCCTCGCCTTCAAGGGTGGGCGCGAGACGCTGCGCATCTGCGTCGATTCGCTTGCCGAAGGGGCCAAGAACGCGCTGCCCGTCGGTATCGCCTGCGCTATCGTCGGCATCGTCATCGGCACGCTGACGCTCACCGGCATCGCCTCCACCTTCATCGGCTGGATCATCTCCATAGGCGAGAACAATCTGTTCCTGTCGCTGGTGTTGACCATGCTCACCTGCCTGGTGCTCGGCATGGGCATTCCGACGATCCCCAACTACATCATCACCTCCTCGCTTGCCGGTCCGGCGCTGCTGTCGCTCGGCGTGCCGCTGGTGGTCAGCCACATGTTCGTCTTCTATTTCGGCATCATGGCGGACCTGACGCCGCCGGTGGCGCTCGCCGCCTTCGCCGCCGCGCCCATGGCCAAGGAAAGCGGGTTGAAGATCGGCATCCAGGCGACCAAGCTCGCCATTGCCGGCTTCGTCGTGCCGTTCATGGCCGTCTACACGCCGGCCCTCATGCTACAGGACGCCGGCCCGATCGCGACCTCGTTCGGCTATCCCGTCGAGGTCGCCTATATCGTCGCCAAGGCCTGCATGGGCATTGTGCTGTGGGGCGCCGCCGCCGTCGGCTTCCTCGCCCGGCGCATGGCCTTGTGGGAGCGTCTGGTCGCTTTCGCAGCCGGCCTGCTCCTGGTGGTCGCGTTGCCGCTCACCGATGAGACCGGCTGGGCGCTGGCCCTGGCGTGGATCGGCTGGCATTGCTGGCGCGCGCGCCGGCTGTCCACGGCCGGCGCCGCATGAGCCTATGCATCCTCGCCGCCGGCAAGACGGTGACGCTCGCCGCCGCCGCCTTCACCCTGTCCTGGACACATTCGGTGGAACGCACGCGCTGGCAGGAGGATTGGAAAGTGTCGCCCGCCGGGCTGCAGGTCGTCGAGGCGCGGGTGAAAGGCTCCGGCGCCGGCATGGAGCCGCCCGAGGGCTCGGTGCTGCGGGAAGGCTGGTGGGTCTATCAGCCGCGTCTCGGACCCCAGCCGCGTCTGGTGCTCGCGGCGTCGGGCGCCACCGGGGAAGGCTGGACGCTGTGCACGGTCATGGGTTGCCGAGAGCTGGGCGGGACGGCCGGCGAACCCACCGTGCTCGAACCGTGCGCCGGCTCGAGCCAGCCGCGATAGCGCACGATCAGCCCGGCCACCCCGCCGATCTTAAAGCATGTCTCCCGAAAGTGGGAACCGGTATCGGGATAAAGACATGCGTAAAATCAAAAAACCTAAAGCGCATGGAGCGAATCTGAAAGATCGCGACGCGCTTTAGCCGATCAACCGCTCCCGCAACTCGGCAGATGGTATCTCGCAGCTGTCCTTGCGGCCGAACAGCGCGTAGCGATTCCTGGCGACGCGGTCGTAGAGCCAGTCGCGCAACGGTCGCGGCAGGATGAGCAGCGTCTTGGCCGCGCGCCATGGCCAGCCGAGCGCGGCCATGACCGCGACGAAACTGTCGAGTTTGGTGAAGGGGGCGCCGTCGATGATGGCGAGGTTGCTGTCGTAATCGTCGGTCGGCAGGCCGTGCCGGTGAAACAGCGACTCGCCGAGCGGCGATTGCGCCGTGGCGAAGCGGAAGCGTTTTTCCCGGTCGAGTTTCAGGACGAGTTGGACGAAGCCCGAGCAGAACACACAGACGCCGTCAAAGACGATCAGCGGCTGCCGGGCGTCATAGGTTTGGCGCGGTAAGGTGGGACTTTTGGGCAGGTCGGTCATGGCGGCCCCGGCTGCTTAATGTCATTAGACATTAAGCCGGCCGGCGGCGGCGTCAAAGTCGCGGCGTTGTCGCACGCCAGTTGGCGGCGAGCACAAGGCGCTCGACGCGATAGGTGGTGGCGCGCTGGTCGGCGGCCGGCCGGCAGATGCGGCTGTGGTGGGCGCGTAGCCGGGTCATGATCAGTTCGCGCCGACGCCCAGCGAATTGCCGCGGCGCGCGCAGGCCGGCCCCGGGCCGCGCATGTAATAGCGCTCCGGCCGGTAGGTCGGCGCAACGAATTCGCGAATGGCGGCGGCGTAGCCTGTAATGTGGTTCCAGAAGTTCATTTTAACTGTCCCTGTCCCGCTTTCGGATGTCCCGTCCGAATTGTTCGAGAGCATAGCGTCGAGGCGTGAATAGTCGGTGAACGTGATGTTAATTTCTGGTCCGAAACTCGTTGCATCGTGGCCGGATTGCGGCTGATTCGCGGTGTTTCGGTGCCTTTCGTCGCCTTTCCGCGTCGTGTGACTTTTGCATCACATATGTTTCGTTCCGATGTCGCTTGGCCGCGCTTCCGTTTCACCTTCGTCCGACGGCAGGAAATTTCCTTTCGCGGGTCCGGGCGGACAGGAACCTGTCCCGGAAGACGACGTTGATCCGCAAGGGCCGGGATGAACCCGGCCATGTTGACGGCTGTCCGCCGCGCAACTTCCCGACAATGCGAAACATGGAAAGGCAACCGCCATGGGCTTCTTTTCGAAAGACATCAAGACGCTGGACGATCTCTTCATCCACACGCTGCGCGACATCTATTATGCCGAGAAGGAGATCGAAAAATCGCTGCCGAAGATGATCGACAAGGCGACCGATCCGCAATTGAAAGCCGGCTTTGAGAAGCATCTCACGCAGACCAAGGGTCACATCGAGCGGGTCGAGCAGGTGTTCGAGCTGCATGGCGTCAAGGCCAAGACCGTCAACTGCCCGGCCATCGACGGCATCCTCGCGGAGGCCGACGAGGTGAGCGGCGATGTCGACGACAAGGAGGTCCTCGATGCCGCGTTGATCGCCTCGGCGCAGGCCGTCGAGCACTATGAGATAACGCGCTACGGCACGCTGATCGCGTGGGCCAAGCAGCTCGGCCGCAGCGATTGTGCCAATGTGCTGGCCAAGAACCTCAAGGAAGAAGAGGCGACCGACCGCAAGCTCACCGAGATCGCCGAAAGCAAGGTCAACTGCAGGCGGCCGAGTAGCTGCTGATAAGGCCGGCGCATGGCGTCGGCCTTCCCGTCCCCGGGAACCGAAGCGGCGTTCCGGCCGTTTCGGTTTGTCCGATGTTGCCCCCGATGCTGCAAGGAGTGTTCGTCATGGCGCCGCGCCCCGCCTGGAGCGGTTATCTCAAGCTTTCACTGGTCACCTGCGCCATCCAACTGAGCAACGTCGTCACCCACGCCGAAAAGGTGTCCTTCCACATCCTCAACCGCAAGACCGGCAACAGGGTCCGGCGTGTCTATGTCGACCAGAAAAGCCAAAAACCGCTGGAAGAGGATGAGGAGGTCAGGGGTTTCGAGGTCGGCAAGGACGACTTCATCCGCATCGAGGACGAGGATATCGAGGCGGTGCAGATCGAATCCTCGCACACGCTTGATCTCGACGGCTTTGTCGACAAGGCTTCGATCGATCAGGTCTATCTCGACACGCCCTATTATGTCTCGCCGGCAGACAAGGTTTCGCAGGAGGCCTTCGCCGTCATTCGCGATGCGTTGGCCGAGAAGAAGATGGCCGGCCTCGCGAGCATCGTGCTTTATCAGCGCGAACGCCCGGCGATGATCGAGCCGTTCGGCAAAGGCATGCTGCTGACGACGCTGCGCTACGGAGACACGGTGCGCGAAGCATCCCAGATCTTCGCCGATATCCAGTCCGCGAAGCTGGACGGCGAGATGGTCGGGCTGGCCGAGACTATCATAGACAAGAGGAAAGCGAAGTTCGACCCTGCAAAGTTCAGGGATCGCTACGAGGAATCGCTGCTCGAGCTGGTCCGCTCCAGGAAGGCCGGGAGAAAAGCGCCGAAGGCCAAGGCATCGCCGAAACCGTCCAATGTCGTTAACCTGTTCGACGCGCTGAAGAAGAGCCTCAACGCCGACGACGGCAAAGCCGGCAAGGCATCGTCCAAAGCGCCGGCGAAACGAACGAAGGCCAAGGCCGCGCCGAAGCGCAAGTCCGCATAGGAGCACGCAATGGCGAGCCTCGAACAATATCACGCCAAGCGCGACTTCAAGAAAACCGCCGAGCCGGCCGGTAAGGTAAAGCGCGGCAAGCAGGGCGGCGGCATCTTCGTCGTCCAGAAGCATGCCGCGACGCGGCTTCATTACGATTTCCGCCTGGAGCATGACGGCGTGCTGTGGAGCTGGGCGGTGACGCGCGGCCCGAGCCTCGACCCGCATGAGAAGCGGCTGGCCGTGCATGTCGAGGATCACCCGATCGACTACGCCTCCTTCGAAGGCACCATTCCGAAGGGCCAGTATGGCGGCGGCTCGGTCCTGGTCTGGGACGAAGGCAGATGGGTGCCGGATGGCGATCCCGCTCAGGGCATGAAGAAGGGCCATATCGACTTCGATCTCGAGGGCCACAAGCTCAACGGCCGCTGGCATCTGGTCAGGCTGAGGCCGCGCCCCGGCGAGAAGCGCGACAACTGGCTGCTGATCAAATCCGACGATGCTGCCGCCCGTCCTGGCGAGGACATCCTCGAAGAAGAGCCGAAATCGGTGAAATCGGGCCTCACCATCGAAGAGGTTGGCGAAGGCAAGGCGGCCAAGGGGCAGACACCGAAAGTCTGGCAATCGGACAGGCCTGCCAAAGCCAAGGCCGGCCAGGCCCGGCGGCTCGAATTCATCGAACCGCAGCTGGCGACGCTGGAGAAGGAAGCGCCCACCGGCGACGACTGGCTGCATGAAGTGAAATTCGACGGCTATCGCATGCAGGCGCAGATCGAAGGCAGCGAGGTCAGGCTGCTCACCCGCGCCGGCCTCGACTGGACCGGGAAGTTCGAGGGGCCGGTCACCGCCGCGCTGGCCAAATTGAAATGCCGCGATGCCATCATCGACGGCGAGGTCGTAGTGCTGGCCGACAGCGGCGTGTCGTCCTTCCCGCTGCTGCAGGCGGATCTCTCGGCCCGCCGCGCCGACCGCTTCATCTATTATGTGTTCGACCTGATGCGGCTCGACGGCGAGGATCTGCGCCGCGAGCCGCTGGTCGAACGCAAGCAGGCGCTGGCCGAACTGCTGGGCCGGCAGCCCGAAAATTCGGCGCTGCGCTTCAGCGACCATTTCCACGAGCCCGGCAAGGTCATGCTGCAGCATGTCTGCCGCATGGGTCTGGAAGGGGTGGTGTCGAAGCGCGCCGATGCGCCCTATCGCAGCGGGCGCGGCCTCACCTGGATCAAGTCGAAATGCACGCTCAGGCAGGAATTCGTCATCGGCGGCTATCTGCCTTCGGACAAGACGGGCCGCGGCCTGCGCTCGCTGCTGGTCGGCTTCAATGAGGGCGGCAAGCTGCACTATGCCGGCCGTGTCGGCACCGGCTTTTCCGGCAAGGTGATGACGGATCTGAAAAAGAAGCTCGATCGCCTCGAGGCGAAGACATCGCCCTTCTCGGCCGCGGTGCCGAAGGGCAAGGGGCTCACTTTCGTCAAGCCCGAGCTTGTCGGCGAGGTGGAGTTCCGCAGCTGGACATCCGACCGTATAATCCGCCACGCCTCGTTCCAGGGGCTGCGCGAGGACAAGCCGGCGGAGGAAGTCGTGCAGGAAAAGCCGAAAAAGGCCGAGAGCCAGCCAAAGCCGGGCGCAAAGACGCCCTCAAAGCCTTCGGCCGGAACGGCGAAGACATCGATAAAACTCTCTCATCCCGATAAGCTGCTGTGGCCCGACGAGAAGGTTTCGAAACAGGACCTGCTCGACCACTACGCGCTGGTGTGGCCGCGCATGGAGCCGTTCGTCGTCAACCGGCCGCTGAGCCTCGTGCGGGCGCCGGACGGCGTCCACGGCCAGCGCTTCTTCCAGAAACACGCCTCACCCGGCATGAGCGACAAGATCGCCAGGATGAAAGATCCGACCGATGGCGAGCAGATCCTCTACATCAAGGATTTCGACGGGCTGGCGGCGCTGGTCCAGTATGGCGTGGTCGAGGTCCACATCTGGGGCTCGACGATCGATGCGCTGGAAAAGCCGGACCAGATCATCTTCGACCTCGATCCGGATGAAGGCGTCGATATCTCCAAAGTGCGCGAGGCGGCGCTCGACATCCGCAAGCAGCTCGACGAGCTGTCGCTGCCGAACCTGGTCAAGACCTCCGGCGGCAAGGGCTATCATGTGCTGGTGCCGCTGAAGCCCTCGGCGGAATGGGACGAGGTCAAGGACTTCGCCCACGACTTCGCCCGTGCGCTGGAGCAGGCGGCGCCCGACCGCTACACGGCGACGCTGTCCAAGAAGGCCCGCACCGGAAGAATCTTCGTCGACTATCTGCGCAACGGCCGCGGCTCGACCACCGTCGCGCCCTATTCCTCGCGCGCCAAGAAGGGCGCGACTATATCGATGCCGGTGACCTGGCCCGAGATCGAGAAGGGCCTTGCGCCGAATGCCTTCCCGCTTGGGGACGAGACGACGCTGGCACAGCTGAAGAAGGCCGATCCGTGGAGGGAGTTCTTCAAGCTGGGGAAGGCGTTGAAAAGGGGGTGATCGCGGGCAAGACCCAAGGTCGCTTATGCCGAGATCCTTCGCCCCCCTCTCTGTCCTGCCGGACTGCGCGGCCCTTCGCTGTCGCTCAGGGCTTTCGTCGCTCGGAAAGCCAAGCAATTGGCTTTCCGTCCATTGCGCGGACCGCTCCTCAACCTCCTCAAGGGGGAGATTGGCAGCTTTGGCGCGGCGCCTCTTCTGCAACGTTGACGATTAGCGAAAGAGAGCGTGACATCCGATCTCCCCCCTTGAGGGGGAGATGCCCGGTAGGGCAGAGAGGGGGGCCTCGCGCCAGCATTGCGAGGCTGTCGTTAGTGCGCGCCCCCTAGGACAGAAACACCCTTTCGAACTCCCGCTTTCCTCCGGGCGAAAACACCACGGCGCGGCTGTCCTTCTCGCGGCGGGCCCATTTCTCGGCGATGATCCTGTCTAGGATAGCGGCCCCGAGCGTGCCGGCGAGATGGGATCGCCGCACGCTCCAGTCGAGGCAGGCGCGGCACACCGGCCGCCGCGCCTTGGCCTGGATCTCGATGCCGAGCGCGGAAAAATGCGAGGCGCCGGCTGACGAGAGGCGGATCTCGTTGTCCTCGCGCAGCAAAAGCTTCCTGTCGAAGAGCCGGTCGAGCATCGCCACCGCCTGCTCGCCGGCGAGGTGGTCGTAGCAGACCCGCGCCACGCGCATGGCCGCGTCGCGCGGTCCCGGCCGCACCCGCTTCGGGCCGACCGCCTCGGCGACGCCGATGATCGCCTCGATCATGCCGGCCACCTGCGCGCTGGCCAGCCCGTAATAGCGGTGACGGCCCTGGCTGGCCAAGGTCAGCAAGCCGCCTTCCATAAGCTTGGACAGATGCGAGGAAGCCGTGGGCAGCGACACGCCGGCTTCCAGCGCCAGTTCCGACGCCGTCAGCGCCGTGCCGCCCATCAGCGCGTTCAGCATGTTGGCGCGGGCCGGGTCGCCGACCAGGCTGGCGATGCGGGCGATATCGGGTCCTTCACGCATGGTTCGATCCTCATCGAAGCATTCCCGTCAGGGAAGCATTATTCTGGGGTCATCTCAAGCAGCCCGGGCAAACACTCCTGACAGGAGGATGCCTAGAGCATGATCCCGAAAAGTGGGAACCGGTTTTCGGAAAAGATCATGCTCCAACAAAGAGTTAGAGCAGGATGACGATTCGACGAAACGTCATCCTGCTCTAGCACAGAGCCGCCAGCGATGTTTCGATCACGGTCGAAGCATCGATGTGCGCAAGCCAACCGACGAGGAGACCGACATGACCATCACCTGCTTCATCCGCTACGAGATCGACCCGTTCGGCCGGGCGGCCTTCGAGCAATATGCGCGCGCCTGGGGCCAGGCCATTCCGCGCTGCGGCGCCGAGCTAATCGGCTACTACGCGCCACATGAAGGCTCGTCCACCACGGCTTACGCCGCCTACAACATCGAAAGCCTCGCCGCCTATGAGGCCTATCGCGCCCGGCTTGCCGCCGACCCCGCGGGCAAGGCAAATTACGAGTTCGCCAGGCGCGAGAAGTTCATCTTGAAGGAAGATCGCGTCTTCCTGAAGCTGGTGTCGGGGCCGCATGGTCCAAGGCAGCTCTTTCGCACCCACGTGACCGTCAAGGAAGGAATAGAGGCATGATCGCTGTCATCTTCGAGGTCGAGCCGGCGGAAGGAAAGCGCGATGCCTATCTCGGCATCGCCGCCGAGCTCAGGCCATTGCTCGAGAGCATCGACGGCTTCATCTCGGTCGAGCGCTTCCAGAGTCTGACCGATCCGAAGCGCATGCTGTCGCTGTCCTTCTGGCGCGACGAGGAAGCGGTGAAAGACTGGCGCAACACCGAGGAGCACCGCCAGGCGCAGCAGGCCGGACGCGGCGGCATCTTTGCCGGCTATCGTCTGCGCATCGCCCAGGTCGTGCGCGATTACGGGCTGACGGAAAGGGCCGAAGCGCCGGAAGACAGCCGCGCGGCGAACGGGTGAGCCTTCGTCCGCGATCGGAGGAGAAGCGGAGGGCTGCTATCACAAACCGGTGAAGGCTGTAACGAAGCGATCCGCCCCGGCGAAATGGGAGCATGACCCCGCTACGGAGATTGCTTCCCATGACCGGATTGAAGACGAGCCTGCGCGCCGGCGCGATGCTCGCGGCCACCATCGGCGCCGCGGCCGCCCAGCCGCTGACCGTGGTCGAGCTGTTCACCAGCCAGGGCTGCTCGTCCTGCCCGCCGGCCAACGCCAACCTGATCAAGGTCAAGGACCAGCCGGGTGTGCTGGCGCTGTCGTTCAACGTCACCTATTGGGACTATCTCGGCTGGAAGGACACCTTCGGCCGCAAGGAATTCACCGATCGCCAGGTGACCTATGAGCCGCCGCTCGGCCGCGACGGGCCGTTCACGCCGCAGGTGGTGGTGAATGGCAGCCATGACGCCGTGGGCGCGGCGCCGGGCGAGATCCAGGGCCTCATCGCCAACAGCGGCCACCCGCAGGGTCCGGAGCTTTTGCTTGGGCCGGGCAAGGTCAGCATCGGCGCCGGCAAGGCGCCCGGCGGCGGCGCCGACATCTGGCTGGTGCGTTACAACAGAGGCGTCGTCGAGGTGCCGGTGGCGCGCGGCGAGAACACCGGCCGCACGCTGCCGCACGCCAATGTCGTGCATGCGCTGACAAGGCTCGGCAGCTGGAACGGCGACGCAACGACGCTGCCGCTGCCGGCGGCCAGCGGCGGCTTGGCCACCGCCGTGCTGGTGCAGGCGCCGCGCGGCGGGCCGATCCTGGCTGCCGCCGCCAACTGATTTTTCATTCCCTTTCGCGCGGGGCCGCATGGGCGGCAACGCTTCACCAAGGCCCGCATGCGCGCGCCAAACCAAGGAGACTATCTGATGACCAAGTTCCTCACGCTGCCGGCTCTGGCCCTCGCGCTTTCCGCCGCGGTCTTCGTTGCCGGCGCCCGCGCCGACGACACGACCAACGCCATGAAGCCCGCCAATGCCATGGCGACGGATGCGATGAAGCCAGCGACGGACGCGATGAAACCGGCCGACGCCATGAAGCCCGACGCGATGAGCACTGAGGCGATGAAGCCGACCACGGATGCCATGAAACCGGTGGATGCGATGAAGCCTGCAACCGACGCCATGAAGCCGGCGACGGACGCCATGAAGCCGGCGGATAGCACTGCTCAGTGAGGCTGAGCTCGCGGGGCAGCCGGCTTCGCAGCCAATCGCGAATGTCAGCGCTGGCCCCCGCTCCGTCTCGGCGCTGCGCGCCGATCCACCTCTCCCCCGCTTTGCGGGGGCGAGGAAACGCTAACCGCGAAGGGCGAGCAACGCCAATGAGCCACGGAGAGGCCTTCGCAAGCCTGGGTTCCTCGCCCCCGCCAAAGGTGGGGGAGAGGTGGCTCGGCGAAGCCGAGACGGAGAGGGGGAGCGCCGCTGGCGATTACACGCCGCCGCACGGCAAAGTGAGAACCTCCCGATGGCTTCCTTCCTATATACTTAAGACAATTACAGGAGATCAGGACATGAACGGCATAAAGACAAAAGCCGCGCGGCCATTCTTCACCCGCGGCGCGCTTGCGGCGCTTGGCCTTGCGGCAGTCGCCGCGGCCGTCTTCTGGCAGAGCCCGGCCCGCTCGGCCGAGGACGCGGTGGTGATCCCGCCGCCGGCAATGGACGAGAAGGCGGCGAGCGGCACCAAGAAGGCGATCTTCGCCGGCGGCTGCTTCTGGGGCGTGCAGGGCGTCTTCCAGCACGTCAAGGGCGTCAGCAAGGCGGTCTCCGGCTATACAGGCGGCAGCGCCGAGAACGCCGTCTATGAGGTGGTCGGCACCGGCCGCACGGGCCATGCCGAATCCGTCGAGATCACCTACGACCCGTCGAAGGTCACCTACGGCCAGCTGCTGCAGGTCTATTTCTCGGTCGCGCACAACCCGACGCAGCTCAACTACCAGGGGCCGGATTCCGGCACGCAGTACCGCTCGACGATCTTCGCCGAGAATGACGAGCAGAAGAAGGTCGCCGAGAGCTACATCGCCCAGCTCGACAAGGCCAAGGTGTTTTCGAAGCCGATCGTCACCACGCTGGAAACCGGCAAGACCTTCTATCCGGCCGAGGATTATCATCAGGACTTCCTGACGCTGAACCCGACCTATCCCTATATCGTCTACAACGACCTGCCCAAGATCGAGAATCTCAAGGCGCTGTTCCCGCAGCTTTACAGCGAGAAGCCGGTGCTTGTGCTGGCCTCCAGCAAGAGCTGAGAGACCGTTTGGAAATTCTACTCCGGCGGCCATCTGCCGGCGGTTTCTGCGCTTCCGGTGCTCACGGACCTGATGTCCGCTCCGCTCCGGTTCTCGAAACCACCACCATATGACTCGCCGGAGCGAATTTCGAAACGGTCTCCGGGCCGGCCGGTTCCCGGCTTAGGGATATATGCGTGGCGGATGCCTAGGCGATTGGCCAAAGCCTACGCGAAGTCGCCATCCACGGGCGGAGCAAGGAGCGAAGCGACGCGCACAGACCCGAGGATCCATGCCGTGATTTCCGAGCGCCGCAAGGGTGCAGAATTCTGCTCTGATGCATCCTGCGCTCAAAGTCATGGCATGGATTCCAGGGTCTCCGCGACGCCGCTTCGCGGCTGCTCCGCCCAGGAATGACGAGGTTCGGGCGGCTTTGGCCAATCCCGGGCGGGCGGATGAGGGGCAGCGCCGGCGTCTGCAGTTTGAGCGCCGGCTGCCTGCCTTTGCCCAGGGTCGCGCCGTCAGCGCCACCCCTCATCCACCTGTGCCGGCACCTTCTCCCCGTGACCGGCCCACAGGGGGGAGAATCAGCAGCTTCGGCGTCTACTCCTCCAGGTCGATCTCCTCGGTCTGGCCGCCGCTGCAGGTGTAGCAGCAGTCCTCGCAGGATTCCTGATTGTTGGGGCCGACGCCCCAATAGGTGCTTTCGTCGCCGTCCACCCAGGCGCCGTAGCAGATCTTCTCGCCCTCGTTGCAGGAGATCGGCAGTTGCTTGGTCTCGCCGTCGTCGAGATAGAAATCCTTGCCGTCGCCCGGCCAGACATAGTCGCGGTCCTGGCTGTAGAGCTCGACGCGCATGGCGTTGGGATGGTTGTTCCTGATCTGGAAGGTGACGTCGCCGGCATGGGCGGCGGGCGCGATGAGGACGGCAAACGAAAGCGCGGCGGCGGCGCGGCGCGCGAAAGAGATGGACATGAGAACCCCCGAGACAGAATCGGCCCCCACGGCCGATGGCAGATGATGGCACGAGGCGTGGCGATGCCAAGGGGTGGGGAGGAAAATAGTGGGGTGAAATCTGGCGCGACCTCCTCCTTCTCCCCTTGTGGGAGAAGGTGGCTCGGCGCGCAGCGCCGAGACGGATGAGGGGTGCTCCAGCTTGGCGAAACCGCCTGAACCTCGCTAGCGCCAAGGCTCCAGACTTTGATCCCTAACATAAGCGATGATGGTATCGCACACCGCATCGAGTTCCTTCAGCACATCGTCGTTCCAGAACCGCAGCACGCGAAAGCCCCTGGCCTTCAATACGGCGTCGCGTTCCTGGTCATGCCGCGATTCCGCATGCTGGCTGCCGTCGATTTCGACGATGAGCCTGGCCTCGGCACAGACAAAGTCCGCCACGTATCGGCCCATCGGCACCTGCCGCTTGAACTTGATATTGTCGAGTCGCCGGCCGCGCAATTCTTGCCACAGGCGGTCTTCTGCCTCCGTAGGCTCGCGGCGCATAGAGCGGGCGAAATTGCGTTTGGTCGAGGTTACGGGTTGGTGCGGCATGGTGCGAGATTAGCCGGCCTTCGTGATTGCTCAAATATCCAGCGTTGCACTCCGCTGGAGCACCCCTCATCCGTCTCGGCGCTGCGCGCCGAGCCACCTTCTCCCACAAGGGGAGAAGGGGAAGAGCTACTCCGCCAGGTCCACCGTCTCTGTCGAATGCTCCACGCAGATGAAGCAGCAGGTGTCGCAGGGCTGGTCGTTGTCGGGGCCGACGCCGGCGCTGACGGAATCGTCGCCGTCCACCCAGGCGCCCCAGCAGATATGCTCGCCGGGCTCGCAGGAGATCGGCACGGATTTCTTCGCCTTCGGCCGGATCAGGAACACCTTGTCGCCGCCCGGCCAGACTTTCTGGCTGTCGCGGCTGAACAGCTCGAGCGCCACGCCGTCCGAGCGCTGGTTGCGCACGAAGACCGACATGTCGGCGGCGGCGGCCGGCGTGGTGAGGAGAAGGAGAGCGAGCAGAGCGCGAATCATGGCGAGGTCCCTGGGGGAGTAGAGCACGGGTGGAGGCGGGGCGCGACCTCCCCTTCCCCCCTTGTGCAGGGCTGTCCGGGGAAAGGTTCGGGTGAATCGAAATGCCGCATGTGCATGCCCCGTAAGACGGGGATTTTCCGTCTACCTTCTGGTTGTCGAGACTCAGAAAGGGAACGGGGCATGCGCTTTACGCCTAGCATTCTTGGCAAGCTGGTTGAACCGATCAATCGTCGCCGCTTCCAGACGATTGTGGATAGCCATGACGGGGATGCGTATGACAAGTCGTTCAAGAGCTGGGACCATCTCGTGGTGTTGATCTATGCTCAGCTCAGCGGCGCGACGAGCCTTCGCAGCCTGCAAGCCGGCTGGAACGCCAACTGCCAGCACCATTACCACCTCGGCAGCGACCTGTTGCGGCGCTCGACCTTGTCGGACGCCAACCGGCGCCGCCCTGTAGCCGTCTTCGCCGAGACGTTCGCCCTGCTTGCAGGCCAACTCGACCGGCAGATGCGTCGCGAAGGCAGTGCCATGCTGCGGCTGATCGATTCCACGCCCATCCCGCTCGGCAAGCTTTGCGACTGGGCCAAGTCGAACGGCCGCATCCGCGGCATGAAGCTGCATATCGTCTATGATCCAGACAGCGACTGTCCGCGCGTCCTCGACATCACCGATGCCAACGTCAACGACGCCCAGATCGGCCGCACCATCTCTATCGAAGACGGTGCGACCTACGTGTTCGACAAGGGTTACTGCCACTACGGCTGGTGGACGGCGATCGCGGCGGCGCAAGCCTTCTTCGTCACCCGGCCCAAAACCAACATGGGGCTCAAGCTGGTGTGCGATCGTCCCCTCGCAGCCATGCACGGCGATGGCTTCACCGTGCTTGAGGATGCCGAGGTGAGCTTTGCCAGCAAAGGCGATTCCAAACTGCCGATCCGCTTGCGTCGCATCATCGTGAAGCGAGACGAAGGCGACACCATCACGCTGCTGACCAACGATCTCGAGCGCTCGGCCGCCGACATAGCAGCCCTCTACAAGGGGCGCTGGCAGATTGAGCTCCTGTTCCGCTGGATCAAGCAGCACCTCAAGATCCGTAAGTTCCTCGGCAACAATGACAACGCCATCCGCCTGCAGCTCTTCGCCGCCATGATCGCCTATGCGCTGTTGCGCATTGCAGCGCGCGCATATCGCGTTGCACTGCCGATCCTGCGCTTCACCGACCTGGTGACACGATGCCTGTTCGAGCGGCGCCACATCGCCGCCATCGACAAACCGCCGCCCGTCAATCCAAGTCGAAGGTACCCCCGCTGCTCTCCCGATCAGATGAGCCTCGACTATGTCTAACTTTCCCCGGACAGCCCTGCCCCTTGTGGGGGAAGGTGGCCGCGCAGCGGCCGGATGAGGGGTGCTCCAGGGAAAGCCAGCGTCTCACTCCGCTGGAGCACCCCTCATCCGTCTCGGCGCTGCGCGCCGATCCACCTTCCCCCACAAGGGGGGAAGGAAGAATCACCGCCTCACCACCACATGCGGTGCAAACGTCTTCACCGCGTCCAACAAGTCCTGTCCCCGCACGTCGAGCGAGGAGATTTCCATATGCACAATGTTCCGGCCGAAAGGCATCAGGCCGAAGGCGTTGGCGGAGGAATAGCGGATTTCGTCGGGCGGCTCGCCGGTGAGCTCGAAATTGAGCATCGCCGCGCCCTTGCCGCCGGCGGCAAGCCGCACGCTCCGCACCTTGCTCCACGGCACCAGCACGTCGCCGGCGCGAGCATCGCGGAAACCACGCTGATCCAAGACGACCTTGACCGAAGTGTCGAAAGCGCCGCGCGCGATAAAGGCGCCGAGCCCGAGACAAGCGGCGGCGAGCAGCGCGATCCACAGCACATGCCCTCCATCCGCGCCCGAGGCCACGCCCTGCAGCGCGCCGAAGCCGAAGACGCCGCCGATCAGGAACGGCCCGAGCGCCGGAAAGATCTTTCCCGACGGGCTGTTGCGGAGTTCGAGCGGCGCGGCCATGGCCCTGGCACTCAGCGCTCCGCTTTCAGCAAAGTCCAGATCCAGCCGACGAAGGTCAGCACCAGGAACGGATAGCCGAGCGCCGGCAGCGGCGACGAGGTGGGCAAAAGCGGCGCGCCCCACAGGATCATCAGCACCGAAACAGTGAAGAGCGCGGCGGCAATGAGCCCCGTGAGCCGCATCCAGAGCGCGAAGGTGGCCTGCGCGCTAACCATGACCAGCCCCGCCGCCCACAGCGCAATGCCGCCGGCATAGGAAGGCACTGAGGCCTGCAGGCCCGCCGCATTGCCGGCCAGAAGCAGGCTTTCGCCGGCGAGGAAAGTCAGGAAGCCGGCCGCGACGAGATCATTGCCGAGCCGCTGGTATTTTATCGTCAGCAGCGCCGCGGCGACGACGATGCCCGCGCCGTCGATGGTCCACAGCGTCTCGCGCAGCGCGTCGCTGCCAACGAAAGTGCCCGCCATGCCCAAAGCGCCGCCAATGGCGAGGCCGATCGCGGCGACGGTGTCCGAGGTGGAGCGCATGTGATGTCTCCCCAAGCCCGGGGAGAGGATACAACGAGGTGGGGAGATGGTGAAGTGTGAAGCCAGCAAGAGGTTACTAGTCCGAAGAGCCAACGATCAAGCGACGGTTGCGTCGCAGCGCGCTGATTCCGATTTCCGTTACGATCGCCGCGCGGCACTCCAGATCGCTAGCGCCTTACCCTACGGCCGGATTGGTGAAGGCGGCCTCGCCTAAGCACAAGGCGCACGCGATGTTGCGTAAAAGACGGCCCTAGCCGCCAAACTTGTCCCTAAGCAGGACATGAATTCGCTTCAAAACCATCAGAAGAGAGAGGAAGAAGTTGATAGCAATTGCGGTTGCCAGCGTTTCCAATATCCGCTGCGTAATGCCGCATGTGAATAGCAGGCTTGTAAGCAAAAAAACGATTACCAATGACGAAACTATAGTGAATGAAATATTGGAAAAAGACTGCCTTAAAAGCCTATCTCTCAATTCCTTGTTGGCGCCGCGTGAAGAATCAGCAAATGAGTATATCAATACAAGCACGTTAAAGAGAAGTCCCGCAAATATAGCAAAAACAGATACTAGCGTTCCTACGTATGCATCTGGTATCGAAAACCCGAGAGCCCATGCCAGTAACGCCAAAGCTATTGGCGCGCCTAGCATAACCAGGTAATCTGCAACGCTAACTTTATCTGTGCCTTCGTCCTTTAGAGTAGCAAAATGATCGCGTACGATCATTCTAATATCGATTTTGCTAGTCATAGCATTATACCGCCGCGCTTTGCTATTTCGGCGACTATCTCCTTGAATTCTTTGGCAAGGCTGTCCCTAGTTGGATAACCATCGGGTCCAAACTTTACGTCATCAGTGATGTCGAACGAACTATTGATGCTATTTGGCTTTGTGAGATTTATCTTCCGTATTTCGCCACCAACTCGGATCTTGGTGGTAACAACGTCAAACCCATGCTCGCCGAACTCGAAGACATCGTCCAATTCTTTCTGTCCATTGGCAAACGCAATTAGACCGTCCTTCTTGAAGAGACCGTTCGAAGGACGAACGGAATAAGAGAACACGCCCGGGTACGCCTTTTTTATCCCCCCAAAAGCATCAGCAATATCCGCCGGTATCTCATGCTTCTCAACAGTTATTTCTTATACACTCCCTGTTTTCAAATATTCCTTAAGAGCATCCGCGAGTGTCATACTTCTTACGTGAAGGCGATAGTCTGGGTAATATTTCTGTAGCTGGCCAGCGATTGCGCCCTCAAACAGACTCTTTACGCCATTCAAACCAGATTGCTGCAAACACAGGATTCCTCGGGTTTCATTTGGAGGCAGCTCGAGGTGAAAATAAAATGGCGAGGGCAGCGATTCGGTCTTCTTTTTCTTGTAGGTGGTTTTGCCGCTGTCGGCGTCGATGATGTCTGACGCCTGGCCATAGTCGCCAGCAAAGACCATGCCCGTCAAGGCGCCGGTGTTGGCTGGCTTGTCCAAGACCACTTTGAAGGTCTTCTGAAAGTGAGCGACCTTGCTATATGTGACCATCTTCTGGAGATACTTCAGAATCGTATCTCGAAGGTCGGCCGTCCCGTCGAATGAACCAAATTTCAGGTTCTGCTTTGACGAGGCATTGAGTTTGCGCACCTCTACTAGATACGCCACAACCTTGCATCGCGGCATTATTCCCTCCCCCGTTCGAGAGGGAAAATAACTGAGTCATTCTACGCTGTCGTCAGGGAATTTGGTCTTTTATACCGGTATGCGCGCGACACGACCCTTTATCTCTGTCGGGTTTTCACCGGCCATTGCCAGTTATCCCCAGAAAGCCCGTCGTACCCGCGAATCGCGGGTCGGGACTCTTGTGTTAATTGATCGAGTCACCTTTCAATTCCGGCTCCAGCGCGATGGAGGGGAGTGATTCGACCCTTGCAAAGCGATCACACTCCCGCCCCACCGGGCGTCGCTGGATGGCGCATCCCGCTGCGGGTGCCTTCTTCCCCGAGCCATCCGGGGAAGTCGTGGTGGGGGCGGCTTGGTAGCTGGTCCGGGCTTCCGACCTTGGGTCCAGTGGGTTCGAATCCCACCGCCTCCACCGACTCAAGATGTAACCAGTTTGGTTACATCCCGTAAATACGTTTGCGCATAGTCGGGACAAATTGTCCCCCGGCCAGAATTGCCGGCCTTTCGGCAGATTTCATGACTATTCGGCCATATCTCAACCGGCACCGATGTAGCCTTGCACATCTACTATTGCAGCCGTGTGATAGGGATTGGTGTGTCAGGGAAGCGTAGCAAGACAGTTACGTGCCCGCTCCACCGAGCAAGCTCAGAGCCGCGCAGCCGGTCCTCACTGCCTGCGGGCAACTCTCCTGCTAGAAGCCCGCGGTCGATTCGCGGGGCCGACATTTTAAATGCTGCACGACAAAACGATCGCCGGGGCCCTCAATCCCCCATCTTCAGCGCCTGGATAAACGCTTCCTGGGGAATATCCACCTTCCCAAACTGCCGCATCCGTTTCTTGCCCTCTTTCTGCTTGTCCAGCAGCTTGCGCTTGCGGGTCACGTCGCCGCCGTAGCATTTGGCGGTGACGTCCTTGCGCAGCGCCGAGACGGTCTCGCGGGCGATGATGCGGCCGCCGATGGCCGCCTGGATCGGGATCTTGAACAGATGCTGCGGGATCAGCTCCTTCAGCTTCTCGCACATCTGGCGCCCGCGCTTTTCCGCCGCCGAGCGGTGCACCAGCATGGATAAAGCGTCGACCGGCTCGTCATTGACCAGGATCGACATCTTCACAAGGTCGCCCTCGCGATAGTCGGTCAAATGATAGTCGAAGGAGGCGTAGCCCTTTGAGATCGACTTCAGCCGGTCGTAGAAATCGAACACCACCTCGTTGAGCGGCAGGTCGTAGGTCAGCATGGCGCGTTTTCCCACATAGGAGAGATCGGCCTGGATGCCGCGCCTGTCCTGGCAGAGTTTCAGGATGCCGCCGAGATAGTCGTCGGGGGTCAGGATCGTGGCGCGGATCCACGGCTCCTCGATCGAGGCGATCTTGACCACGTCGGGCATGTCGGCCGGGTTGTGCAACTCCTTCACCGTGCCGTCGATGAGGTTCATGCGGTAGACGACGGAGGGCGCGGTGGCGATGAGGTCGAGGTTGAACTCGCGCTCCAGCCGCTCCTGGATGATCTCCAGATGCAACAGCCCGAGGAAGCCGCAGCGGAAGCCGAAGCCGAGCGCGGCCGAGGTCTCCATTTCATAGGAGAAGCTGGCGTCGTTGAGGCGCAGCTTGCCGACGGCGGCGCGCAGGTCCTCGAAATCGGCGGCGTCGACCGGGAACAGGCCGCAGAACACCACCGGCTGCGCCGGCTTGAAGCCTGGCAGCGCCTTCTGCGTCGGGCGGCGGTCCTCGGTGATGGTGTCACCGACGCGGGTGTCGGCCACTTCCTTGATAGAGCCGGTGAAGAAGCCGAACTCGCCGGGGCCGAGCTCGTCGACATTGACGCGGGCCGGCTTGAACACGCCGGTGCGTTCGACGAGATATTTCGCGCCGGTGCCCATCATGCGGATGGTCTGGCCCTTCTTCATCACGCCGTCGATGATGCGCACCAGAACGATGACGCCGAGATAGGCGTCGTACCAGGAGTCGACCAGCATGGCTTTCAGGGGTGCTGCGATGTCACCCTCGCGCGGCGGCGGCAATTGGTGGACGATCGCCTCCAGCACGTCCGGCACGCCAAGGCCGGTCTTGGCCGAGATCAGCACGGCGTTGGAGGCGTCGAGGCCGATCACCTCCTCCACCTGCTCGCGGATGCGCTCGGGCTCGGCCGCCGGCAGGTCGACCTTGTTCAGCACCACGACGATCTCGTGGTTGTTGTCGATGGCCTGGTAGACATTGGCGAGCGTCTGCGCCTCGACGCCCTGGCTTGCGTCCACCACCAGCAGCGACCCCTCGCAGGCGGCGAGCGAACGCGACACCTCATAGGCGAAGTCGACATGCCCGGGCGTGTCGATGAGGTTCAGCACATAGTCCTCGCCATTCTTGGCGCGGTAGTTGAGCCTCACGGTCTGGGCCTTGATGGTGATGCCGCGCTCGCGCTCGATATCCATCGAGTCCAGCACCTGCTCCTTCATGTCGCGCTCCTCCAGCGCGCCGGTGAGCTGGATCAGCCGGTCGGCAAGCGTGGATTTGCCATGGTCGATATGGGCGACGATGGAGAAATTGCGGATGTGGTCGAGCGGCGTCGTCATGCGGCGCGCTTTAGCAGGGGCGGGGTTGAGGGGCAAGCGGCGGGGGGTCTTCCCCTTCTCCCCTTGTGGGAGAAGGTGTCGCCGAAGGCGACGGATGAGGGGTGCTCCAGCTTGGCGGCGCCACTTATCCGGTCGGAGTTCGCCAGCGTCTCACTCCGCTGGAACACCCCTCATCCGTCTCGGCGCTGCGCGCCGATCCACCTTCCCCCACAAGGGGGGAAGGGAAGATCACGTCCCGCTCACGAAACATTCAAAACCGCTTAAATATTCATGCACCGCTTTGGCGCATGCTTCGCGCCCGACCAACTTGCTGCCCAAGACGACGAAGGCCCTGAAATGTCCCGTTCCGCCCGAAAGTTCAGCCTGGCCGCGGTGGCCAGCGCGTTGAGGCGATTTTTCGCGCACTGCCACGGCTCGATGATGCCGATGATGGTGCTGCTGACGATCCCGCTGGTGACGGCAGTCGGCTTTTCGGTCGACTACACCTCGGCGGTGACGACCCGCAGCGACATGCAGAACGCGCTCGACGCGGCGATCATCTCGATCACCACGCTGCCGACCACGACATCGCTGGCCGACCGCCAGACGGCGCTTCAGCAGGCCTATGCGGCCAATAGCGGCCAGGGCACGGCGACGCTCACCAGCGTCAATGTCGACAGTTTCGGCGCGGCGACCTTCACCGCCACGGCCAGCTATCCGATGCCGACCAATTTCATGCAGATCGCGCGGATCAACACGGTGCAGGTCGGCGTCGGCTCCGCGGTGCGCAAGACGCCGGCGCTGGTGCAGTCCACCTTCAAGGTGACGAAGGTGTCGGGTTACTGGGCAAAGACCATGACGCTCTACGGCACCAAGTTCGGCGACACGGTGGCCAAGCCGCTGATGACGATCAGCTATAGCTATAACGGCTATGGCGATCCGAAGGGCTACGGCACGACCACGGTGAGCACTGTCAACGGCTCCACCAGCACAGTGGTGCAAAGCCAGGTGTGCACGACCGGCACACTAAAGTCCCTCCAGAAGAGCCTGCCCGCCGGATCGGTGATCCAGACCGACCAATACGGCACCAGATATTCTTGCGCCGACACCTTTTATCCTGCCAATGGCGCCGGCGCGGTGATCGACGTCAGCCAGATGGACCAGCTCTATCTGGAGATGGACGTGCCGTCGGGCAACCCGAAGGTGCTGAAATCGAACGACCCCGCCACCTCGAACCGGCTCTATATCGGCACCAGCGCCACCAACACGCCGGAGGTGGCGACCGGCAAGACCGTCAACATCTTCACCGCGGTGCCCTGCGGCCAGCCCGGCTACCAGGCTTGGGAAGACGGCGGCAACCCGGTGCCCGCCGATGTCAGCAACGCCGACTTCTTCTACACCACCACCGGCAAGTGCGACTACAACCAGCGCCCCTCGGAAACGGTGCTGACGCAGTAGGGCGCGGCTTAGCGCGTTTCACCGTTTCACGGAAACGGCGAACCGCTCTACCTCCTTGTTTTTACGCAATTCCGGACGGAAAACCGCTCACACTTTTCCTGGAATTGCTCTAGGCGTTCCCGATCAGCACGCCAGCCCCGAACACCAGCGCGCCGCCCAGCACCACCTGGAAGGCGGCGCGCCAGAATGGCGTCTGCATGTAGCGGTTCTGGATGAAGGCGATCGCCCACAGCTCGAAGAACACCACCACCGCCGCGACGATCGTGGCCGTCCAGAAATAGGGGATGAGGTAAGGCAGCGCGTGGCCGAGCCCGCCCAGCGTCGTCATGATGCCGACGGTCAGGCCGCGCTTGAGCGGCGAACCGCGCCCCGACAGCTTGCCGTCGTCGGAGGCGACCTCGGTGAAACCCATGGAGATGCCGGCGCCGATCGAGGCGGCGAGGCCGACGAGGAACGTCTGGAAAGTCGCATGGGTGGCGAAGGCGGCGGCGAAGATCGGCGCCAGCGTCGACACCGAGCCGTCCATCAGCCCGGCCAGCCCCGGCTGCACATAGGTGAGGATGAACTGGCGCTGCTCGGCGCTCGCTTCCTCCTCCTTGACCGCACCCGGCACGTGCTGCTGCTCCAGTTCGTGCGCCGAGCTCTCATGGCCTTGCTCGGCCAGAGCGAGATCGTCGAGCAGTTTGCGCGTCGAGGCGTCGGTGGTGCGCTTGGCGGCCTCGACATAGAAGCGGTAGGCCTGCCGCTCCATGTCCTCGGCCTGCCGGCGCACATGCTCGATGCCGAGCGGCCGCACCAGCCAGTCCGGCTTGCGCTCGTAATAGCCCCTGACATGCTCGCGCCGGATCAGCGGAATGCGGTCGCCGAATCGCTTGCGGTGCAGCTCGATCAGCGAGTCGCGGTGGCCGTCCTCCTCCTCGGCCATCGCCTCGAACACCTTGGCCGATTGCGGAAAGTCCTGCGCCAGGCCATCGGCATAGGCGCGGTAGATGCGCCCGTCATCCTCCTCGGAGGAGATCGCCAGCGCCAGGATCTCCTGCTCCGACAGCGAATCGAAGGAACGGCGGCCGAAGCCGAAAACACGGGAAAGCATGATGGGATCACTCTAGTTTAGAATGATTCTAAACTATGGTTTCAAGCACCCAACGTCAATTGCGAAGGCCACGGGCCGCGCGCAAAAATGGATGACCAGGCGTGCTCGGAGCGGCCCCTTCATTATTGCCGAATGTTAACCTATATTGACGCGACAGCCGAAATCGAAGGAGACCAACGCAATGACGGAGAAGAAGCCGCCGCACGCATTCGACGCCAAGCCGGTGCTCGATCTCATCGCCAGCATCGAGGCCGACCTGCGGCGCCTGAAGGGCCTGGTCGAGGAACAGCTCGAGAAATTCGATCCCGCCAACCCGCACAACAAGACGCCGGACGGCAAGCTGACCGAGGAGGGCGCGGAGTGCTGCTACCGCATGTTCGACGAAGGCAAGTCGCGCTACACGGTTTCCCAGCAGATGAAGATATCCTTCGCCGCCGCCACCCACCGCTTCAACACCTGGCGCAAGCTCGGCGGCAAGAAGCGGACGCCAACGCTGCTGGGGTGAGCGGGGCGTTCGCAAGGACCGCGATTGGCCGTGGCCACATTCCCGATCCATGCCGTGACGCTAAGGCGTTGCAGCGGTTACAGAATTCTGCACCGTCGCGCGTACCGCAAAGGTCAAGGCATGGATACTCGGGTCAAGCCCGAGTGTGACGAAGGAATAGGCGACTCGGCTAATCGCATAGGTCGCGCCAACAGCGCCCGCTCCGCCCGGCGCCACTTTCAGCCACAGCGCTTTCTCGTCCAGTATCAAGACAAGCCCAGCGACCCGGGACAGCATCAGCCTTTTGCGATTGGCGGTAGCCAAAACTCCCGACGAAGGTGAAGGCGCGCCAGCGCACCACCGCCAAACCTTGTCCCCGTCACATTTTTTCGTTGGCGCGCGCCGGCCTTTTGCGTGCACCATGGGCGATCGCGTTCTTTCGCAAGGCCCGCCATGACCACCCTGCCCGGCATATCCGACATCCGCGCCGCCGCCGAGCGGCTTTCCGGCCTGATCGTCGAAACGCCGCTGATCGAATCGCCGGAGATCAACAGGCGCCATGGCGGCCGCATCCTGTTCAAGCCGGAGACGCTGCAGCGCACCGGCTCCTTCAAGATCCGCGGCGCCTATAACAAATTGTCGACGCTAAGCGAGGAAGAGCGCAGCCGCGGCGTCGTCGCCTTCTCGTCCGGCAACCATGCGCAGGGCGTGGCGGCGTCGGCCGCCCTGTTCGGCGTCAAGGCGGTGATCGCCATGCCGGCCGACGCGCCGGCGATGAAAATCGGCAATGTCCGCAGGATGGGCGCCGAGGTGGTGACGTTCGACCGTTTCAAGGAGGATCGCATGACGGTCGTGCGCCCCTATATCGAACAAGGCATGGCGCTGGTGCCGCCCTTCGACGATCCGGCCATCATCGCCGGCCAGGGCACGATCGGGCTGGAATTGATGCGGCAGGCCAAGGCGCTGGGCGTGGCGCTCGACGCCGTCGTCATCCCTTGCGGCGGCGGCGGCCTTTCGAGTGGCATCTCCGTCGCGGTCAAGGACGCCTCGCCCAATACGCAGGTCTGGGCGGTCGAGCCGGAGCATTTCGACGACACGCGCCGCTCGCTCGCCAAGGGCGAGCGGGTCGCGAACGATCCCGGCCACAGCTCGATCTGCGACGCGCTGCTCACCGCCGAGCCCGGCGCCATCACCTTCGAGATCAACCGCAAAAATCTCGCCGGCGCCATCGCGGTGTCCGACGAAGCCGCTGCCCAGGCGATGCGGGACGCCATGGCCCATCTCAAGCTTGTGGTCGAGCCCGGCGGCTGCGTCGCGTTTGCCGCGCTCTCCTCCGGCGAGATCGACCTCGCCGGCAAATGCGTCGCCGTGATCCTGTCCGGCGGCAATGTCGATTTCGGTACCTATGCCGAGATCATGACGGCCGCGTAGGACTGTTGCGCCTACCACAAGCGTCAGGCCTTCAGCTTGTGTGGCTCAAAAGGCCCAATCACCTTTGGTTCGCCGGATTTCCTCTGAGGTCAGGAAGTGGATCTCCATAAGGATCGGTTCTTCCGGTCCTCGGAAGAAATGCAATTCCGTATGGGGAAGCACAAGGCGGCGCACTGTTTCGGAGGCACTGTCGACTTGGTACTCTTCGCTGTGAAGGCCGAGATCAGTAAGCAGCGCCTTGGCGGAGGAAAGTCTCATGGCTGGGCTGAAGCCATCGAGATCGATTTGGCTGTTTCCGCTCCACTTCAAAGGTAAAGACTTGGCGACGTCCGGCATGTGCCACAGCTTGATGCTGATGCGGTTGACGCGAGCCCGATTCCGGCGGGTCAGAATGTCGATCTCCAGGTCGCCATAGCCAAGAAGAAAGCCGCAGGGCTGATTCTGATAGACATACAGCCATTTCGGGAAGCCAAGGTGCTTCTGGACTGGGCCGAGATCGGCTCCGACACGCAAGGGCATGTCTTTCTTGCCCGTGATCAAAGGAAGGATATGAAGTTTGCCCCGCAGCATCTATCAACCTGAATTGGCCCGTCACAGGCGATGCACTCTATAGTCTCGGCTACCGCGCCGGCGGTGCCTATCAATCCAGCGTCCGTCTGAACCGCACCAGCGCGACCCCGGCAAACAGCGCCACGAACACCGCCAGCCAGCCGATTTCCGTCGCCACCGCCGGCAGCTCGGCGCCCTTGAGCATGACCGCGCGGGTGATGCGCAGGAAATGCGTCAGCGGAAAGATCTCGCCAAGGCTCTGCGCCCATCCCGGCATGCCGCGATAGGGGAACATGAAGCCGGAGAGCAGCAGCGAGGGCAGGAAGAAGAAGAAGGTCAGCTGCATGGCCTGCATCTGCGAGCGGGCCATGGTCGAGATCGTGTAGCCGAGCAGCACCAGCGAAAGCACGAAGACCAGCACCGAGGAGAGCAGCAGCGTCAGGCTGCCGACGAAGGGGATGCCGAACAGCAGCTTCGCCGCCACCAGCACCACCACCACCTGCACCGCGCCGACCACCAGGTAAGGCAGCACCTTGCCCAGCATGATCTCGAGCGGGCTCGAGGGCATGGCCAGAAGGTTTTCCATCGTGCCGCGCTCGGTTTCCCGGGTCAGCGCCATCGCCGTCATCATCACCATGGTCATCTGCAGGATTACGCCGAGCAGGCCGGGCACGATGTTGTATTGCGAGACGCCTTCCGGATTGTAGCGCCGGTGCACGACAACATCGAGCTGGCCGCGCGCCGCTTCCCTGGCCGCGTCCTGGGTGCCCTGGGCTCGCAGCAGCGCCTGGCCGGCAACGGTGCTGAGCGTGGAGATGGCGCCGCTGGCGACGGACGGGTCGGTGGCGTCGGCTTCGATCAGGATCTGCGGGTTGTCGCCGCGCTCGACGCGGCGCGCGAAATCGGCGGGAATGGTGACGACGAAGGAGACGTCGCCGCGCGCCATCAGGAACTCGGCTTGCGCGGCACTTTGCGCGACATGGTCGAAGCGGTAGTAGCCGGTGGTCTGCAGCGCCGAGACCATCGCCCGCGTGTAGGGATCGCTGCTGGTCGCCACCAGGGCCGCCGGCAGGCTCTTCGGGTCGTTGTTGATCGCAAAGCCGAACAGCACGAGCTGCATCAGCGGCACGCCCAGCATCATGGCGAAGGTGATGCGGTCGCGCCGCATCTGGATGAACTCCTTGGTGAGCAGCGCGCCCAGCCTGGCGAAGGAAAAGACCGCGTTCATGCCATATTGTCCTTCGAGCCGGACATGAACTGGATGAACACATCCTCGAGGCTGGTCTCGCCCGGCGTCACCGTCACGTCCTTGTGCTCCTTCTCGACGTCGGCCAGCGCCTTTTCCAACGCTGCCTTGTCGGAGCCGACGACGTGCAGTGTCGCGCCGAACGGCGCCACCTGGTCGACGCCGGGCCGCCCCTGCAGCGCCTGGGCGACCTGGTCGAGCCCCGGCCCATGCAGCACGAACGTGGTCAGCCCGGCATTCCTCACCACCTCGTCGACCGTGCCGGCGGCGAGCATCTTGCCGTAGGAGATGTAGCTGATGCGGTGGCAGCGCTCGGCCTCGTCCATGTAATGGGTGGAGACGAGCACGGTGAGCCCGCCGCCGGCCAGGCGATGGATCTCGTCCCAGAACTCGCGCCGCGCCTTGGGATCGACGCCGGCCGTCGGCTCGTCGAGCAGAAGCAGCTTCGGCTTGTGCATGATGCAGGCCGCCAGCGCCAGCCGCTGCTTCCAGCCGCCGGAAAGCGTGCCGGCCAGCTGGTTGCGGCGGCTCGCCAGGCCGAGCTCTTCCAATGTCCTCGCCACATAGTGCTCGACCGGCTTCAGCTGGTAGAGCCGCGCCACGAATTCGAGGTTCTCGCCGATCGTCAGATCCTCGTAGAACGAGAATTTCTGCGTCATGTAGCCGACTTCACGCTTGATCCTGAGCGCGTCGGTGCGGATGTCGAAGCCCAGCACCGTGCCGTCGCCCTCGTCCGGCGTGAGCAGCCCGCACATGATGCGGATGGTCGTCGTCTTGCCCGAGCCGTTCGGCCCGAGGAAGCCGACGATCTCGCCTTCGGCGACCGTCATCGTCACATGGTCGACGACCGTCTTGTCGCCGAAGCGCTTGACCAGGCCGCGGACGTCGATGGCGTTCATTGCCCCATATCCGCGAGATCGACATCGACGATCTGGCCGGGCTGCAGCGGCCCGGCATCGCCCTCCGGCCGCGCCTCGACGAGATAGACCAGCTTCTGCCGGTTCTCGAGCGAGTAGATCACCGGCGGTGTGAATTCGGGATCGGGCGAGACATAGCTGACGCGCGCCTTCAGCCCTGCCCCGCAGCCATCGCAATGGACGCTGAGCGCGGTGCCGACCTTGACCGACGAGAACGCGCTTTCGGGCACATAGACGCTGAGCTTCACGGCGCCGTCCGGCAGCATCGAGATCACCGGTGCGGTCGGCCCGGCCGTGTCGCCGGGATTGCGGATCACGTCGTTGACGCGTCCGGGCGAGGGCGCCATCAGCACCCGCTTCGACAACCGCCACTCAGCCTGCCGCAGGGCCGACTGCGCCTGCTTGACCTGGTTGTCGGCGGCCTTGATCGTCTCGGGCCGCGCCGGCAGGTTGCCGACGGCGAGATTGGCTTCCGCCTGGCCGACCTGCGCGTT
Source organism: Mesorhizobium sp. M2A.F.Ca.ET.046.03.2.1 (assembly GCF_003952425.1). NCBI lineage: Bacteria > Pseudomonadati > Pseudomonadota > Alphaproteobacteria > Hyphomicrobiales > Phyllobacteriaceae > Mesorhizobium > Mesorhizobium sp. M2A.F.Ca.ET.046.03.2.1. The sequence goes on along the minus strand of NZ_CP034449.1, from coordinate 3,013,828 downwards.
GGCCGTCTCCAGCGAGGCCGAGGCGGTGTCGTAGTCGGCCTGCGTGCCGGTGCCGCGCTTGTAGAGGTCGCTGGCGCGGTCATATTTGCGCTTGGCGTCGGCGGCCTGGGCTTTTGCCATGTCGACCTCGGCCTTCAGCACGGCGATCTCTTCCGAACGCTTGCCGACCTGCAGGTCGGCAAGCTGCGCCTGTGCCTGGGCAAGCGCGGCCTCGGCCTGCGCCACCTCGATTTTGGCATCGGCATCTTCCAGCGTCGCCACCGCCGCGCCGGTCTCGACGCGGTCGCCGCGCCTCACCGTCACCGTCGCCACCTGGGCCACTTCGATCGGCGCCATCAGCACATATTCGCCTTCGACATAGCCGACGGCGAGGGGTGCCGCCGGCGCGCAGGCGCCGAACAGTTGGGCCGCGAGCGGCAACGAACAGAGAAAGCTCATGATTTGCCCTTCTTGCCGGCGGGCGCATCGCGCGCCGCTAGCATTGCCCTGAGATTGCCGGTCGTGACCGCCACCACCTTGGCGGCCTCTTTCTCGCCGATCTCGCGCCAGCCCATCCGGCGCATCACCGCTTCGCGGCCGATGCGGAAATAGATGACTTGGCCGATCATGGTGAAAACGGTGAGCCGGGTTGCCTCGCTCTCGGCCGGTTCGCCGGTCGCCTGCTCCCAGATCTGGCACAGCCGCCGGTGCGTCGGCTCGAAGACGCCGGCATAGATGCGGTCGAGCGCGGCGGTCGGATGCGAGAGCTCGCGAAGTACGAATTGTACGATCTCGCCCGCCTGCGGACTGACGATGACGAAGCCCACCATCCGCTCCAGCGCCGCAAAGAGCTGTGCCCTGGCGGCTTCCGGGTTTGCCGGGGCGGTCCCCTGGGCGCCGCCCAGCGCCTGGCCGGCGATGCCCTGGATGGTTTCCACGATGAAGTCGGCGGCGGCGGCGCGCAGGCCTTCCTTGCCGCCGAAATGATAGGCGATCGAGCCGATATTGGCCTTGGCTTCCGCCGCGATTTGGCGCGTCGACGTGCCGTCGAACCCCTGCCGCCCGAACAGCTTGAGCGCCGCGTGCACCAGCGCCGCGCGTGTTTGGTCGGCGGTGGTGGCTTCGCGCTGCTGCCTTTTCGCAATTGATTGCCTGTCCATACCTCAATGTTTAATCAATCGATTGATTAAAGTCAAATTTGACCTCTGAACCGGCTTGCCTTCACTGCCCCCACAGGCTTTAGTGCGCGGCCATGGGCAAGGAAGTCGAGCGTAAATTCCTGGTCTCCAGTTCCGCCTGGCGAGACGAGGTCGAGGCGGAGATCCGCATTCGCCAGTTCTATGTCGCCGCCCAGCCCGGCCGCACCGTGCGCGTGCGCATCTCGGACGGGCGCTCCGCCAAGCTGACGTTGAAGTTCGGCGTCAGGGCGCGCGAACGCGACGAATTCGAATATTCGATCCCGCTTGCCGAGGCCGAGGAATTGATGGCCTTTGCCATCGGACGTGTCATCGAGAAGACACGCCACCATGTTAGACACCGTGGCTATCTCTATGAAGTCGATGTTTTCGGCGGCAAGCTCGCGGGGTTGGTGATCGCGGAGCTGGAGACGCCGGAGGACGTATCTGACGAAATGCTGCCCGACTGGCTCGGTCGCGAGGTCACCGGCGAGTCGAGGTTCTACAACGCGTCGCTGGCCCTCGGGGGGATACCGGAGATCGCCGCATGAGCTTCCGCATCGATCCGCGCTTGCCGCTGACCGGCGAGGTCAGGCGCATATTGGCCGACGAGATCGGCAGGGCCATCAGCCATCTCGAGACGGCGCGCGAGAAGCCGGAGCAGGGCCTGCACAAATGCCGCAAGCGGCTGAAGAGCGTGCGCGCCTTGCTGCGCATGGTTCGTTCCGGGGACGAACCGTTCTGCCGGACCGAGAATGAATGCTACAAGCAGGTCTCGGCGCTGCTCGCCGGCCCGCGCGAGGCGACGGCGCTCATCGAGACCGTCGACCGCCTCGCCGATGCCTTTCCGGAACAATCCGCAGGCGGCGGTCTCGATCCCGTGCGCGAACGGCTGGTGCTGCGCCAGCACGAGCTTCATGCCGGCCCGGGCCTCGACGCCGCCATCAACGCGGCCGTGGCCGCCTGCCGGGAAGGCCTGGAGCGTATCGACAGGCTGGCGCTGCCCGACCTGCCGGAACAGGCGGCCGACATCCTGGCCGACGGCGCCCGCGCCACCTTGCGGCGGGCGAAGAAGGCGCTCGACAAGGCGGAGGCGCGCGGCGAGGACGAGGATTTTCACAACCTGCGCAAGGCGGCCAAGACGCACTCCATGCATCTGTCGCTGCTCGGCCGCCTGTGGCCGACGCCGATCAAGGCGCGCCGCAAGGCGGTCGACAAGCTCGGCGAGCAGCTCGGCGAACTGCACGACGTCTTCGTCATGCGCGCGCTGCTCGATGCCGAAGGCGAGCCGCTCGGCCCCGCCGACGAGACGAAGCTTCTGCGCAAGCTCTTGAAGCGCTCCGAGAAGAGCCTGACCAAGGCCTGCCTCGCCGATGCCGCCGAGCTTTTCGGCGACAGCCCGAAACGCTCCGCCAAAAGATTGGCTCGCAAGGCGCGCGACGACCTCGCCGCGCCGCAGGAAGAGGCGAAAGCGGCGTGACGCTGCGCTTTTTCCTTCTCCCCTGGGGGAGAAGGAGAAGGCGCTACGCCGGCAGCGGCCGTCTTCCTTTCGCCCCAGCATCCGCCTTTGCCCCCGCATCGCGCGGATGCGGGCAGATCGGCATGATCGCCGGGAACGGCGTCGCGCCGAAGGCGAAGGTCCATTTGTAGCCGGTGAGCTGGTCCTCCGGCGTGGTGTGCTGGTCGTGATGGGCAAGCAGCCGGGCGCGTTCGGCGAGCTCGTCGGCCTCGCGGCGCAACATCTCGGCCGTTTGCGGCCGCATCCGCCGGGAAAAGCTGATGAAGGTCGCGCCGTGCTCCATATGGCCGAGCGCCCAGCCGACGAAATTCTTGTTGGTCATTTCGAAGTGCGGCTTCAGCGGCCCTTCGAAATCCCACTGGATGGGCGTGTCGACGAGCAGCCTTGCCGACAGGCCGCGCCCCAGCGCCACCAGCCCGAGCTCCTCGAGGTCGCGCAGATAGAGGAACATCGAGGCCTCGCTCAAGCCCTGCGAGCGCATGATGCCTTCGGCCGTGAATTTCTCCGACAGCATGATGAAGACGAAGAGCAGCGCCGGCCGCGCCGCCAGCCTGCGCTCGATCTCCGGCGAAACGCGGTTGGCCGGACCCGGTCCGCGATTCATCGCGCCGAGCACGTTCTCCAGCTCGACGTCCGCCGCGGCGCAGATCTCCATCAGCCGGTCGAGCTTGCAGTTCCGCTCATGGAAGATCCGCTTCACCGTCGGCTCGGAAACGCCCATGCGCTCGGCGAGCGTCCGGTAGGTCAGGCCCTTGGCCTTCAGCGTCCGCTTCAGCGCCTCGAAGATCGGAGCGTTCATGGAATGCACCTCATTCGCGCGATTTCGTATCGATAAGCGATACTAGCGTCGAACCGTCTTTCCGAAAAGTATCGAAAAATTTAGCTCTCCTTCGTCACCACAGGAGAGCACCATGAACACCCTCATCGCTTCGACCGTCATCGCCGTCGCCGGCATCGCGGCGGCTCCGGCTGCGCAGGCCGGCGAGCTCTGGCGCGCCGCCGGCTTCGAGCAGCCGGAATCCGTGCTTGCCGACGCCGCCCACAACCGCATCGTCGTCTCCAACATCGCCGGCGATCCCGGCGCGGCGGACGGCAACGGCTATTTGTCGCTTCTGTCGATGGACGGCAAGGTCATCGCCCGCCACTGGGTCGACGGCATGGATGCGCCCAAGGGCATGGCGATTTCCGGAGGCAGGCTCTACGCCGCCGACCTCACAAAGGTGCTCGTCGTCGATCTCGCCAGCGGCAGGCTGGTCGAGACCATCGACGTGCCGGGCTCTGTCTTCCTCAACGATATGACTGAGGACAGCGCGGGCAAGGTCTATGTCAGCGACATGCTGGCCGACACGATCTACCGCATCGACGGCGACAAGCCGGAGCTGTTCGTCAAGGATGCGCTGCTGGCCTCGCCCAATGGCGTGTTCGCCGATGGCGACCGGCTGATCGTCGCGTCCTGGGGGAAGGGCATCAACAAGGCCGATTTCAGCACCGCCGAGCCCGGCGGACTGCTGTCGGTCGACCTCGCCACGAAGACGATAACGCCGCTCCCCGGCGCGCAAAACTTCGCCGACCTCGACGGTGTCATCGCCATTGGCGGCACCATCTACGCCACCGCCTACATGACCGGCACGCTTTACAGCTACAAGCCAGGCGGCAAGCGGGAAGCGGTAATGCAGTTCAAGCCGGGCAGCGCCGATATCGGCACGGACGGCAAGGCGACCATCTATGTGCCGCTGATGGGCGAGGGCGAGGTCGCGGCGCTGTCACTGGATTGAGCCAGGCGGAAGTGATCGTGTCCCGCCAGCCTTCGAATTTCGCCGATCGGGATTGGACCGGCCATATAGGCGGCGCTGCCATCTGGTAGCGCTGTCGGCTCCGGGATATCCGGCTGCCATGAGCCAAGCCGTGAAGACATCCAGCCTGACCGGCGCCGTTTCTACGACCATCCCCGTGCTCACGTGCGCGCTGGCGATTTTCCTGCTGTCCGGCATGGATGCGGCCATGAAGTCGCTGACAATAGCGGTCGGCGTCTACAACACGCTGCTGTGGCGCAGCATGGTCTCGACCCTGGTCGCCGGCGCCGCCTGGTCGGCGGGGCCACGCTCGAAGCCGCGCCTTCCGGTGCTGGGCCTGCATGCGTTGCGCGCCGCGATTGTCGGCGTCGTCCTGGTCTCGTTCTTCTGGGGACTCGCCAGGCTGCCGCTCGCCGAGGCGATCGGGCTCAGCTTCGTCGCGCCGCTGTTTGCGCTCTTCCTCGCGGCGCTGCTGCTGGGCGAGCGCATAAGGCGGCAGGCGATCTGGGCGTCGCTTGCCGGCATCGCCGGCGTCGCCATCATCCTGTCCGGACAGTTCGGGCGGGAAAGCTACTCGCAGGATGCCGTGCTCGGCACGGCGGCGGTGCTCGTATCGACGGTGTTCTACGGCTACAATCTGGTCCTCGCCCGGCAGCAGGCTCTACTGGCCAAGCCGGTCGAGATCATGCTGTTCCAAAACCTCTTCGTTGGGATCATCCTTGGTTGCGCAGCACCTTGGCTCGCGGTTGCGCTGCCGGGAGATCTCTGGCTGCCCTTGGTCGGGGTGGCGCTGCTGTCGCTCGCCGGGCAATTCCTGATGAGCTGGTCCTACGCCCGTGCCGAAGCGCAATATCTGATCCCGACCGAATACTCGGCCTTCATCTGGGCGATCGCGCTTGGCTGGTTCTTCTTCGGCGAGAAGCTGGCCTGGACCACGTTGGCCGGCGCATGCCTCATCGTCGCCGGCTGCCTGATCGCCGCGCGCGCCAATCCGAAGCTTGCCGAGCCGATCGAAGCGGCGATGTGAGGCGATCTTCCAGGCCGGCGGCTTAACCTTGCGGGTTCTGCGCCGCGGCGGCCTTGAGGCGCACGCCCCTGCCGCCGCGCTCGCTGGCCTGGTTCTCGCCGATCAGCTCCACGCCGACATCATCGAGCGCCTGGATGACCTTCATCAGCGTGTCGACCACGCCCCTGACGACACCGTCGCTCGCTTCCATGCGCTGGATCGTGGGCAGGGAGACCCCGGCGCGCTCGGCAAGCGTCTTCTGGTCGATGCCGGTCAACGCCCGCGCGGCGCGCATCTGTGCGGCAGTGATCATCGGCCGGAACCTGTTTCTGAAAATATGAAAGATGTATATTTTAGATATTACAATGTCTCAAGCATCATTTTGAATGCTTCAGCCATCGATATCGCTGTCGGCCACAACTTTGCGCCGCTGCAGCAGCCGTGCCGCGAGCCAGCACAGCATGGCCCAGGCGAAGCCAGCGCACCAGCCGGCAAGCACGTCTGACGGCCAGTGCACGCCGAGATAGACGCGGCTGGTGCCGACCAGCACGGTGATCAGCACGGCAAGGCAAAGCACGAAGATCTTCGTCCGGCGATCCGGAAGGAAGCGCGCCGCCAAAGAGCCGAGCGTCAGATAGGTCACCGCCGACAGCATGGCGTGTCCGCTTGGAAAGGACAGTGACGTTTCGGTGGCCAGGTGCGAGACGAGATCGGGCCGGGGCCGGTCGACTTCGTGCTTGAGCAAGGTGGAAAGCACTTGCCCGCCCGCCACCGCCGCGAACACGAACAGCGCGGTCGAAGGCCTGCGGATCAAGATGAGATAGACGATCGTCGCGGTCGTGATCAGCACCAGCACGACGGTGCTGCCGAGCGCGGTGATGTCGCGCATCGCGCCCTGCAGCCAAAGCGGACCGATCGGGCTGTCCGGCTGCCCGGCATGGCGGAAGGCAAGCAGGATTTCGGTGTCGAAGGCGTGCGGCGTCGTCGCCCGCGCCACCTCCATCAGTTCTTCGAAACCCCATAGCCCGCCGGCGATGATCAGTCCGGCCAGAAGCAGGGGGAATTCGATCTTGGCAAGCAGCGCGCCGACGGATGGCTTCATGAGAGGCTCGAGGGTTAGAGCTTCTGCATATAGGGCCCAAGCGTGATCAGGGCGACGGCGGCGATCGCCAGCACCATGCCGGTCGCCTGGAAAGCATTGAGCCGTTCGCCGAAAAAGGCGATCGCCACGACATTGACCGCGACAAGCTGGATCACCGCCGACAGGCTGAACGCCACCGACATGCCGAACTCGCGCACCAGCCTCAGCATGATCAGGTTGCCGGCGGTATAGAGCGCCAGCGTCACAAGGAGCTTGGCCAAGCTCGGCGCCAACCCCCATTGCTTGGCCGCCATCGCCGCCAGCAGGAACATCACGGTCGAAATACCGAGCTGCGCCAGTCCCCAGAAACTCACCTGCCGTCCCCTTTTGAAGCGCCGTCGCCACGCCGGCCGCAGCCCTTGTTTCCGAACCGGGCGAAGCCGTCAAGCTGGCGGTGTGGGGGCGAAGGTCGCGGCAAGCCCCCTTCTCCCCGTCACTATACGGGGAGAAGGTGCCGGCAGGCGGATGAGGGGCGGCGCCAGCGTTGGCCATCAGCATTACACGCAGGGGCTGTCTTTGAAGACATCATTATAGCGCCACTGTTTGCCAGCTCGGCGCCGCCCCTCATTGCCCAGCCGGGCATTTCTCCCCGTATAGTGACGGGGAGAAAGGGGCTGATGTCCGAACCGGATAGATAGGTAACAGAATGGACCGATTAGATGGGTGACAGTTTTCTTGCCAGCCGGGAGGACCGGCGATGGTTTGGCGAGAGACTGGCATCATGGATGAGCGGCTTCGTTTTGTTGTTGAATGCCTAGCTGGCGAGGAGACGATGACGCAGCTTTGCGCGGCCTTCGAGATCTCACGCAAGACCGGCTACAAATGGCTTGGGCGTTACCGGGAGACCGGGCCGGAAGGCCTGCACGACCGGCTGCGGGCGCCGCTCGATCACGGCCGAGCAACGGCAGCCGAGCTGGTGGAGCGGATCGTGGCGGAGAAGGAAGCGCATCCGCTGTGGGGGCCGAAGAAGATCATGGCGCGGCTGAAGCGGGCGGAGCCCAGTTGTGGCTGGCCGGCAGTCTCGACAGCTGGCGAGATCCTGAAGCGGCATGGTCTTGTGGGACGCCGGCGCCGGCGCTGGCGGGCTGTGGGCAATGGGCCATGGCCGGAGCCTGCGGCGCCGAATGCGGTGTGGACGGTAGACCACAAGGGCTGGTTCCGGACCCGTGACGGCTGGCGCTGCGAGCCATTGACGGTGATGGATGCATTGAGCCGCTACCTGCTGGGGCTCGAGGCGACGGGCTCGACGGCCGACGAGGAGGCGTGGCCGGTGTTTGAGCGATTGTTTGAGGAAAACGGTCTGCCGGATCGCATTCGAAGCGACAATGGCCCACCCTTTGCGTCGGCCGGCGTCACAGGGCTGACGCCGCTGGCAGTGCGCTTCATTAAGCTCGGCATCGCCCTGGAGCGCATCCAGCCAGGCAAGCCGCAGCAGAACGGGCGCCATGAGCGTTTCCATCTGACCATGCTGCCGATGGCCGATGCACCGAAGGCTGACAAAGCGGCTCAAGCCAGGGCCTTCGAGAACTTCCGGCGCAGCTACAATGAGGAGCGTCCGCACGAGGCGCTGGGCATGGACACCCCGGCACAGCATTACCGCCCCTCGACCCGACCGATGCCGAAGACAGCCCCTGAACCCGATTATCCGACCGAGGCAGCGGTGCGCGGCGTGCGCCAGAACGGCGCGGTCAAATGGCGGGGCACCGAGATCTATGTCTCGGCCACGTTGGCCGGCGAACCGATTGCCATTGAAGAGACCGAGGATGGCGAGTGGACGATGCGCTTCCACACCCATCCGCTCGGCTTCATCGATGAGAAGCACATGAAACTGGTTCGCCGCAGCGCCGCGCCAAGCCGACCGCTTGGCGCTGCGGCGACCGCATCATAGGGAGAGAAAACTGTTACCTATGTATCCGGTTCAAAGTGTTACCCATCTATCCGCTGGACACTGACATCGACAGGCTTCGCCAACCACCGAGGGCTACGCAGAAGCCGATGTCACGAAAATGTGATCGGCGCGCTTTAGGGGTTGAAGGTCCAAGCTCAAGCCACCTCAAGAAGCCAGAGGAACACCATGACCGCGACCCCTGAAACCCGCTTCCGCACCAGCCAGCTCGAGGAGAATGACGGTCCGCCCGTCAACCCGACCGACAACCGCACCATGGGCGAGATCATTGCCGCGCGCTTCTCGCGCCGCGGTTTCCTCTTGGGCTCGCTGGCCGTCTCGGCCATCGCCGCCACCGTCAGCCCGTTGGCGCTCGTCGCCGCCGACGAGGCGCGCGCCGCCGAGGCCTCGGCGTTCAAGTTCGACGAGCTCGAAGCCGGCATCGATGACAAGCACCATGTCGCGCCAGGCTATGATGCCGACGTGCTGCTGCGCTGGGGCGATCCGCTGTTTGCCGATTCGCCGGAGTTCGATCCGCTGAAGCAATCGGCTGAGGCTCAGGCAAAACAGTTCGGCTACAACAACGACTATGTCGGCTATATCCCGATCGACGGCTCGGCGGAGCACGGGCTACTGGTCGTCAACCACGAATACACCAACCCGCATCTGATGTTCCCCGGCATCGTTTCGATCGTCGAAAAAGACGGCAAGAAGGCCGCCGAGGTCGCACCGCTGTCGAAGGAGGAGGTCGATGTCGAGATGGCCGCGCATGGCGGCACCATCGTCGAGATCCGCAAGGAAGGCGGCAAGTGGCAGGTGGTGCGCGACGGCAAGCTCAACCGCCGCATCATGTCGACCACCGAGATGGCGCTCTCCGGCCCGGTCGCCGGCCACGACCGCGTCAAGACCAATGCCGACCCCTCCGGCACCAAGGTCATCGGCACGCTCAACAATTGCGCCGGCGGCGTCACGCCCTGGGGCACCTATGTGATGGCCGAGGAGAATATCCACGGCTACTTCTCGGGCGAGCTGCCGGAAGGCCACAAGGAAGCCGCCAATTACAAGCGCCTGGGCATTCCGGAAGGCGCCTATGAATGGGGCGCGCATTACGACCGCTTCAACCTCGCCAAGGAGCCGAACGAACCGAATCGTTTCGGCTGGATCGTCGAGGTCGACGTCAACGATCCGGCTTCGGTGCCGAGGAAGCGCACCGCCATGGGCCGTTTCAAGCATGAGGGCGCCGAGTCGATCGTCGCCAGGGACGGCCGCGTCGTCTTCTATCTCGGCGACGACGAGCGCTTCGACTATGTCTACAAATTCGTCACCGCCGGCAGGTTCAATCCTGGTGACCGCGCGGCCAACATGAACCTGCTCGACGACGGCACGCTCTATGTGGCGCAGTTCGCCGAGGACGGTTCGGTCGAATGGATGCCGATCGTCTTTGGCCAAGGCCCGCTGACGGCGGAGAACGGTTTTGCGTCCCAGGCCGACGTTCTGATCGAGACGCGGCGCGCCGCCGATCTGCTCGGCGCCACCAAGATGGACCGGCCGGAAGACATCCAGCCCAACGCCGGCAACGGCAAGGTCTATGTCATGCTGACCAACAATTCCAAGCGTAAGGCCGAGCAGGTCGACGCCGCCAACCCGCGTGCTGCCAACGCCTTCGGCCACATCATCGAGATCGTCGAGGATGGCGGCGACTTCGCCGCCAGCAAGGGCAAGTGGGAAGTGCTGCTCAAATGCGGCGATCCGTCCGTCGCGGATGTAGGCGCCACCTTCTCGACCGCGACCACCGCGCATGGCTGGTTCGGCATGCCGGACAATTGCGCCGTCGATTCCGCCGGGCGCCTGTGGGTCGCCACCGACGGCCAGGGCCCGAAAGCCACCGGCCGCACCGACGGCCTGTGGGCGGTCGACACGGAAGGAGCGGCGCGGGCGACCTCAAAACTGTTCTTCCGCGTGCCGATCGGCGCCGAGATGTGCGGCCCGCTCTTCGCGCCGGACGACCAGACCGCCTTCGTCGCCGTCCAGCATCCGGGCGACGGCGGCGAGGATTGGGAAGGCTTCGGCCGCCCGTCCTATTACGAGGATCCGTCGACCCGCTGGCCGGACTTCAAGCCGGACATGCCGGTGCGGCCGTCGGTCGTTGCGATCACGAAGCAGGGCGGCGGCAAGATCGCGGTGTGAGGACACTATCTCTCTGTTTTTATGCAATTCCGGACGGAAAACCGCTCACACTTTTCCTGGAATTGCTCTAAGCACCCGACATGGCGGGGGCTCGGCAGGGCCCGAGCCCCCTGTTTTGGTTGAAGTCGATCAAGCCTCAGGAAAGATTGATCTTTTATAGGTGGCGCCCTAGCTCCTCGCCAGGAGATCGCCATGCCGAAGTCCATTTATGACCGTGGCCTGCTGAAACCCGCCCAGGTCGCCACCTTGCAACGCGTCTTCGATGAAGCCTGCCGAAGTCGCGAGGCGCATCCCGAATCGGACGAGGCGCGGGAGATCGCGCTGACTGTGCTCGCGCTCTACAATGCCGGCATGGTCGATGAAGAGATGTTGATGGAGACGGTTTGCTTCCGTCGGCCGAAGTCGAAAACCGCCTGATCCAGACAGCCGCTATCTCGCCCGCTGAACCACCGCGATGTTCATCGCGCTGCGCAGCCGGAAGCCGATCGACTCGTAGAGCTTTATCGCCGCTGCATTGTTGGCAAAGGCGTGCAGATATGGCACCTCGCCACGCGCCATGATGCGGTTGGCCACAAACAGCGACAACAGCCTGGCGAGGCCGCCGCCGCGAAAATCCGGATGCGAGCACACGCCGCTGAGTTCCGTGTTTCGCGCGGCCGACCGCCGATGCCGAAGGCTTCTGACCTTTGCCCTTCATTCGCCGTCAATTGCATCCTATATCGCTGTCGCGGCGTAGCCGGCAGCGGTCGCCAGCGATTCGCGACCTGCGGGGGCAGGTCATCACTTCTTGGCACGCGGAGCTCATGGCGCCCCTGCGCATCTATTTTGATCGGCTTCTCGATGCCGTGGCACCCAAGGTTCCGCGGCGCGAATTGAGCGATGAGGAGCGCCTGGGGCTGGTGCGCCGCCACGGCGATTTCTCGCTCGCCTATTCCACGGCCGTGCAGAAGAAGCTGTCCTATTTCAGCGAGGGCGACGGCTACATCGCCTTCGGCACCAAGATGAGCCGTCATTTCGCACTGGGCGATCCGGTGGCCGACCCAGCCGACCGCCCGGCCTATATCAAGCGCTTCGTCGAGGCGGCCGGCGGCCCCTGGTTCGTGCAGATCGGCGCCGACACGGCCAAGGTGCTCGCCGGTCTCGGCTACCAGGTCAACCGGTTCGGCATCGACACCAGGCTGCTTTTGCCGGCGCATGATTTTTCCGGCAAGCGCAACGAGACGGTGCGCTATTCCGAGCGCTGGCTGGCGAAGAAGGGTTTTCTCCTCGCCGAGGGCACGGGCGACATGCTGCAGGAAGAGATCAAGCAGCTTTCCGCCGACTGGCGCAAAAAGCGCATCATCAAGCGCTGGGAGATGGGTTTCCTCAACCGCCGCTTCTCCGAGGAGCTCGGTGCCGGCATGCGCCGCTTCCTCCTGCACAGCCCCGAAGGCCGGCTTCTCGCCATCCTGGATTTCGACCCGCTGTTTCGCGACGGCAAGGTGATCGGCTACACCACCGCCTTCAAGCGCAAGCAGACCGACGCGACGCCGCATGCCGAGGTCGGACTGACCAAATTCGCCGTCGACCGCTTTCGCGAGGAAGGTATCTCGCAGGTGACGCTCGGCCTCTCGCCGCTGCTCGACATCGAGCCCAGCGGCTTCGCCGAATCGGATTTCTGGCGCAACGCCTTCCAGCGCGCCTACAAGTCGCCCTGGGTCAACCGCTCGCGCTTCAACCTGCAGGGCCAGGCGGCCTTCAAGCGCCGCTTCCACGGTGTCGAGGAACCGACCTATATCGCCTTCCGCAAAGGAACCTTCGTCGAGATGCTGGGGCTGCTGCGCCTGACCAAGGCGATTTAGATAGGCGCCCCTTCCTCGCCCCCGCCAAACTGTACAGACTGGGGAGATGGTGGACAGGCGTTCGGAGACATCGTGGACACTTCCCGATCCTTGGATCGGGAGGGATGGAATGCCGTTTTACGAGGTGTCCATGATGGATCAGAAGCGAGAGTTCGTGGAGTTTGCCTCGCGAGAGTGGGCGAATGTGCGTGAACTTTGTCGACGGTTCGGGATAAGTCCGACGACCGGCTATAAGTGGCTCGAGCGATACCGGTCGGAAGGGCCGGCTGGATTGGTCGAACGATCGCGTCGCCCGCACTTGAGCCCGCAACGCACCGCTTCGGCAATTGAGGCAAGGGTGTTGCAGGTACGCGACGAGAGCAACGACGTCTGGGGCGGTCGCAAGATCAGACAGGCGATGAAGAGACATGGCGAACTCGTCATCCCGGCGGCGAGCACGATCACCGCGATCCTGCGTCGTCATGATCGGCTGACGGAGGCGACAGCAGCGCAACATCCGGGACCATGGCAGCGCTTCGAGCGGGAGGCTCCCAACGAGCTGCGGCAGATTGACTTCAAGGGTCACTTCGCCATCCATGGCGGGCGCTGCCATCCGCTCACCACGCTCGACGATCACTCGCGCTTCAACCTGGTGCTGTCCGCCTGCGGCGACGAGCAGGGCCGGACGGTACGCCGGGAGCTGGAGATTACCTTTCGCCGCTATGGCTTGCCGCTGGCGATGCTGATGGACGGCGGCTCGCCGTGGAGCGATTCCGGCGGTGAGCCTTACACCGGCTTCAGCGTCTGGCTGTTGCGGCTCGGCATCCGCGTGCTGCACGGTCGGCCGCGCCATCCGCAGACCCAAGGCAAGGAAGAACGCTTCCATCGCACACTCAAGGCCGAGGTGATCAACGGGCGAAGCTTCGGCGATCTCGCCGAGTGCCAGCGAGCCTTCGATCGGTGGCGCCCGCGCTATAACTACGAACGACCACACGAAGCACTCGACATGGCCACGCCGGCCGAGCGCTACCGGCCGAGCCCGCGCAGCTTTCCCGACGTCCTGCCCGCGATCGAGTACGCACCGGGCGACCAGGTTCGCAAGGTCGACAGTGATGGCTTCATCAGCTTCAGGAACCGACCCTGGCGACTCGGCAAGGCATTCCGCGGCGAGCTGGTGGCGCTTCGCCCGACCGTCGAGGATGGTGTCTTCAGCGTGCACTACTGCTCGCATCGAATTGCCACCCTGAACCTACGTCAGGGCGCAAGCGAGACCTGTGGACTTGTGGACAACGCTGAGCGTTGCCCACAGGGTCCACAGGCCGAACAACAAAAACAACCCAGCAGTTCGTGATGAACAAAAGCGTCCACGATGTCCCCGAACACCCGTTCACCTTGTCTCCAGCACAAACACCCCGCAAAGCGGGGGAGAGGTGGCTCGGGCGAAGCCCGAGACGGAGAGGGGGGGCGACATCCGCGAAGCCAGAACCCGGCGTGAAAAGGGCGCCACATTGCCTTGATCTGAAGAACAGGCCACGCACAGAGAGATTCCACCCGTCGGCACGGGCCCCTCTCCGTCCCGGCTTCGCCGGGCCACCTCCCCCCGTCGTGGGGCGAGGAACTCGACTTCGGTCAGTTCCTCAACCGGTAGCCCGTCTTGAATATCCAGGCGACGATGGCGATGCAGATGGCCAAAAACACCAGCGTCATGCCGAGGCTGACGCCGACCGAGACGTCGGCCTTGCCGTAAAAGCTCCAGCGGAACCCGCTGATCAGATAGACGACCGGGTTGAACAGCGTGAGCGTCTTCCAGATGCCGGGAAGCATGTGGATCGAATAGAAGCTGCCGCCGAGGAAGGTGAGCGGCGTGACGATGAGCAGCGGCACCAGCTGCAGCTGCTCGAAGGTTTTCGCCCAGATGCCGATGATGAAGCCGAACAGGCTGAAGGTCACCGCGGTCAGCACCAGGAAGGCGACCATCCAGAACGGATGCTCGATCCTGAGCGGCACGAACAGCGCGGCGGTGGCGAGGATGATCAGGCCGAGCATGATCGATTTGGTCGCAGCGCCCCCGACATAGGCGATGATGATCTCGAGATAGGAGACCGGCGCCGACAAAAGCTCGTAGATCGAGCCGACGAATTTCGGAAAGTAGATGGCGAAGGAGGCGTTGGAGATCGATTGCGTCAAGAGCGACAGCATCATCAATCCGGGCACGATGAAGGCGCCGTAGGCGATGCCGTCGATCTCGTTGATGCGCGAGCCTATGGCCGAGCCGAAGACGACGAAATAGAGCGACGTCGAGATGACCGGCGAGATGATGCTCTGCAGCACCGTGCGGAAGGCACGCGCCATCTCCACCCGGTAGATCGCCCATACCGCGCGCAGGTTCATGGCTCTTGCCTCAGAAGACTGACGAAAATCTCTTCGAGCGAGCTGTTCTTGGTGTCGAGATCGCGGAACTGGACGCCGGCCGCCTCGAGGTCGCGGATCAGCGAGGCGACGCCCGGACGGTCGCTCTGGTTGTCGTAGGTGTAGGTGAGCTGGCTGCCGTCGCCCGACAGCTCCAGCGCATAGCGCGACAGGCTCTCCGGCAAGGCGGCGAGCGGCGCGCGTAGCTCCAGCTTCATCTGCTTGCGGCCAAGCTTGCGCATCAGCTCGGCCTTGCCCTCGACCAGGATGATCTCGCCCTTGTTGATGACG
This sequence comes from Mesorhizobium sp. M2A.F.Ca.ET.046.03.2.1, assembly GCF_003952425.1. Classification (NCBI taxonomy): domain Bacteria; kingdom Pseudomonadati; phylum Pseudomonadota; class Alphaproteobacteria; order Hyphomicrobiales; family Phyllobacteriaceae; genus Mesorhizobium; species Mesorhizobium sp. M2A.F.Ca.ET.046.03.2.1. The sequence goes on along the minus strand of NZ_CP034449.1, from coordinate 2,998,623 downwards.
CCGACGCGGTCAGCCATCGCCTCGGCTTCCTCGATGTAATGCGTGGTGAGGATGATGGTGACGCCGTCCTCGCGCAGGCGCCTGACCATCGCCCACATGTCCTGGCGCAGCTCGACGTCGACGCCGGCCGTCGGTTCGTCGAGGAAAAGCACGCGCGGCTCGTGCGACAGGGCCTTGGCGATCATCAGACGGCGCTTCATGCCGCCCGACAGCGTGATCGCCTTGGAATCCTTCTTCTCCCAGAGCGACAGGTCGCGCAGCACCTTCTCGACGAAATCCTTGTTCGGCGGCTTGCCGAACAAGCCGCGGCTGTAGTTCACCGTCGCCCAGACCGTCTCGAAGGCGTCGATGGTGAGTTCCTGCGGCACCAGCCCGATCAGGCTGCGCGCGGCGCGGTAATCCCGGCTGATGTCGTGGCCGTCGACCGTGACGCTGCCCGACGAGCGGTTGACGATGCCGCAGACGATCGAGATCAGCGTCGTCTTGCCGGCGCCGTTCGGCCCGAGCAGCGCAAAAATCTCGCCGCGCTCGATATCGAGATTGATTTCCTTCAATGCCTTGAAGCCGGTGGCATAGGTTTTCGTGACACCGGAGATCGAGATGATGGATGACATGCTGAAAAACGGCCGGCTGGAAATTGTGACCTGATATAGGTCGGTTGCCGTTTTATGCAAACCGGCATTCGATGCCGCTCCTGACAGCTCTGGACAGTGGGTCCTGACCGACCAGTATTCGGGTCCCGGCGGCTGGAGAGCCGGCGCTGGCGGCAGCTTCTTTCTCCCCGTAAACGGCATATGCGCTAAGATAGCGCTGGCATGCTTGAAACTTGCGCTTTCGTGGTGGCTCACCGACGATGTCGCGGGGCATGGAGATTTAGGCGCAGGGTCGCCAGGGGCGGCTGAGTAAAGATCGCAGCGATCAGGGAGGCGACGATCTGGCGGCTAGCGCGCCACAGCAGCGGGCACCCTCGCTCAAGGGGGCGCGGGAGATCAGCCGGCACCTCTCCTTTCGCCAATCTCCTGACGGTCGCTATTGTAAGGCTGCCCATCCTCCCAGCTTGACGCCCTTCGCTCCCGCGCCCTAAGCCCGGTCTCCACCCCAACAGGAGACCCCACCCAAATGGCAGGCACGGTCGAAGGCGAGAAGATCGACGTTTCCTTCAGCGGCAAGCGCTGCATCCATTCGCGCAATTGCGTGCTCGGCAACCCGCATGTCTTCGTGCCCAACGCGCCGGGCGAGTGGATCCATCCCGATGCCGCGAGCGTAGAACGGGTGGTGGCGCTGGCGGAGAACTGCCCGTCGGGCGCCGTCACCTACAAGCGCAAGGATGGCGGGCCGCAGGAGAAGCCGCCTGTGGTCAACACGGTGCGCGTGCGCGAAAACGGCCCGCTGGCGGTGCATGCCGAGATCGTGCTGGGTGACCAGACGTTCTTGCGCGGCACGCTCTGCCGCTGCGGCGCCTCGCAGAACAAGCCCTTCTGCGACAACAGCCACATCAAGGCCGGCTTCACCGCCACCGGCGAGCCGCCGCTGAAGGAAGCGCAGGTGCTGGACGCGCGGGACGGCCCGCTGACCGTAACCCCGACCAGCAACGGACCGCTGAAGGTCGAAGGCAATGCCGAGCTCGTCACCGGCACGGGGCATACGATCGCCCGCACGACCAAGGTGTTCCTCTGCCGCTGCGGGCATTCGGCGAACAAACCGTTCTGTGATGGATCGCACAAAAGAGTGGGGTTTGTCGGGTAGATAGTTGCGAAGGCCGGCTCGAGGCCCCCCTCTCTGCCCTGCCGGGCATCTCCCCCTCAAGGGGGGAGATTGGCAGTTCAAGCGCCTCGCTCCTTTCTACAACGTTGGCGATTGGCGAAAGCCGGCGTGACATCCGATCTCCCCCTTGAGGGGGAGATGGCCGGCAGGCCAGAGAGGGGGGCCTCGCGCCGATGTCTCAAAGCTTGGGTCCCTCTCCCCACTTTGTCGGGCGAGGAACTTGCGCCCCTTGGCCCATCCCTCCAACCTTTATCCGGCAGCCCGTATCGGCTAAGGGCTTCGCGAAGCCCTCGACCCCGGACTGCCCGCAAAAATGACTGCCAAGCCTCACCCCCTCTTCCTCGGCATCGACACCGGCGGCACCTACACCGATGCGGTGCTGTGGTCGGAGGAGGGCGGACCCAAGGGCAAGGTCCTGGCCAAGGCGAAATCGCTGACCACGCGTCACGATCTCGCCGTCGGCATTTCCGGCGCGGTCGACGCGGTGCTTCAGCAATCCGCCACCGATCCGGCCGCGATAAAACTCGTCTCGATGTCCACGACACTTGCCACCAACGCGCTGGTCGAGGGCCAGGGCGGGCGCGTGGCGCTCGTCATGATCGGCTTTTCCGAGGCCGACCTTGCCCGCGACGGGTTGAAGACGGCGCTGGGCACCGACCCGGTGGTGTTCTGCCCCGGCGGACACGACGTGCACGGCAATGCCGCCAAGCTCGACCTTTCCGGCCTCGAGGCGGCGTTGCCGGAATTGGGCGGCTCGGTTTCGGGCTTCGCCGTCTGCGCCTATTTCGCCACCCGCAATCCGGCGCATGAGCTGGCGGCCCGCGACCTGATCCGCGAGAAGACCGGCTTTCCGGTCACAGCAAGCCATGAATTGTCGGCCAAGCTCGGCGGCCCGCGCCGCGCGCTTACCACGCTGCTCAACGCCCGCCTGATCTCGATGATCGACCGGCTGGTCGCGGCGACCGAAGGGTTTCTGGCCAAGCGCGGCATCGCGGCACCCCTGATGGTGGTGCGCGGCGACGGCGCGCTGGTCTCGGCCGCCTTTGCCCGCCAGCGGCCTATCGAGACGATCCTCTCGGGCCCGGCTGCCTCTCTTGTCGGCGCCCGCCACATGACCGGGCTGGACGACGCCATGGTCTCGGATATCGGCGGCACCACCACGGACGTCGCCGTGCTCGACGGCGGCCGCCCGCGCCTCGATCCGGAAGGCGCCACCGTCGGCGGCTTCCGCACCATGGTCGAAGCGGTCGCCATGCGCACCTTCGGCCTTGGCGGCGACTCGGAGGTCACGCTGGAAGACGGCGCGCTCGATCCGAAAATCCTGCTCGGGCCGCGCCGCCTGGTGCCGCTGGCGCTGGCCGGCATGGCGCATGGCGAGGCAGTCACCGCCGAGCTGGAACGGCAGCTGCGGGCGCCGAACCCCGGCCGCATGGACGGGCGGTTTGCCCTGCGCACCGGTGTGCCGGACCGACTCGCCGCCGGCCTCACCGCGCCGGAAGCGAAGCTCTACGAGGCGATCGGCACTGTCCCGCTGGCGCTTGATCGGCTGCTCTCGTCGAACGCGCAGAACGCCACGCTGAACCGGTTGGTCGCGCGCGGGCTGGTGCATATCTGCGGCTTCACGCCGTCCGACGCCGCGCATGTGCTGGGCAAGCAGTCGAACTGGGACGCCGCCACTGCCCGCCTGGGCGCCGAGCTGTTTTCGCGCCGCCGCGACGGCCGCGGCCAGGCGATCGCGGCGACACCCGAAGCCCTGGCCGAGCGCGTGCTGACGACGCTCACCCGCTGGTCGGCCGAATACATCCTCGAAACCGCCTTCGCCGAGGACGGGCTGGATGGCGCGGCCACCGTCGCGCATGCGCTGGTGCAGCGCGCGGTCGATGGCCATCCCGGCATCGCCCGCTTCACCGTCGCGCTCGACCGTCCGGTCATCGGGCTGGGCGCCTCGGCGCCGCTGCATTACGCCGGCTTGGCCGTGCTGGTCGGAAATGGCTGCATCGTGCCGGAGGACACCGACGTCGCCAACGCGCTTGGCGCCGTGGTCGGCCAGGTGCGCGTCTCGGCCGAGGCCCGTGTCAGCCAGCCCAAGGAAGGCCTGTTCCGCCTCGCCTCCGGCCAGACGGTGCGCGACTTCACCGAAGCGGCGAAGGCGATCGCGGCGGCCGAGGCCGATGTGCGCGCGCTCGCCGCCGAGCGCGCCAAGAACGCCGGCACCGACAGCGCCGAGATCGACGTCGCCACCGAGTTCAAGGTCTCGACCATCGAGGGCCAGCGCATGTTCATCGAGGCGCATGTGGTGGCCGTGGCGTCGGGAAGGCCTCGGATCGCGGTGTGAGTGCGCCTTCCTTCTCCCCGTAGAACGGGGAGAAGGTGCCCGAAGGGCGGATGAGGGGCAGCGCCGGCGAGTGTTGCTGTTCTCCTCGACTTCAATCGGCGGATCAACGCATGCTAATTGTCAACGCCGGCGCCGCCCCTCATCCGGCTGCCGCCACCTTCTCCCCGTAGAACGGGGAGAAGGAAGCCTTCACCCTAAGCCGAATTGACCCCGCAACCCCAAACATGCCAAAGGCCCCGGCAAGCTACCTATCTGGAGACGTGCTGATGACCGACCGCATCGAGATCGCCGGGTTGCGGATTGCCCGGGAGCTCCATGACTTCATGGCCGAGGAAGCCGCGCCGGGCACCGGCATCGATCCGGAAAAATTCTGGGAAGGCTTTTCCGCCATCGTCCACGATCTCGCGCCGAAGAACCGGACGCTGCTCGCCAAACGCGACGCCATGCAGGAGAAACTCGACGGCTGGTACCGCGAAAACGGCGCCCCGATCGACATGGAGGCTTACAAGGCCTTCCTGAAGGAGATCGGCTATCTGGTGCCGGAAGGCGCGGCGTTCAGCGTTTCGACGGAGCATGTCGACCCCGAGATCGCCGTCGTCGCCGGGCCTCAGCTCGTCGTGCCGGTGATGAACGCGCGCTATGCGCTCAACGCCGCCAATGCGCGCTGGGGCTCGCTCTATGACGCGCTCTACGGCACCGACGCCATTCCCGAGACCGGCGGCGCCGAGAAGGGCAAGGGTTTCAATCCCGCGCGTGGCGCGAAAGTCATTACTTGGGCTAAGGATTTCCTCGACCAGTCCGTGCCGCTGACCACCGGCAAATGGGCCGGCGTCAACGGGCTGTCGGTGGCGAATGGCGCGCTGAAAGCGGGTGAGGGCGCCGGCGCCACCACGCTCGCCGACCCAAAGCAGTTTGCCGGCTATCGCGGCGATGCCGAAAATCCGGAAGCCGTGCTTCTGGTCAAGAACGGCCTGCACATCGAAATCGTGATCGACCATGCCAACCAGATCGGCAAGACCGATCCGGCCGGCATTGCCGACGTCGTCCTGGAATCGGCTCTCACGACTATCCAGGATTGCGAGGATTCGGTCGCGGCCGTCGATGCCGAGGACAAGGTTGTGGTCTACCGCAACTGGCTCGGCCTCATGAAGGGCGACCTCGCCGAAGAGATCACCAAGGGCGGCAAGAGCTTTGTCCGCAAGCTCAATCCCGACCGCCGCTATACGGCGCCCAATGGCGGCCAGCTGCTTTTGCCTGGACGCTCGCTGATGCTGGTGCGCAATGTCGGCCACCTGATGACCAATCCGGCGATCACCGACCGCGATGGAAACGAGGTGCCGGAAGGCATCATGGACGCCGCCATCACCGCGCTGATCGCGCTGCACGATGTCGGCGAGAACGGCCGCCGCGCCAACTCCCGCGCCGGCTCGATGTATGTGGTGAAGCCCAAGATGCACGGGCCGGAAGAGGTTGCCTTCGCGGTGGAAATCTTCGACCGTGTCGAGGCGCTGCTCGGCATGCCGAAGAACACCATCAAGATGGGCATCATGGACGAGGAGCGGCGCACCACCGTCAACCTCAAGGAAGCGATCCGCGCGGCCAAGGAGCGCGTGGTGTTCATCAACACCGGCTTCCTCGACCGCACCGGCGACGAGATCCACACCTCGATGGAAGCCGGCCCGATGATCCGCAAGGGCGACATGAAGCAGGCCGCCTGGATCTCCGCCTACGAGGCCTGGAACGTCGACACGGGGCTCGAATGCGGGCTTGCCGGCCACGCCCAGATTGGCAAGGGCATGTGGGCGATGCCGGACCTGATGGCGGCAATGCTGGTTGAGAAGATCGCGCATCCCAAGGCCGGCGCCAACACCGCCTGGGTGCCCTCGCCGACGGCCGCGACGCTGCATGCCACGCATTATCACAAGGTCGATGTGCACGCCGTGCAGGCGGCGCTGAAGAGCCGGCCGAAGGCGAAGCTCGACGACATATTGTCGGTGCCGGTAGCAAGGCGGCCGAACTGGACGCCGGACGAGATCCAGCGCGAGCTCGACAACAATGCGCAGGGCATCCTGGGCTACGTCGTGCGTTGGATCGACCAGGGCGTCGGCTGCTCGAAAGTGCCCGATATCAACGATGTCGGCCTGATGGAGGATCGCGCGACGCTGCGCATCTCCTCGCAGCACATCGCCAACTGGCTGCGCCACAAGGTCTGCTCGGAAATCCAGGTCAGGGACTCGCTGCAGCGCATGGCGGCGATCGTCGACCGCCAGAATGTCGGCGACCCGCTCTACCGCCCGATGGCGCCCGACTTCGACAATTCCATCGCCTTCCAGGCCGCCTGCGACCTGGTGTTCAAAGGGACGAGCCAGCCCAACGGCTATACCGAGCCGGTACTGCATGCGCGGCGGCTGGAGCTGAAGGCGCGGGACAGGCAGGGCTCCGCCTGAGTCTGCCGGCTGGTCGACGGCTGCGGCCCTTACGCGCCTTTGCTTGGCCGCGACAGGAACACGTCCGTGTGCCTGACATGCGCCGGTGTGTCGCGAAACGGCGCGCAGGGCCTGAAGCCGAATGCCTCATACACGGCGATGGCGCTTTCCATGTAGAAGATCGTCTGGATCAGCACCGTGCGGGCGGGGCCTTTGTCGATCTCCGTCAGGACCGCGCCCATCAGCGCGCGGCCTATGCCTTGCCCCCGGAAAGCGGCGTCGACGAAGAACCTGTGAAGTTCAACCGTGCTTTCGCCGAACGGATCGAAGGCTAGGCAGCCCGCCGGCAGGCCTCCGGATCTGGCGATGAACGCCATCGCATCCGGCGCGCCGAACTGCGCGGCCAGCTGCGGGCCGCTTGTTTCGGGATGGAACGGAGCCCTCACATCCGCGGCCGAGACGCCATGCGGCGCCGAAGCGTCGACGTCCCATTGCGCGAGCTTGCGGCAGAGCCCCGCCAGTGTCTCGAAATCTTCGGCGCTGCGCGCCGGCAGAACTGAAATCATCCCTCGCCCCCGCGCGGATCGGCTCCAACATACCACGCGCAATTTCCGGACGCGATTGCGCGTTCAAAGAGTTGTGAACGCCCAGGCGGCCACCTCGCAAACGCTTGACGGATGCGTATCTACCTTCTAGTAGGTAGGAAATCAAATCGAAGGAAAGTTAACATCATGTCTGCACAAACGAGCGGTCAAGGCCGCGCCAACTCCTCAAACGGTTGGCTCAAAAGCTATTACTATCTGCGCTTTGCCGTATCGGCAGCCTGGGTCCTGGCAGCCTTCACCGTCGCGAAGATGGTGCCGCCGCTGGCCGCCGTCATGCTGATCGCCTACCCGCTGTGGGACGCGCTTGCGAACTACCTCGACGCGCAGCGCAGCGGCGGTCTCGGCCGCAACAGGTCGCAGCTGCTCAACTTCGTCGTCAGCATCGTCACCGCGATTGCGGTTGCCATCGCGCTTGGCCACAGCATGAACGCGGTGCTCGCGGTCTATGGCGTCTGGGCCGTTTTCTCCGGTGCGTTTCAGCTTCTGACGGCGGTTCGTCGCTGGAAGACCAACGGCGCCCAGTGGGCGATGATCCTGAGCGGCGCCCAGTCGGCGTTGGCCGGTCTCTTCTTCATCAAGATGGCGGGCGGCGCGGAGGCCATCGGCATCGCCAATGTCGCGCCCTATGCCGCTTTCGGCGCCTTCTATTTCCTGGTGTCCGCCGTCTGGCTTTCGGTGAGCGACCTGCTTCGCAGGTCGCCGCAGGCCGCGCGTTGAGATTTCTGCCGCCGGAGATTAGAGCAATTCCAGGAAAAGTGTGCGCGGTTTTCCGGCAGGAATTGCGTCAAAACAAGGAGATAGAGCGTTTCGCCGTTTCCGTGAAACGGTGAAACGCTCTAGGCATGCTTATGGACAGGCCCTCGAATACAGCCGACGACATCCTGGCCGCCGCGCGACGCTTCATCGTCGCCGGCGGCTATAACGGCTTCAGCTACGCCGATATCGCCGAGGTGGTCGGCATCCGCAAGGCGAGCATCCATCATCATTTCCCAAGCAAGGTCGACCTCGTGCAGACCCTGGTCAGGCGCTACCTCGAGGATGCCGTGACGGGCATGACGGAACTTGAGCGCAATGTGCCTGAGCCGCCCGAGCTGCTGCGAACCTATGCCGGCTTCTGGGCCCAGTGCATCGAGGACGCGAGCAGGCCGTTTTGCGTCTGCGCGTTGCTGGCGAGCGAGCTTCCGGTTCTGCCGCCCGAAGTTGCCGCCGAAGTGCGAGCCTATTTCCGGTTTCTCTCGGGCTGGCTGACGGGTGTTATCGAGCGCGGCGCCGAGCAAGGCACATTGACGATCGCCGCCGCGCCGCGCGTCGAGGCCGAGGCCTTCATGGCGACCGTGCACGGGGCGATGCTTTCCGCCCGTGCCTATGGCGATGTCCTGACGTTCGGCATGATCCTGGCGCCGACGCTGCAGAAGCTGATCCCCGAGGCCGATTGAAGAGGAACTCAGGAGCGAAGAAACCGACTCGGCCTCCTTGCGAGTTCCTTGACTACGCCGCCTGCGCCATCCGCTCGGCGCTCATGCGATAGGAAATCGCCTCGGCGAGATGGATGCGGCCGACGGTCTCGCTGGCGTCAAGGTCGGCCAGCGTGCGCGCCACCTTGAGCACGCGATGATAGGCCCGCGCGGAAAAGCCGAGCTTCTCGCTGGCGTCCTTGAGCAGCGTCAGTCCGGCGGCATCGGGCTTGGCGATCTCCTCGATGATCGAAGGCGGGCAATGCGCGTTGGTGGTGGCGCCGGCGCCCAGCCTTTCCAGCCGCTCGCGCTGCATGGCTCGCGCACGCGCCACGCGCTGCGCCACCGCAGCGCTTGTCTCGGCCTTGTCGGGCCGGATCAGGTCGCTCGCCGACACCGCCGGCACTTCGATCCGAAGGTCGATGCGGTCGAGCAGCGGGCCAGAAATGCGTGCCTGGTATTCGGTGCGGCAGCGGTCGCCGCGCAGGCAGCGATAGCCGGGCTCGCCCGACATGCCGCAGCGGCACGGATTCATCGCCGCCACCAGCTGGATGCGCGCCGGATAGGTGACGCGGTGGTTGGCGCGCGCGATCATGCAGTCGCCGGTCTCCAGCGGCTGGCGCAGCGCATCCAGCGTCTGCGGTGTGAACTCCGGCAGCTCGTCAAGGAACAGCACGCCGTGATGGGCGAGCGACACCTCGCCTGGCCGCGCGCGCAGTCCGCCGCCGACCATCGCGGCCATCGAGGCGGAGTGATGCGGCGCGCGGAACGGCCGCCGGTCGGTCAGCTTGCCCTCGCCGAGCTCGCCGGCGACCGACGCGATCATCGAAACTTCGAGCAGTTCCTTCGGCGCCAGCGGCGGCAGGATCGAGGGCAGCCTTTGCGCCAGCATCGACTTGCCAGAGCCCGGCGGCCCGACCATCAAGAGGTTGTGCCCGCCCGCGGCAGCCACTTCGACCGCCCGTTTGGCGCTCTCCTGGCCCTTGATGTCGGCGAGGTCCGGCAGGTCGCGCGCCGCAAGCTGGATGCCGGCTTCGGGCCGCGACAGCACCTGCGTGCCGCGAAAATGGTTGGCGACCGCGATCAGGCTGCGCGGCGCCAATATATCGAAATCCTTGCCTGCCCAGGCCGCTTCCGGTCCGCAGGCGAAGGGGCAGATCAGGCCCTTGCCTTCGGCATTGGCGCCGATCGCCGCCGGCAGCGCCCCGGCTACGCCGGCGATGGTGCCGTCGAGCGACAATTCGCCCAGCACCACATAGCCGGTGAGCATGTCGCCAGGGATAGCGCCGAGCGCCGCCATCAGCCCGAGCGCGATCGGCAGGTCGTAATGGCTACCTTCCTTGGGCAGGTCCGCCGGCGCGAGGTTCACCGTCACCTTCTTCGACGGCATCGACAGGCCGGATGCATGCAGCGCTGCCTGCACGCGCTCGCGGCTCTCGGCCACCGCCTTGTCCGGCAGGCCGACGATCTGAATAATTGGGCGGATTAATTTGCACCTTATCGTTGTTGCGACAGCGCGGATCGGCTGGTGAGATCGTCTTGCTGGAGAGCTGTCGACGGCGATGCTTTCGCGTGCAACCATCACAGGTATCACCTGCGATTCGGGGCCTCCGTCGCAGATGCTGACGAGCGGTCAAGCCCGTAAGTTTGTGCTACCGAGGTTCTGATGGATTGCGCGGACGATAAAACCAACGAGGCTCCTGAGGGTAACGGCGATAGGAGCGAGGACCTTGCTCAGCCAACCTTGAACCCGAAATTCACTGTCAATATACGAGGCTGGGATAGCGACAACGCGGAGGAGGCGTCTGAATTTGCGCGCCAGATAGGAGCCACTACTCTCGATCTGTCGCGGCATTTGGACCTTAGCAGGCTCGAGTCAGTGGTCGTTGCGACCGATTACCATGAAGCTGTGAGCAGCTTTGACGCAACGGATCAGCTGTCTGCGCAGCCTACGTCCAATGAATATGGCCAGGGAGCGGCGATGGCTCGTCATATCATCAGGGATGACGAGTTTTGGAGTGTAGTTATCATTTGGACCCCATTGGTTCGTCAGATGGCCAACGTTGGACAAGAGGGTCACAAGTCCGCACTGCACATTTTCGTCCACGAACTGGTGCATGTAGACGATCTCAGGTTCTTTTCGAGGACCTATCCGGGCGGTTGGCGAGCTGCAAAGCCTCGCGACGGCCGGGATAGCCAACTTCAGGGCATAGTAAATCCGTGCCAATCTGAGTACTCGGCTCAGCGACGCTCTGCATGGGCCGATCCGGAACATGGCTTCGAACTTCTCGAAATGCTTGGCAAAGCACTCAAGGATGTGGACAGTCAGATTCGCAATGCGCGTTTTGAGTACCGGTTCCACGGCAACATGGAAGTTCTTTGGCCGATCGTATCTGCACGATTGACCTTTCTATTCCAATGCCTGGGCTACGGCCTGGGACACGCAGACTGGGCTATCGGTGAGAAGGCTGAAAACCCGGGTCTGGCCGTTAAGTACGAGGAAGTCCTAAGCGACCTAGCGAAGCTTCCATCGGGTTGGCTACTCAAGGCCTGCCGCGAGGCAGTTCAACCTTTTTACACAATGAAAGAGTGGACAGGATTAGAAGTCTACGACCCCTAATCGAGGTCGTCGAGAAGCTCCTCAATCAGTATGGGATGTATACCAGTCCGCAAGATGGCGGTATATTTGTCTCAATGCCGTACACAGGTTTCCATGATCTGTAGGCCGGCGCGCATATCGAAGAACATGTGCACGAAATGGGGCCGCACGCGGATGTCTGCTTTGGGGCGCATACGGCACAACCGCGTCGTTTCTATGGGCTTGTCGAAGCCAACGGAGGGCCAACAGGCGATTAAGGACGGCAAGGGATGCGATTGGACCGGCTGCGCGGCGACGCCGAAATGGGCTGGTTGCTTACGGGCCGAAGGCCGAAACATTAGGAATTCGCCGTTTAACACTGGTCACCACTTCCGTTTTCAAAAAGCCGCGGGAGTTTTCTTAGGGGATTTGGATGGCTGAATCTGACCTAGTTAACTTGCTTCTGTTGCCGAACGAGACGCTCTCCAACGAATACAAGAACTGGCTGGACCTCACCACCAACGAAGGCAAGGCGACGCTGGCCAAGGCAGCGATTGCCTTAGCCAACCATGGCGGCGGCACGATTGTTTTGGGAATGGTTGCTCCCGCCGGCTCACCACTACAATCCGTTCCTCTACCGGCCGGGATCAAGCGTTATGATGCCGACCTGATCAACGCTGCCGTCAACCGCTACGCTGATCCGAAGATCCATTGCGACATCCAATTCAAACTGCATCCCCACACGGGTGTTGAACATGCATTCGTTAGCGTACCGGGCTTGTCGGCCGTTCCAATAATGTCTGTCCGAGACCAGGGCACTACAATTTATAAACATCGATGCTATATCCGAAAGCCCGGCCCTCAGAGCGAAGAGCCGCACACCTCGGAGGAGTGGCGAGCGCTTCTCAATCGCTGTGTCCTCGCCGGCCGTGAAAACCTGCTCGACAGCATTCGGAACATCATTCAGGGGATACCGGCGCCTGCCGCAGCGAAGGTCGAACTTGTAAATCGGCTGCTAGAGTTCGCAAAGGAATCCCAGGACCGCTGGGCGGAGCTAAAGCGCTCATTGCCGAAGGATGACCCTGCTCACATCCCCTTAGGTCGCTATGAATACACGTTCGAGATCAGGGATGTCCCCCCGGCACCATCTCTGAAAGTATTGAAGGACCGAATGGATGCCGCCTCCGCAATCAAGCACACTGGATGGGGGCCATTTGTGTGGTTTGATCGCAAGCCAATCGGCCCGGTTCCGGTAAACGGCGTTATCGAGGCGTGGGTCGGTCATCCGGATGAGAAAGGCCGGGATGGGCGGCATTCTGATTTCTGGCGCGCTCATCCTGATGGCAGATTGTTTCTTCTCAGATCTCTTGATGAGGATTTTATGCAGCGCACAACCCCTGGGCGCGCTTTTGATCTAACGATGCCTATCTGGCGGCTAGGTGAAGCCCTGCTGTACGTCGCGCGTTTCGCCACGCAGTACGCCGAAAATCCGACCATCTTGGCGCGGTGCGGCTACTACGGGCTGCAAGGCCGTGTACTTGGCACATATGCCGGGTCGCGAGCTCCGATCAATCATCGTGAGAGCCATACCGACGGGATCGCGCTCGATTTCATGGCCACTGCACTCCAAATCAACGATAATCTCACAGAGGTGCTACACCCTATCCTGCTGCCCCTTTATGAGGCCTTCGGTCTATACACCTTGCCCGTGGATATGGTCGCGCAAGAAGTTGCCCGTCTGCGCGCCGGCAACTTCTAGGCATCAATAAGTTCCCCAACAAGGGGCAATCTGGGCTCACTTTCGTGGGATTTTTCCCCGAAGGGCAGCGATCGTCTTGTGGGGCCTCTCGTAGGCGCCATCGCTGGACGGTCATTCCGCGGCTTTTTCCCGCTGCTTTCGTGACTGCGTTTGCTCACTCTGCGCTGACGAGTTCGTTGTCTGTGCTTTCGGCTACCCCCGATCCAACCACAGCCGGAATGACTGGCCCAGGCCAAAGCGAAATTGCCGTCGTGAACATGGCCTCCGCCCGCCTCAAGATCGCGCCTTCATCCCACCGATCTTGCTGAAGAACGAAACGGTTGAGTTCAATATGGGTGTTTGCGAGCTTTGCCTTCTTCTCCCGGAACGGCAGATTGCCCAGTTCGGTGTTGTAGCCGGTTAGCGACAAATTGCCGAAAGTGTCCTTCAGTCGCGCGTGCACTGAGTCCGCGTCTGGACCAATTTCGTTCTCCCACTCTGCGGTCATGCTCTGCGGCATGAGATGCTCAATCGTCGCATTGCTTAGATCGACACGCTCCTTATGCCCAAACGCTTCCTCAAGGCGTAGCAATACGTAGCGGGTATATCCGCGCCCATACTGTGCGAACTTTTTGAAGTTCTCACCGAATTCAGCATCGTTCGGGAAGCGTCGTCCACCTGCACCTGCGGACATCGATGTATGCAGCCAATCGACGTGGTTCTCTTGCGGAAATTGACGCGCCCACTGTAAAAAGAGCTTGTTCAGCGCATTGGTGGGGACGACAGAGACAGCCCTGCGCAGGACGAACGATTCTATGAGAGCAAGGCATCTTTCGAGATCATCAATGCTGATCTTGTCGGAATGTCGCGCCTCGAAAAGCCGAAGAAGTAGAGGATAAGAGGTTCCCACGTCCAGGGTTTTCAGGCTTGTGAGACGCTTCCGGATAGATGGCGTCTGTTCCAAGGACGGATTCAGTATACTCGCGTAGATGACAGAGAAGTTAGTCATCCGGATCAATTCGGCCTCAACCTCGGCCGGTGAGGACATCCCTTTGAGCAGGCCCCTCGTCGCCACGTAAATACCGCGCTGATAGACGTTATCCCCGCCCTTCATCGCATAGTGACGGAGGAATTCAGTAATGTTGTCCCCGAGACGCTGCTCCATCGGGGCCCAATATCTCGTGTAGATTCGTTCTTGTTCGCCGCCGGCCGACATCGAATGGCGGAACCGCATCAGGATGTAATTCCTGACCAAGTCGGCTTGGGTGAGTGGCTCACCCTTGAAGTTGAGGCTCTCAAAGATGAGGTACGGATCGTCATCGTCGCCCAGGTTGATCATGACCACCTGCAACGCCCGTTCGACCGTCGTCAGAATTTTAGCGCAATCGATCGGGTCGCCATTCGGATCGATGCCTCGAAGCAGTTGGTTCTTGAAGTAAGCGTACGCCTCCGCCATGAGACTTTGATCGTTATGGACGGTGCGATCCAGGATCATCGCCCGATAGCGATCACGGTCGATTTGAGTCGGCACGAACTTCAACGTGTCTTCGGGATCGCGGAACCGGTTCGTAAGGTAAACCTCCTGAATTCGATCGGAGGAGTTTTTGTCGAGCGTGTCGCGAAGAGCGGCGAGGAGAATTGAAATTGTCGTGAGGCGTTGTTGCCCGTCGATGATCAGATATTTGCTAACGCCGACGGGTACGCTGCGTGCGGGAACCGATACGATGGTGCCCATGAAGTGAGCGGACTTATCGTCGGAATCATATTGGACCAACACGTCATCCCATAGGGTCTTCCAGTTCGGCAAACGCCACGAGTACGGCCGTTGGAATAGCGGAATGAGGTTTTGCTTCTCGCCGTTAAAATACTGAATAACCTGAGCAGGTGAAGCTTCCACGATTTCCCCCAAGTTCGCGCCTGGACGAGATCTAGCAGAGATTAAGCTTGCCGCAATAGGCTTGACCGGTTGGCCCAATAGACGGACACAATGCTGAAGCAGCACCGTCGCCACCGCGACTGCGTCGACGAGCTGGACGCTTGTCCGTACCGTCAGCCAAGTCAGTGAGCGGACATCCAGAAGTTGGACAACCCCATGCGAACATCACTGATAGCGATGATGGTTTCGATGCTCTTCGCTACACAGGTCTACGCCGGCAGTTCACTGGCAGAGAAGATTCGGGAAAATCCGACCTGCCAGCAATTCAATGACGGTTGCAGCATCTGCAAAATCAGCCAGGGCGTCGCGTCATGTTCCAGTCCTGCGATCGCCTGCATCGAAACCGAGTGGTATTGCGCCTCCGATCCTTCGAAGACTGGCCAATCCCAACCGGAAGGCGATCCGCGACCGTGAAGATAGGCTGGGCATCCTCGGTGCCTCACGTCTTTGACGGGCCGTCAGCAGTCGATATATCGACTGCCTTTCGAGCTGATGGAAGATCCTTCGGACTGATCCTGGCCCACGTAGAAGCCCCAAATCTCTGCGCCACGCGTTAGCTTGTTGATCGTCCGGGAATTCCCAGGAGTTCTGCCTCGGTTGCTCGGACCGAAACGATCCAGCTTGCCATAACGATTGCAAAAATTGCCGACTTAGTCTCATGGCGCATCAAATGCCTCCACAGAAAGCGATTGTGGACGAACGTTTCCAGAGGCGACCGCGTAAAGTGTGTAGGTGAGATGCTGCGTGATGATCTGGGTCGAGTTCATCTCGGTCTGCAGCCGCTCGACATTCGGGAACTGCCCCACGGCTGCCGTATTGAAGAATGATCTGCAGTCGGAACGCAACACGTCACCGACGGCGTACTGGATACGGTAGCTGCCATCAGGGATACCGCGGTACTCGGCAGTGGCGTTATCGCTGATATAGAACGATGCGACCGTCCCGTTTGAGAACGAGTCCCGCACCTTGACGATGGCTGGACCGCCTGACCCATTCCTAATTTCGAGGACATGTCCCTGCGATGACATGGAGTTCTCGTAGCCTTCTAGTGTGTCGCCGTTTCTGGGGCGGTTGGCGCAGGCATTGGCGATCGGAACGGCCTTCGCTGGAACAGCCTTGGTTGCTCTGGGAGGCGGCGTATATGTCGACGTGTATGAAGGCTTCGGGGTCGGGCTCCCGGTCCACCAAGAAACGATTTGGTCTTGCATAAAAATGCAGGCGACCACCAGCGGGACCGCCGAGGCCATGGCAACGTGCTTCAGTCTTTCGATTGGATCGAAATTCCATGGATTCTTGAGACGTGACCGCTTGGGATCGACCCCAGCCTTCTCCAGCTCCCTCGACAATTCTGTGGCCCGTGATGAAATCTCAGGGTCGGATGCCTTCCGTGACAACTGTGCCAGGGAATACGCGAGATTGAGGTCGCCGCGAGACAGGAAAGCAAGGCAATTATACCAGGTCAGCCTCTCCTCGGCTTTCTTGGGGTGTTCGCCACCGAACCCGTTCCCAACAATAGCGCCGATTGTGTAGATAGGCCCCCATGGGAAGCCCCACCATCCAGTGAACATCGTAATCAGAGACGATTTGAAGGCTTCTTTCCGGGCACATGAAGCGCAGAATATCCCTTGGACAGGTGTCCTCACCGTCGCCAGAACGAAACTGTAGACGCGTCGGAAGACGACGTATCTCGGTTGCGCAGTCATCTGACCGCAACGGGAACAGCAAACCGGATCCAGCTGCTTGTGACCGACATCTTCAGCCGTCGCCTGATAGCCCGAGCTGTCATATGCGGCACGGGCCTCAGGATCGGAGAGAATCTTGTAGGCCGCATTCACCTGCTGGAATGGTGTCGATGATGAATTGCTCGAGGTGTCAGGATGCGATTCTTTAGCTCGCCGCCGGTACGCATTCTTGATTTCTTCGGCTGTCGCCGTTGGTGAAACACCAAGGACGGCGTACAGGCCCCTGGGATCGCTGTTTTGCATTGCCCTGCCCACCCCTCGTGCTGCCCAAGATTGGCAATTAGCCTGATCTCTTATTGGGCGCCAGAGCAACTCACTCTGAAGGGGTGACAACTTCCCTTACAATGGGCACGGCATACTTGAGTGCTGCGCGCGCCAAGCTGTCGACCGGCGTCGGTCATTGGCTCCTTAGAAGCCCTTGTGTCGTGCATTCCCATGCGAGGCGGTGGATTGCCAAATCGCGAATGAGAAACGGCTCCGAGAAAGGGACGAATCGGCTATGAAGGTACCCTTCTGCAGATGCTTCCGCTCCGACTGAAAATGCCTGACGCTAAGAGATTGCTCCCGCCCGTATTAGTAGGGCTTCTGATGTTGATCGCGCCTCACGCCGGAGCGATTGAATTTTCAATGGAAAGGGGCAATGCAACCTCGAAGATCCTGGTGACGGGACCTATTGAGCGTGGCGACGCGCAGCGCTTCAAGGACTACTGGGAGAAAAACGCCTACGATTCATGGCACTTTGTAGTTTCCTTTGACAGCCCAGGCGGTAACCTTTTAGACGGGCTTGAAATAGGGCGTTTCCTCCGAAAAGTCGGGGCTGGCACAGAAGTCCAGCGATATCCACCGTCCGATCCGGACCATCCCTATCCAGAAGGACTTCCTGGGGCTGAATGCTATTCAGCTTGCGCGCTTGCGTTCATGGGCGGCGTTGAACGCAACATTCCCGAAGGTGGGACGATCGGGTTCCATCAGTTCTATGGGGGTGCTGGCTCATCGACTGATGAAGCTATGGAGCTGACCCAGCAGATCTCCGCTCTGATTGCGGGCTACCTACGCGAGATGGGGGCTAAGCCAGAACTGTTTGAAATAATGTCTGGGACCTCGCCCGGAAAAATGTTTGTCCCAACTCGCGATGAGATAGCCGCGTTAAATATCGTTCCGCAACCCGGATTTCACGACTTCCAACTGGTACCGAAGAATGGGCTGATCGTCGCAACTGCAACAGACGAACGAAATCCGGGACCATTGGAGAGGGTCTACGAAATCGAAACCATGTGCTGGAAGCGGCGACCAATCATCAACCTGTACGCCAAAAGTGATCAACAAGGTCTGGCGCCGGAAATAGCAGCTCCTTCGACCACCCACATCGACGGCTTCAGGATCGACACCGACTTTGGAACATTCGAATATGGGAGTGACCGGCTAAAGCTCTATCCGCAAACACGGCTTTTGGCGTCTCTTATTCTTGAGCCCAAGGTGGCCCGTGCTCTCGGGAGTGGGAATGCGATGGTAGTCGTAAACAGTTACACGGCATCCGGCGTGCTTATGGGCGGCAAGATTGTCGCGCCGTCAGGGGGTGACCCAGCAATCATTGCGAGCTTTCGGGATTGTCTGTAGTTGATCAAGCTAGCCGGCTAATGATGATGGACATGGTCCAACTTGACTCCCCGCCAGATTGGCCCGGCGGCTCTGATTGCGACAATGTGGCTAACCAAAGCGGCCGCGCGATGATCGCAGGAATTGCTGAGGGCAGGAGCAGGCATAAGCTGGCCCTCGAAGGATGGGGGAGTAAGATGCGATGGGGGGCGGCCTTGCTCATTCTCAGCGGGAGCATGACTGTGCTAGCAGCTCTGCCGACGTCTGCCACCCAAGCCGACGTGACTGTTTGCTTTACGCCAGCCCAGAAATGTGAACCGGAAATTGTCAAGGCGATCGACCAAGCCCAGGCAACCGTCCGCGTTCAGGCTTATGGCTTTAGATCGTTCCCAATCATCCATGCCCTACAACGCGCTGCCCAGCGCCGCGTTGAAGTGCTCGTGATCTTGGACAAAACGAATGACCGAAAATATTCCGCCGCCACCCTTTTATCAGCATTCAATATCCCGGTCTGGATCGACTATCGGCCAGCTATCGCTCACAATAAGGTAATCATCATTGACGGGCATCTCGTGATCGGCGGCTCGTACAACTACACAGCCGGGGCCGCGTCTCGAAACGCCGAAAACGTGACGTTCATCGATTCACAAGCGATTGCCAAACGATACCTAGCAAACTGGGAGAGCCGGCTGAAGGTGTCGAGAGCTTTCAGATTATAGCTGCCGAGTTCAAATATGCGCTTGTCATTGGTAATACTGGCTGTTTCGACGCTTTTCGCTGCACAGGCCCACGCCGGTGGCACGCTGCTGAGAAGATTCGGGAAAATCCGACCTGCCAGCAATTCAATGACGGTTGCAGCATCTGCAAAATCAGCCAGGGCGTCGCGTCATGTTCCAGTCCTGCGATCGCCTGCATCGAAACCGAGTGGTATTGCGCCTCCGATCCTTCGAAGACTGGCCAATCAGAAGGCGGGTAGCGTCCTCTGCGTTGATTGGGACCAGCGTATAAGGTCCTTGATGAAGGACGCTCGCTGCGCCATCACGCGGGAGGCAGGTCATTTGCCCCCAACTTATCCTCGCTCGCCGAAATTCCGACGGCTATTCGACGCCAATTGCGACTGGATTGCTCTTTCTGACCCTGATCTCGATGCGGCGCCGCGCCTTCACATCTCCCAATTGGTTCCCGTCGGTAAGTTTGTCTCCTGGAAGGATAAGCTGCCCGCCCGACATCGGAAGTATGGTGAAGCCTTCCAATTGCGGAATCGCCTCCAGGAACTTGGCAACTGAGATTGCCCGCGCTAGTCCCAACCCGGCGTTGTCGGCAGGGTGCAAATATCCGATTGGCTCTTTCCGCTCCAGTACCGGTCGAAGACCACGATCCATATTGGATGAGTCGCCGCTCATCGTCTGTTCGTCAGTGTGCCCGATCACCTCGATGATATCGACTTGGTACTTTTTCGCGGTCGCCGCTATCTCTGCCGACTTCTGCCGCAGCTTCGTTCGGA
Organism: Mesorhizobium sp. M2A.F.Ca.ET.046.03.2.1; assembly: GCF_003952425.1. Lineage (NCBI taxonomy): Bacteria > Pseudomonadati > Pseudomonadota > Alphaproteobacteria > Hyphomicrobiales > Phyllobacteriaceae > Mesorhizobium > Mesorhizobium sp. M2A.F.Ca.ET.046.03.2.1. The sequence continues at coordinate 2,978,945 of NZ_CP034449.1, read as the reverse complement.
ATTGGTCGGAAAGCTCCGCGCTGCCAGGATCAAAATTATAGCCTTCGAGCTCGTTGAGATTGATGATTGGCGGCCATTCGTGTGGCTTTGAGGTCTCGGACTTCTCCACGTTTGCCACGACGTCCCTCGCCGACAACCCTTTGGCCGAAAGCGTTTTAAGTGCAGGTACCCATTCGCGTATTATTTCCTCCGTGATGTCGTTATCGCGCAGAACCTTGGTGGAGGGGGCAAGTTCGACAGCTTCGTCCAGTGTAAGGCCCGCTGCCTCAATCGCATCGGCGGCCTTTTGTGCAGGAACCAATTCTTTCCATTCGTCTTCGGAAACCCAATGACCGGTTCCAGCCTTCACGGAGGAGATCGTCTTCCGAAGGTTTTCGTTTTCCCTTTCGGCTTTCGCCTTAGCTTCCTCTGCAACTTTCTGCGTTTCCACTGCAACCTTTCGCTCCTTTGCGATAATGGCGCCGGCGGCCAGCAAGAGGCAGAAGACGAGCAATAGCATCGTCTCGGCCATTGTGAGACCGAGGATAAGACCTCGCCCGTAGCCTTTCTTCTCGGTTGTGATCGAGGTTGCGGTTGCTGAACTCAACGAAACCAGCCCCGTTTGACAGGCACCGCCTCATCGTCCGGCCGCGGAGGTAAAGCTATTGGCTCAAATTCACCGCCATTCGCGGGACCAGCCGAGGCAAAATCGGGGGCGAGTGCCTCTGTCGCTATCGGCTGGGCCTGAGCCGATGCCAACAGCGATTGCGTTGCAACAAGCTTTTCGACCAGTTCGTTCATCTGCTTGCTTTGAGATTGTACAAAGCTAAGGAATGTTTCCGTGAGACGCCTTTGATCGCCCGCCACTTCAGCCACTTTCTGAGCCGCAATCGCCGAGTTTTCTGATTTCTCAGCTACCCTCTGCACTGCGTCGATAATAGCTGACATCCGGGCCTGCTGTTCTTGTGCAGCGGTTTCAGTCTTGATGGCGTACTGCGCAACAGCATTACCCAAGAGCTTGACCATGGGAGCGAGTTCCGTCTTCAGGACTTCGTCTGGTACGACAACCCTTTCGAGCTTCGAGGCAACTGTGTCAGCCTGGCCGCCGAGCCTCGAGACAGACCCGGCCATTGTCGAATTTGCGCTTTCCAGCAGCGCCGAAGCAGCCTCGACTTTCTTGGCTATTTCCGAGAACTGCTCCTCAACTCGAGTGAAATTTTCGGCCATCGCATTGCTCAATCTGGCGGAAACATCCTGCACTGGCTTGATGGCCGCCGCTGCCATTTTTTCGAATGTTTCTCTAACGTGCTCGCCATTTCGTTGCGCTTGGGTCACGATTTCTCCAAACCCCTCCTCCAGCATCTGATTGCTCACTCGACGAAAGTCGGCAAATTCGCGTGACGCGCTCTCTAGCTCAACGCGAACACGTCTCGTCATGTCGGCTAACTCGTGACGGGCGGACCGTTCGATGTCGATCGGATCGCGGCGGGTTTGATTGTAGAAAATCCGGAGCGCAATACCCATAATGGTCGACGTCACAGCAACACCGAAATTCCTCACCACCTCGTCAGTCGACCCGCTTGAGGTGAACTGAAACAGAGCCACACCCAAGCTAGAGAGTGTAAAAAGAAATCCCATGTAATAGAGGTTGTCCCCCGTTTGCTCGTCATGCAGCCGCAGTCGGCCGACGGCGATGGAAACGGCGAGGTAACCGAGCATCAGCGCTATCGGAACAGATATCGAGACACGCAGATCTACTCCGGATAGCTTCGCTGCCGCGATGAAGATGCAGCCACCGATGGTGAACAATCCGTAGACGACCAACGCGAAATTCGCGGATGCCGAGACCGTGTATCGGTTTCTAATAGCCATTAATTTAGCCCCTCAAGCGGGACAAGCTTGTCCATATCTCCGTGATGAAGTCTGACCCACTTGCCCCAAAACTGTTCATGCTCGTCGGTTGAGAATTTTTTGTTCTGTCGACGAACATACAAGATGACGACAGATATGCCATCTAAGGAGGTCCCATACTGAAGATTGGCAGCGCTGTCTTCGAATTTCCGGTATTCGACCCCGAACTTGTATTGCGAGTAAAGGTCAGTGTGCTCGATCATATCCGAGGCGACGATCAAGATCTTTTTAGCATGCTTCGCCAGATCGCTGTCAAACAGGTTCAGTTTGGTGGTCTGGATGGCCGCCATTATCGGAGACTGTTGCGATCCAGATGACTGACCGATCTCGTTCAAAAGTTCGTCGAGTGGCCTATGGAATGTCTTTTCCCACTTGTCTTGCTGCTGGTGACGATTGTGGGTCCATTGATCGACCGACGACGCGTCGCCTGGATTACAGGCGTCGAACTTTGTCTCGACCTTCCCAGCTGTTGCGGTGACGTTCGCAATCCGTAGGTAACCGCCGGGCTCGGTTTCTCTAACAGCCTTACTGAGTTCGTTTCTCAGATCAGTCAATGTAGTGACCGATATTGGATCGGTCGTATCGATCAACACCGCCGTGACACTGTTTGGCCCGTCGACCGGGCAGTTCTTAGAGTCGACCTCAACGCCTCCAGATCGGAGCCAGAGCCAAACGAAGCCGGACAACATCAAAACGAAGAGAAGAAGCAGGGCTGTCCCAACCACAACTTCCCGAACATTGCCCTTTCGTTTCCTACGGGATCGCTTTGCCATTCACTTCGTCCGGGAAGAGATTGTCGAGTTCCCGGTACTTCTCGATACCGTTCTCGCACTCGATGCCGATTGCTTTGATTTGCTCTGATAGCTCCTCCTGAGCTTGCCTGACCGATGCCGCCAGCTCCTTGTCCGTCCACTCGTCATTGAGCGCAACGCGGGGCTTTATTCGCTCCAGCTTGAAGGAAGTCGAGAAATGTTTCGGAGCAGGATCCTTCCGCTCGTGGATGTTGGCCTCGCGATACTTTGAGAGGAGCTGGTTGGCTGCTCTTTCCAGGTGGTCCTGGTGTTGCGCGAAGAGCGAGAGAAGCCTGGACCTATGCTCCATGATGGCAAGGTACTCCCTCCTCCGGGCTCCAAGACCCTTGATGACCTCCTCAATCCCTTCATTGTGTTGGTCGCGCACACTCTTAAGCTCTTCGATAAGGTCTTCCTTCTCGGACACGTACTCATCGCGCCGATCGCGCAGGCGCTTCTCAACCCCGGCAAAGCCAGGGTAGGGGTCACGCACGTAACACCCGTCGATGAATGCAATCAGCGAGAATATGAACCCAACGCAGAAAAGCAGCCATGAACTGACATCGTTCAATCCAAATGGGTTGTCCCGCATATGTCGGTAGGCGACGACACCTGCTCCCTCTATCCAAGTACCGCTGACCTCTCTGTAGTGTGCGAGAACGAGGTTTATCAGAAACGCTGCGGCTAAGTACGCTACGATGGATACGGAACCCCAAAACTTTACGAACCACGACCTATGGGTAACCAAGCGTGCAAGGTAGATTGCTACCAAGAGGGCCACACCAATATTGACTAAAGAGAAAAGGGCGGCCTCGATCAATCCGCCGAAGTAGCCTTGCGCATTGCCCTTCGCTAGAAAAGCAGCGTTGCCTGCGGTTTCCCCTCCGAACAGGAATAGAAGGAGCGTTATTCTCAAGTAGTGAGCAGTCCCTTCTGTGACCCTTGCAGCGCGTACGAGCCCGTGCTTTTCCTTGAACCAGGTATGTTCCCTTTTGGCCTCATTGAGTGCGTCCCTCAACCCGTGAAGCTTGTCCACGCCGACCGTTACTGCAGCTTTGAAATTGGATACGCTCGAAGCGTTGGTTTGCCTAATGAGGCCAAACTGTTCCTCGAAATTCAGGTTGCCGAGACGCCCAGCAAAGAGTTGCAGGTTGTCTTCGAGAGTTTGATGAGCGGCTTTCTTCTCAGCCTCGATCCGCTCTACAATCGTGTTCTCGACGTCGTCCAACGTCTTGGAAGACTTCGAAGGCTGGTTCTCTCTACCCCGCCGTCGGCCGGTGTCCTCAAGTGAAAGATCTCGCGCGACCCGTTCCACGTCGAGGGTAGGGAAGATTTCCGTCCCTACTCGAAAATCATGGTGGGACTCTCTCACCTTTTCACGCAGCCTGTTCAAGGCCTCGAATGTTACTGCCACTATCCACCCCCCCACGAGGTCTTTCTTATTGTCGTTTTCTCGATAGGACTACCCCAAGGCGCGGCCGCCTTTGTGACTACAGCGCGAAGCCGCGCTGTCATCCCCAACATAAACGCTCAGCATGAACGCGATCCTGGGTCAATTCAAAAGAAGCATCGTTGCCTTTCTGCCTTTGTTGACGCTGTGGAATGTTAGTGAAACATATCGCATGTCGGTTTGAGGCCCGAGACGCCACCGCCTCTCTAAAAATTGCCAGCAGCTATCGCGGGGTCGTCGATTCCAACCGCACCGGTACCAGTTAGCTTTCCGAACCATAGAGAACCGTTGTCCCAAGCCCAAGGTCTGAGGAAGCCCTTAAAACATAAACCAGCGTTTATGTTTGAAGGAGCCTCATGAAATACGTCGGCTATTACCGCGTTTCGACCAAAAAACAGGCTCGATCCGGACTTGGTTTGGAGGCTCAGCAGCAGATGGTCCGGCAATTTGCCGGTGCTCACGGCGAGCTGGTCGGAGAACTCGTTGAGGTGGAATCTGGCAGGAACGATCGACGAATCGAACTGGCAAAAGCGATAAACGCCGCCAAAAAAGCCGGAGCTTCCCTGCTAATTGCCCGGTTAGACCGCTTTTCGCGCCGTGTCAGCTTCATTTCAGCGATGATGGAAAAGGGAGTCCGCCTTGTCGTCGTTGAGATGCCGAATGCCACGGACTTTCAGCTACATATCTTCGCCGCGCTAGCTCAGGAGGAACGGCGACTGATTTCAGAACGGACCAAAGCGGCGCTGGCCCAAGCCAAGCGCAGAGGAGCAGTGCTTGGAAAAAATGGAGGTATTCTGGCTGCGGCCAACAGGGCAAGAGCGATCGTATTTGCAAACCACATCCGCCAGTTGTTGCCCAGTGCCTGGGAGACGATGTCTTACTCCGAGTTGGCGCGTCGGCTTAACGAGGCGGGTGCTGTGACGATCAACGGCAATCCCTTTTACCCCCAGACCGCCAAAAATCTGGTCTTGGTACTCTCTTCAGCCCGGCTCAGCCTTCAAGCCAAGAACGTCTAAAGGCAATGATCCTGGCCCACATCTTCTCGAATCGATATCTGTGCGGTTAGATACAGCCTCTGAAAAGGATGTCAGCGGCACGGGGGGTTAATGGCGTCAACTGTCCAACTCTGCTCTAGTTTCCGAACAGAGGCGGGCCGCGTCTGGAGACAGATGGCGTCCGCCCGTAGCATGGGTCTGTTCGTCGGCGAGGAAACGATAACCGAAACTTGCCTCTACAACCTTGCATTCCGCCACTGGAAAAGTGGCATTGCGATCATCCCAGCGAGCAAGCCACAGGAAAAGGTTCACGGTGCCGATTGGGAATGGTGGTTCACCAGAAAGGGGCGCGGCGTTGGCTACAGGGTGCAAGCCAAGCGTCTGTTTCCGAGCGGTCGATATGAGAGCCTCTTCAAGTCCGGTGACAAATATGGCCAGTTGAAGACGCTGGTTACCAACGCCAAGGCTAACAACCTCGACCCGCTGTATTGCTTTTACAATTTCGACCATTTTAGTGGCCTTCGCGGCTTGCCAAATAGCTGCTCACATTCCTACCGCGGCCCAAGTTTTTGGGGATGCGCAATCGCCCTGCCCGAAGACGTACAACGGGTGGGCTCAAATGAGATCAAAGACCTGCGGCACGTGATGCATCCGTGGCACTCGCTGGTCTGCCTCTCGTCTTCCGGGGGCCATCTCCCGACCTCGGTTCTCAAGAACGTAAGGAACCTGGCCGCGCCCCGGACTGTGGGCGCAGAAAGAACGGTTCGTCGAGAAGCCATTGAGGTCGCTTCCTCGCAGCGCGAACTGCCGAAATATGTGCGCCGTTTAATCGAACTCGACCGCTCGACGCGCAACGCACCGCCCGAGGAACGGCGTTACCTTGATTTTGCATATTGGCAGGACAGCCCCCTTCCTGGGGACGATGTCTCTAAAGAGGGAAACCTTCCCAGTGAAGGCGTCGCAGGACTGACTGTCTTCGACGAGGAATGAGCGGGTGTCTGAATATTCAGCGGAAAGATCTGGGAGCGCAATGTGGGATTCGAACACATCGACAGGACTGCCGTTCTTCGTGCGATCGAAGAATACCAACAGCTCGGCCGGCCAACCTTTCTAGAGCGCTACGGGTTTGGCAAAGCCCGCGCATACATGTTGGAGCACGAAGGAAAACCGTACGACTCAAAGGCGATCGTCGGCGTCGCCCATCGCTACGCCCGCCCGGACCTCGGTCCATTGAAGGCCTCGGATTTCAGTGGCGGTGACGCTACAGTCCGCAAGAAGCTTGAGCAGCTCGGCTTCCAAGTAACCGCCCCTTCGGCGGAAATGCCATCACAGCACTTGCAAATCCACGAGGTCTACACTCGCGATCGACTTCGCCAAATGTTCGGGATCGTTGATGCCACCTTGAATACCGGCGTCTTCCGCCTGAACGGAACTCGATGGGTCTGGCTTTTTGTCACGGCTGAAAAGACCGCCGACAGGACGCAGTACCATGACTCGCTCGTTGGCGACGTTCTGCACTGGCAAGGTCAGATGAGCGGCCGAACCGACTCATTGATCATAGATCATCGAGCAAACGGACTCGAGCTGCTGGTCTTTTATCGCCAGCGCAAATACGAGTTCGAAGGTGCCGGGTTTCGCTATCTAGGTCCGTTCAACTATGTTAGCCACTCCGGCGGCTCTCCCACGAGCTTCATTCTGCATCGAGCCGACCAAGGCCATCCGTCGATCATAGCACCGGAGGAATCGGACCCTGACGTTTTTGATCCGAACAGCGTCCAGGATGCGCGCGAACGGATTGCACGCACGATTGCTCAGCGTAGAGGGCAGCAGCAGTTCCGCGACGCCCTGCTCTCCGCCTATGACGGCCGCTGCGCCATCAGCAGCTGCAGCGTAGTCGACGTGCTGGAAGCGGCACATATCTCGCCCTACAAAGGCGACGCTACGAACGTCGTCAATAACGGGCTGCTGCTACGGTCGGACCTGCATACCCTCTTCGACTGCGGTCTCATCTGGATCGATACTGAGAATATGATCGTCCAAGTATCGTGTGCCCTTTTGAAGACCGAATACGAAGAACTACGCGGGCGAGCGCTACGCCTACCCGAAAACGCCGCCTTGATGCCGAGCACCAAGGCGTTAGACAAGCACCGCAGTCAATCCATGCAGGATGAAGCCTCGGCATGATCGGCTAGGGGGATCGCCTATACCCTAGCAAAGGGTTTCACACGCCACTCCGTCGCCGTCCCGATCCAGCTTCCCTCCCCACGAGCAGTTCTGCAGATACCATTGAGCTTCGTCGCACGATCCGATCTGTTTGCACGTACGCCGTGGTTCGCATGAATAGCCACTCTGCGCGACCAGCTTGCGGCTGACGATGCCGAGCGGCTGGCTCGCCGGCGCCGCGCCGTCGTCGTGCGATGCGCGCCAGTCCCACGGCGCATCAAATTTGCCGACCCACAGACCGATCTTCGCCGCTTCCGCTTTAGCCTGCTCCGCTGCATAGGCGCCGTTGCTGTAGCGGGGCCAATCGAGCGCCTGGCCGTGCTCGATCATCCATGCCGCCACGCTAGCGCCGTCGGCGCGCCGGCAGTCGCCGACGTAGCGGTGATAGCGATCCCAACTCACGAACGTGCATTGCACCGGCCTCGAGGCCGCCAGGAAGCTATCCAGCGCTTCGGCCGATCGCCGGCCGCACGGATATTCGAAGCCCTTGGCGTCGTCGCAGTATTGCTTGCTCTCCGGCGCGTCGATGCCGTTGAAGCGGATCCGCTGCCCGTGAACTTCGATCGTGTCACCGTCGATGACGGATGCGACTCCGGTGATCGGCGCCGGTGTCCGACCGGTCCAACTTGATAGGCTGAGATTGGTGGTGCGGTCGCTGTGCTGCATTGAGAATTGGGTGAGCGCCGCGGCAAGCGTACCAACGCCTAGTAAGAGCATCCCTGAGAGCGGACGCGGCAGCCGTCGAGCGGGCATTCGATCGGTGCGCTTTCGCAACCGATTAGGCCGATTGTCATGGTTGTCTTTCCCCACGCCCCTCTCTCCCCAAGGAGAGAATGCTTCCGTTCGGGGAGAGAGTCCAGAAGCTATCCGGCCAGCGGCGAGCGAAACCAGCGAAAAACATTTGCGAATCCACAGGCAACCGACTAGCTGAAGTCGACCGGAAAGAGAACCGGCGTGTGAGAGGGGCCAAGAATGAAAAACATTATTTCTATTATCGTTTTAGCTTTAACCTTGTTCGCAGGCAAGTCATACGCCCTAGGCTTGAAAGATTATATCTCAGGCCGCAACACCGATTTGTCAGATGCATTGATACTGACGATGGGGCAGAGCTTCGATATAGCAAACGCTGTCCTGGAGCATCAGGAGCGGGATCCGTTGTATTGTCCACCACAGAAATTGCCTATCTCTAGCAAGCAATACGACGAAATACTGATGAGATATGTTGACAATGAAGATATAGAAGGCAACAAATCAACAGAAATACTCCTATTGTTTGCTCTTATGGATGTCTTCCCGTGCCATTGACGGCGTCTAGCCGGCAATCGCGCCTATTAGCGACTGGCGACCCAATGGACCAAACCGGGTTTGTGGCAGTGATGCGCCGTGCTTAGGGCTGGAGAAGCGCCCCACCGTACTGCACCCAAAGGCGGTCGCAGTCCCATTTCCTGAGGCTCGGCGTCCCTGGCAAACCATATAGCACCATGGCGCCGCGAACGTCATAGCCGAGCACCGACGCATTTGCGACGAACTGGACGGCGTGCCCTAAGCTTATGGCGCCGATCCGCGTTTCAATTTTGCTGGTGAGGTCGACCACCCCGAAAATTTCCGCGTCGTGGCCTCTGCCGGCCAGAACAGCCGACGAGATCGCATCGTCCAAGGAAAGCAGCATCGCGAAGTCCCCGTAGCGACCTGCAAACTCCCATGCGGGCAATTTGTTCCGCTGGATATTCCCACGATCGCCCGCGCCTTTATTCAGCGATCGCTAACGGAACGTCCGCGCTCGTGCGATATTGAATCAATTTCGCATTGTTGGGCCGTTCCATGCGTAAGCCTGCCGCCGGCGTCCGGCTATCCTTCATTCCCCCGTTGCTGCCCATCCTGGTCGACAAGCCGCCGGAGGGCGACGGCTGGATTCACGAGGTAAAATTCGACGGCTACCGCTCACAGATCGTTCGCGACGAGGGCGGCGTTCGCATCTTCACGCGCCGCGGGCTCGACTGGACCGCGAAGTACCGGGATCTTGTCAAAGCCGCCGGCGAGCTCAATGCCGCAAGCGCCATCATCGACGGCGAAATCGTCGTCTTGGATGAGGCGGGACATTCGAACTTCGGCGAGCTACGGAAGGCCATCACTCGGCGCCAGCACGACCTTTATTTCGTGGCGTTCGATCTGCTGCATCTGAACGGCCACGATTTGCGCGACATGCCGTTGATCGATCGGCGCGACATCCTCGAGGCCCTGCTACCGGAGGGCCAGCGCATCCAGTTCAGCCAAGCGTTGCCGGGTGACGCCAAGTCCATTTTCCACCTGATCGACCAAGCCGGACTTGAGGGCATGGTGTCGAAGCGCAAGAACAGCGTTTATCGGAGTGGCAATTCGACGGCGTGGCTGAAGATCAAATCCTATGCCATCGACGAATACGATCTGCTCGGCGTCGAGCGGGAGCCCGGCAAGCCGGCATTCGCGCTAATGGCCGAGCGCGGGACGGGCCGGTATGTCGGCGCCGCCTTCATCACCCTGAGCCGAGAGATGCGCGAGCGGCTCTGGCAGCGCGTGCAGGACCGTTCCGGGCCGCCACCCAAGGGGATGAAGCGGCCCGCGACACAATGGGTCAAGCCGGGCTTGATCGGCCGCGTGAAACACCTACGTGGCGAAGACGATTTGCGGCACGCTTCGTTGCAGGATTTCAGGGAGGATTAAGGATGGCCGTCGCCAAGAAGGATCAGGAGCGCGTCACCTATGCCTGGATGTACGGCCAGCAGGCGCGGAAAGATGGCAAGGAACGCTCCGTCCCCGATTATTGGAATGAATATGCAGAGGCTTGGCTACAAGGCTTCGACGGACTACCGCTCGGGAGCGAACCTAAATCGGTAAGTGATCAGCTGGAGGCCGAGCTAGACGACAGCGCCGTGTCTAAGCCGGAGTAGCAAGTCGCGCATTCCTACTCCGGGAGCGTCAGCTTCATGTACCCTGGATGAAGTGCTCGCATGTGACCAAAGTAAGTGAGGCACGCTTGGAGCGTGACATCGGCCTTGCGGAAGCTCTTCTGCCTGAACTTCGGCATGAGCTTGGCCCAGAACTCCTGAATGAAGTCGTCCTCGAAGCCAGCGGCCTTCAAATGAGCCAGAGCTAGGAACGGCGCCTCTTCGACATACGTCTGGTCATTGGTCGCATTGTAACAGTTCACGCCCCACGCCAGAGTTAGAGCAGCATCAACCTCTCCAACCATCTTCTTTTCATCATATTTCTCGCCTGGCGCTGGGTGATGAGCAGCGCGGACATTACAAGCAAAACAGCGGCTTTCATAAACCCTATCTACGTGACAACGGTAAACGGAAAGTCGTCAAGCCTAGACCTCAGCTTCCCATTTTTGGGTAGTCACCCTACTATGGCTTCGGCCGGCCGGCGCGGATCATCGCCCGCGCGATCGCCAGCTCCGCTTCGACCTTGGCGTTTTCCTTTTGCTTCATGTTGTCGGCTGCGATCAGGCGCCGCAGTGCACGCTTGGCCTCTTCGCACGTCCAGCCGGCCTCGCTCATGCAATCAATGATCGCCTGAAAACCGGGCTCCATCGCCTCCTGGCAGTCGATGTCCCGATCGGTGTAATCGCCTTCGCGCCTTGGCCTGCTGATCATCCGTTGCCCTCCACTGGGCTCTCTTCGTCAACCGCATGAGGCACCGGCAGATACGAATTGGCGACGAGCCATTCGCCGACAATCGTCTCCACCAGATCGGGCCTAGCCGTCCCCAGCTCGGCCGCCAGGCTGGTCAGAGCATCGTCGGTACGCGGATCGAGGTTTATCCCGCCGACATTGCGAAGCAGCAGCGCGGCCCGGCGGAGCAGCACTTGCAAATCCGCCCGTGAAGCGTCAGCGATGTGGTCGGCGGTGCATTCCAGTTCATGCACGAATTGATGACGGGACATCTGTCATGCTCCTATAGGAATTGCTCGCCTTCGCCGCGGTGCTCATAGCAGAACCAGTGCGGCGCCTGCTTCGGCTTGGCGAAGCCCCACCCGGCATCCTTGCCGCACCCATCATGTTCGCAGAAATGGTGCTGAACGCCTGGCGAGGTGGCGTATTCCGGCCGGGGCAATCTGATTTCGTCGCTCATGGGCAACAGTGAACAAAATGGGAACAAAAGAGTCAAGCCGCTCTTGACCAGACAGGAATATGTTCTCAATTCGAAGGCATGCCGGAGCAACCCGAAAAGTGGCCGAGAGGCGCCGCCTGGACCCTAATGCATGCCCATGATGCCGGGCAGGTGGCGGGCATCCGCTGCGGCAAGTGCAACGTCACGCGCTACTACAAGCCAGCCGAACTGCGAGAGGTCATCGGCAACGTCACGATCGACGATGTGCGAGAGAAGGTCCGATGCCAGCAGTGTAAAAGCCGGGAATGGATGAGCGCGCAGCTATTCCACCCGACCGGCGAGCAGGCCCACACGATTCGGTTTCGGCGCCTGGTGCAAATCCGATGGGAAAAGCGGGTGATCTGGCGGGATGAATAGGGATGTATTGGCATCTCAGCACCCCGGACTTAGCTCTTTCCGCCCCGTTCGAGCCCTTTGAGCTTCTCCGGAAGGGCTTGAGCAAAAAGAGTGGACTGGCTTTCCCAAACCGCCATAACGTCCGCCAAAATTGCGCTTTGCATCTCTGGAAGCCGCGATACCAAACTCGGCTGCGTTTCGATCCCCATTCGCCTCTGGATAAATTGCAATTGACTGTCCGTGCGGCCGCAAACCGTGACGGTGGCATTCGACACAACGAAGTCGTTGAGGACCCGCACAAGCTTGTCCGCGCCTTCCGCTTTTATTTTCGCTATTAACGAACGGTCCCTAACCGCTAAAAACACCCTGCTAGGTCCTATCGGCACGAACAGATGGGACTCCGGATGATGCAGGCTATAAGAGTGAGCTACCGGCCGATCCGATGTGAGAAGTTCGTGTTTAGCGTTGTCCGTCGTCAGGACCGACCATTCCAAGGCCGCTAGGCTGCGGACAACGTCTTCATCGCCCATGAGCTTACGGGCTGCTTCGATCGCTTTGCCAGCCAGGATGTCTTTGCTAGCACCGTTGAAGAATTCCTCGAACGACCCAGCCTGATCTTGGGCGGGTAACGCATTATATATTTTCTCGAATCCGGGGATGAGCATCTGCCAGATTTGCGAGATATTCTCCTTAAACTTCGTAATGTCATTTGGCATCCGAAAAAGAAGTGTGGCGATGAACCCTGCCCACGCATTTCGCTGAGCTTGAGTTAGAACATTCCCGGCGAGCAGCGCCTTGAGCGCGTCTGCTGCCCGGCTGTCGACTGGCGATAGAAAATCAGTTTCCAGGTCTTGTCTTGCTTCGTCAGGCAGGCCTTGCGCCGCGTATAGATGCTCAATGTACCCCGCACCGTCGGGGTGGACACGGAGCGGCTTCACTACGTCACCGTAGGGCCGGGTAAAGCGCACGATCTTCTGGTCAGCGCCTGCCCACTGACGCAGGTAGAAAACCGGCAAGAAATGGTGCCTATTCGGCTTGTTGGCAGACATTCCGCGGCTTCAGACGGATCGGGACGGCCCTTGTGCTCTTAAACCTTCCGCCGTGCCGACGCCTTTTTGGCTGATTTGACGGCCGGCTTCCGCCCAAGCCCGCTCGCCTTTGCCAACGCTGACCGCTGCTCCGCATAGTTCGGCGCCACCATCGGATAGTCGCGTGCCAAGCCCCACTTCTCACGGTACTCGTCGGGCGTCAGGCCGTAGTGCACGCCGAGATGTCGCTTCAGCGATTTGAACTTCTTCCCGTCCTCGAGGCAGATGATGTAGTCGGGGAGCACCGATCTTTTCGGATTTACCGCAGGAGCCTTGGCCGGCGTCTCGGGTTCGGTCGGCTGCCCGACCTTCGTGAGTGACGAATTCACGCTTGCGATTAGATCCGGAAGGGATGCAACCGGCACCGGGTTGTTGCTGACGTAGGCCGACACGATGTCGGCGGTTAGCTCGATCAGGTTCAGGGTCTCGTCGGCCAAGGCTTTCTCCTTCATGACAATCGAAGCTTCGTAGCTTTTGGCCGAGACCTAATCAACGGTCGAACTCTACCTCGTACAAATCCATCGAAGCATTCCCGAACCGGCGTTGCCGATGAACACGCTGGGGATATCAGCCAACACATCTTCAACTTGCTCGATAACAGCGGCCGGAACGCGACTGTTCGCTGGACCAGAGTGCTCCGCCAAGATCCAACCAGCAGAACCACACCGGGCGAAGGCAAGCAGCGCTGGGTTCTCGCCGTCCCACCTATAAAAATACCGCTGACCAGACAGAACAGACGCGACAGCTGCCGCGAGTTCCTCGCCACGCTTGCTCAGGCAATTCCTGAGAAGTTGCCCCGCCTTTCGGAGTTGGTCGGCCGTGGTGATCGGAATCAGCGCGCCGACCTGCTCAAATGGGGGCGCAGGGAATGGCACCAGCCCATACAGGTTTGCCAAGATATTCGCTGGCTGACGACCCTCAGAGATGCACCGAACAAGGTGCCGTTCCTCGTATCGCGACGCCATCCGAGAAATCACCCACAGCAGGTCGACCATTGCCTGAGCGGATGTCTTGCATTTCAGCAGAGCGCGGACCACCCGATTCGACCCAGTCATAGTCACGGCGGTTGCGAGTGAGGCCAGATCGTCATCGTCCATTTTCGCCGACTGGTGGACGTAGTGTGCTAGCGGTCCGTCTGCTGAAAGCACTTGGTGGAGCGCAATATAGGCGTGTTTTGGCCTCGCAAATGGTCCGAAATTGCCGAGTGCCGAGACCATTCCCGCGGGGCAGGAGCCGAATGCATCCGTCAGAATCTGTCGGGATTTAGCGAAGGTGAGGAATTGATAAGCTTCAGCTACGTCGTGAATGGCAGCGCCATGGACCGCTAGCCATGCGTGCCAGGTGTGTCGGCGGCTATCGGAGGGGAGCAGATATTCGAGGATGCTTTCGTTCTGCCAGATCGACTGAACTTCAGCGCTGTCTTGCCTAGCAAGCAAGGCGATAATCGAATTTTCTGACCTACAGCGGCGGCTCGATGACGTGCTAGTTCGCTCGCGATGCATAACGGACACCCTCCTGATAGCCCGCCTCTCCTCGTAAACGGGGCCTCGGACAACCGCTTTCCAACCGCGCCCGTTGATCTCGCTTTCTGCAGCCAAACTTCCAGCAAGCGACTGCCACCTTGACAGCTCGAGCGGCGGGATTGACGCTTGATCGAGCTTTCCGGGGGGAAGTTATGAACGCTGAAACTAAATGCTATCGGAAACTAACTTCATCCTTTGCTCTCGCCGTAGGGCTTGTTTATGTGACGTCGAGTTTCAGCCAGGCCGATAGTGCAGTAGACCAGGCGCTGTCTGCCATGGCCGGCACACTTGATGTCCAATCGCAGCCGTATTTGCATAAAGGTCAGCTGTCCGGCTGCACCCTGATTTTCGACGCGATCTTGCAAGATTGGAGCTATCGACAAGGCGGATTTCTGAAAATTTCGGGAAACGTCGGCATCATGCGAGCCGGCAACAAACTTGGGGCGAATCTAAAAGTGGTTGTGCTGGAAATTGACCCCAATGACCCAACGCTCGGGCTTAAACCATCCGCGCCGTCTCGCGCTTACCTGGTTGACGACGATTTGAAGACTAACCTTGCAACGCTCCGAGGCACCCCCGCTTCCGATACTCCAGGCGCTTTGTTTTCCATTTTTGAGGTGTCGCCCACTTTGGACATGGTTCTTGATGGCCTTCGAGCCAACAAATTGACCGTCGCCTTCAACAGCAAGGGTGGCGACACGGATATACAGCTACCGCTGCAGCTCGACGTTCAAGAGGTGAAACAGTCCGGCGAACGTGTTCGGTCCAACAAGATGAAGTCCGACTTCGCAAATTGCCTGACAGCGCTTGGGAACACATTCAAGTAAGAGCAGGAGCTCATGGACCCGCGAATTTAAAGAAACCAACTCCAAATATGTCGTTGTCGCTCGCCGTTCGGTTCGGGATAGCGCCACCCATCGGAAACAATCTGATGGAGAACGGCTATGGACGCTCGCATCATCAAGGCGCTGGCCTGCGAAAGCAGGCTGAAGATCTTGGATTTTCTGAACTGGCCAGAGCTGCATTTCCCGGACGTGCCCACCGCTCGCCAGACCGGCCTGACGAACAAACTGATCTGCGGCAGGCTTGGTATCTCGCAAGAATCGGTCAGCCTGCACATGCGCTGGCTCACAGAGGCAAGGTTGGTTTCGGCGACGAAGGTTGGGACACGAGTTTTCTACAAGCGCAACGAGCCAGGAATTGACGAGGCTGTCAGTTCGCTGTGCGAACTCTTGCAAAGGCAGGGCTGATATCGGATGGCGGATGCCCCAGCCGAGCTGAAGCTCTAAACGCGCGACTTACGCCATCCAGCGGCCCTTGCCGCCGCTTCGGAACAAAACCAGCGCTCACCCTTCAGTAGGTTGATCCGCGTCTGCCAGTAATATTCCTGCCCCGGCATATGGTAGATGCGCTCACCGGTATTGTAGCTGATATTTCCCTTGATGTTGCAGCCCACAGCAGCCGGACCAAATTCGAGGGCAAGAAGGCCGCCCAAGACAGTCAAGCCAGCAGCGACCTTCGCCCAAAACGGCATATCGCTGGAACGGTGGCGTCGGCCACGCTTCCGACGATTGTATCGATTGTCTGCGTAGCGTTGAACCTTGCCCAAGCCCTCTCTCCTGGACGGTAGAATGCGAGTTTTTATGCCGCTGCGAGTGCTACTGGCAGCACACCTTGCGAACGTAGGTGTTGCCGAACGTGGCATAGGCATCGTCTGGGATCGCGCCCCTCGCCTTCATCTCTCTAACCAGACCTTTGGCCATCGGTTCGTCGAATGTGCTTTCCAAAGTGATCGCGAACCAGCCATTGGTGGCAAGGTAGGCGGAGAGAGGGATCGATGCAGTGCGCACATATGACTCGGCGTCCGCATAGTTGTCGAAGCTCTTGACCTGGATATGCCTCTTTCCGAATGGGCCGCTGTCGTATTGGTCGACGTGAACCCAGGTGTCATGCATGTAGCCCACCTGATTTCCGGTCTGAACACGATACCAGCGACCGCTGCTACCAAGAATCGCCACCCAACTCCCGTTCCTCAGCACCGCGACATTCGCCGACTTTCCTTCCGGCAACGCCTTCAGAGGTGCCGAACCTTTAGGGTGCCCGATACGACCCGAGCGGGCTTGCGGAATTACAAGCGACGGGGCGGTTGGCGAGGGGGCGGCAACCGAGGGAGGCGAAGCGGCTGGGGGCGGGGGCGTGGTAGATTGCGGCTGAGGCGTTGGCATCGAGGGCGGCACCTGGCTCGCAACCTGGCTAGGGCTGGCCTCTGGCGTGAAGGTAACAACCTTGTATTTCACCATCTCGCTCATCGACAGATAGCGGATGTCGTTGCTGTCATATTGCAGCGAAAGCTGAAGCAGGGCCGGGTCGACACCCATCTCGATCATGTAGGTGATGACATCTGCGGTAATTTGCTGAACGGCGGAGACGGCTTCCTGGGTTGTCAGGGGACATCGCCCTGGAACGACGACTTGTGAACGCCAATGGAGCCTGGGTCAGCGTAGCGGATGACGCCGCCCAGGAAAGCAAGCGAGCATGCGGAAGCGCATTCGACGGCCCTGAACTGGATCGTATTGATGCCTAGCCTGCGAATGAGGCGGCCGAGTTCCATAGCCTTCTGGATGTTGCCGCCTGGAGATGAGAACGTGACCGCCGTCGCAGTGTTGGATCGCACCTGGTTCTCAAAGAGAGACAGGTCGTCCTGATAGGCGAAATCGCCTGATACCGTAATGTAGTGCAGCCCCCAGTCAGTCTGTCCGGCTTGGAATTGCAAGCCGGCGTGGGCCGGAGCGCCCGGCAAAATCGACGCGACAAACAGCAGGACTCGAATGGAAAAGAAGCGAAACATGCCCGGAAACCCCAGGCAGAAGTCTAGTGGTAGTCAGGCAACCCTGTCGAATCATTGTTTCGAAGTTGGTGAACTTCACGCCTCGGTTTCAACGCACTCGGAAGTTGGATGTAGTCCGGCTCTGGCGGCTTCTTCACACTGCGGGCTGTCTGACCGCTGGAAATCCGATAGCAGCCCTAGAAGTGGATCGAGCCCTTCCCGCAGCGGTGCCATTTGTACTGATAGCTTGATTGGCCCTTTTTGCCATAGCACCATTTGGCAGCTTCAAGCTGGCGGGACAGTGCGTCTCGCGCATTGCAGGCCTTTTCGGTCTGGGGATCATCACCTGAGCCGCCACGACAATTTTCATTGGCAGCTTGCCATTGACGGATCAGCCTGGTCGGTGAAGGCGCTGTTGGGGTTTCAGCGTTCCTGCCGCTTTCCCTGTTGGCAGGGACGATCGTGATGCCGGGAAGGTCGGTACCTTGGCTGAGCTTGGCGGTTGGAGGCTTAGCGTTGCAGGCAGTCAGTTGCTCGCCGTCAATTCGTATTGTCTGCTCGCCCTCGACGTCCAATATGAACGATCGCTGGAAAGGATTGCCGGTCTCCAGGCAATCGGCTTCTACCGCATAACGATTTATCCGCAGCTTTCGAACGGATGCGACGACGCATCCCACTTCGGGAACCTCATAGGCGTGACCAGCCTTCGAGACGGAAAACTCGATCGAATCCAGTTCGCCCTTGCGAAACTGCTCGCATGCATTCGCTGACCGCATATAGGAACCATCAGCGATCGGCAGGGCATCTGATGCGTGGGCCATCGGTCCGCCGCCGATCAAGGATAGCAGCGGAAGTACCGTTCTAATGGGATAGTGGGCTAGGAAACGCCTGGAGAGGACATCCATCGGATAGCCTCTCAATAGTAATAGCGTTTGTTCCGGAACAGATACATCAGGAGGTACACCGGGATCCAAAGGCCGCTCGTTATGATCGACAGAAGGATGTGGAACCAGTGGGGGAAACGCCTTAGCGTCGCAGGTCCAGAAGCAGCCGCGGCTGCGGCGGCCCCTCCGCCGGCATTCATGAACACCTGAGGGCTGTTACGCTGGCTTTTCAGAAGCTCGATCTCGCGCATTTGCGGATCGAGGATTTCCCCGCAGTGCTTACACTTCTTTGATTTTGGATTGATCGGCTCCGCACAATACGGGCAGTCGATCGTAGCAGCTGGCAAAACGGCTTCTTCCATGGATTACCCCTTCTCACCCGCTTTTTGGGCCCTTACGCTGGGATAGCGATACCTTCGCAAACCTGGGCAATCAACAAAAACTGGTAGTTTTCTACGATTTATTTCTGAATGATCGTAGCTACCTAGGTTCACCGATATCCGCAGGCAGCGCACACCTGCGACATGTCTGCGATCGACAATTTCGGCATGATTCTGAAGGAGCTACGCAAGGTTCGTGGGCTGACGCAGGATGATCTTGCGTCTCGCACGGGCAGATCGCTTGACGCCGTTTCGCAGTGGGAGAGGGGTGTCAATTGGCCGAGTTTCGAAACCTTAATTCGACTCAGTGAAGCTCTCGATGTTCCGGTCGAGAACTTCTTCGAGCAGAACACGGCCAATCGGTCAGGCGATCGGCTCAAGAAAGAGGTTGAGGCGCGATTACTGCTGGGTGATTTGACCGACGGCGATCTCGTCGTAGCTGTCGAGCAGCTGCGCGCACTGGCAAAACGCCGCTAAAGCGTTTGGCCAGCCCGCATTGCAAAGGGCTGGCCATGTATGACTCATTATCCTAAGGGCTCAGCGACCCTTCTTGAATCGTGCCCGGACCTGCTCGGAAACAGTCGCGAGCTGGCTGTCGAACGTACCCTCGATCGCGGCTTCCCGTGCCTTCTTCAGCGCATCGACCACGCCAGCCATATCCCCGCATGCAATGGCATGTTTGCCTTTGGCAAGCTCCAGGGGGACCTTGCCATACTTGATCGAAAGCGTCGGCTTGCAGTCGAGATCGATCGACCACCAGCGGCCACGGAATTTCCGACCGACGTTTTCCGGTTCGGCCATATAAAGCTGATGGTCGATTTGCATGATCAGCCTTTGCCGACGCTTGGATGCCGGGTCCGTTGGGGCCTGCTTCGGGGCTGCGACCAATTTCAGTCCTTCGAATGCCATTGCGATCTCCTTCCGTTGATGATCGACAACGGCGTCCCGCCAGATGGCTGAGAAGGTCAACAGGTTGCGGTCGGCATCCGTACCTCGGACCGAAACCCCAATGTCAGAGGAGGATAAGTGAAATAGGAGAAAATGTTTCTATATATATTGGGTGGTTATCCGATCACCCCATCTCCGCCTATCGATAACCCGATTAGATCAACTGCTGGCCGACGTTGATGGTTTCTCACAGCGACCAGCGTTCCTCCGCCGTTCTGCTAGATCGACCATCAGGTCGAAATGTTCCTTCTTTATCCCGTAGAGATATGACTTCTTCCCGCCGATGGTTTCCGTACGAGTATTTATCAGGCCAAGGCCGATTTCGTCGAAGACCACTTTCAATTGGCTTATCGGCTTTTCAGTCAAGTCGGTCCTGACAGGTCGGTCGAACTGCGTTTCGAATGGGATCGCGTGCTTGCGGACGTACTCAACGAACTCCGCCAGGTCCTCAGTGCGACATTCCGCGTCCAGGTTGAACTCTCCCAGAGAATAGTATGGCGTCTTCGCTAGAAGGGCCGTTGTGAATAATCCTTTCGTTCCCCTATTGGCGATAAGTCCGGGTGACTGGCTTTCGCCCGAAAACACATCGAAGGCCATCTTGACTTTTAGCTCCAAGAACCTTTTGTCGATAAGCTGCTCGAAAAGCATAACCTTACTTCTCATATGGCCATTATCGTCTAAATCGATCAGTTCGGGTGAGATATTGTAACGATAGAACCGCTCGATGAATGAGCGGGTAAACGAGGCACGCGTGTCATCGTCGACGAAATCGTCCTCTTTCAAAGTGTCGGAAACCTGTTCGAACTCCTCGTCCGACATGGATTTGGCTTTCATCAGCCGTCCAATGGCGTTGGCCCGAGTCAACTTTTTACCCAATGCCCAAGCTGCAGTGCCTGCGTGATGAACGGCGCCTTTGCTCGGTACGGATTTGACCTCCCATCCCTGCCTACGGACATACTCGATAAAATTCGTTTTTAGGTCGTTCTTCGAAGCTCTTTGAGAAGATAGGACTGACGCAGCGATCCGAAACAGCGGATCGTTGTGGCGCCATTCGTGGTACTCGATCTGGCCCTCAGGGCTGTATCCCTTTATCAAGTGACCCATCATCTCGTAATGCAATGCATCGGAGGTGACAGCCTCGATATCGGTTTCGAAGCCGTATCTCGAAGGGTCGATGAATACCCTAACTTCTTTGGGTGACCTGACGCGGGCAAGTTGTTGATCGCAGTCAAAATGCGTAAGGACCAGCGGTTCAAACAGCCCGAAAACCACGTCAAAATGGTCCTGCTCCCGCTCAAACGACAGGTCCACGCCGGTCCCTAGGGACGGAGACGCCAACACAACTTGATATTTCGTGGATTCCAGCCTTGGATCATCAAGGAATGCCCGCACATTGTCGTCGAGCTTCTTAACCGTCGTAGACGTAATAACGATTAGGGCGACGTCTGGGTAGGTCTTGCGAAGGGAGGCTTCGAGCCGTTCAATTGCAGCGCGCGAATTCGCCGTAACGAAGCACCTCTTTTTTGCGCCCACTGCCCTGTGAACCTCTCCAACAAGCTGCTGTTTTGTGGGAACCACGTGGATCGTTCCGCGAGGTTTTCGAAACGTGTTTATCAGGATCGTGTTCTCGCCAGGCACCGCCGCTTTTTGACGCCATTCGCATATGCGCAAGAACGAGTTCCACGACAGATCGGCATCGAGTGCTACGACCTTCTTGGCACGTGATATAAGATGTATGAACCGGTGAAGGACGGGAATCCGCTTCTCGGCAATTGTTGATGAGAGGAAGTGCGCCAGCACCTGCTCTGACTCATCGATAAGGATGTAGTCGTAAGGCGTATCTGTTTTTATTTTCAGCAGGCTATCTAGGCACACGCCATAGCGGTCTTGTCGAACGGCGGACTGCTGGCCATCCTCCGTTAGGTAGCAATCCAGGCCAAGCTTATTGCATGTCGATCTAATCAATGTCCGTCGGTGGCCGATCAGTAGAAACCTGCCGGGCTCCTGCTGGAGCACGCGCTTCAGCATTTGCGTTTTGCCCGTTCCTTTGGGGCTTTTGATGAACGTCGCACCGGCCGATATAGGGAAGTCGTCGAGATATCTCTCCTCGACAAACCTGATTTTTGCGGCCGACAGTTCCTGTCTCCCGGGTGACCAATCGAAAAATGCGTCAATATTGTCGGCAGGGCGGCGGATTTTCGCTACGTCCCGAGCGGCGGCTTCGAAGCTATAGAAATCGTATTTGTCCGTAGCCTGGGCCGGCCAAAAGCTCTGGGCGCATGCCTTGCAGTGGATACCTTTTTGGCCGTTACGATTGACGATTACGAATGCACTCGGGTGCGTGTCTCTGTGATGCGGACAGTACAGCGACTCGGACCGAGGAAAATCGTTGAGGGTCCCGGTGACACCTTTTGCGCTGACCAACTGCTGGTCATCGGGAAGCGGCCAGCTTGATCGTGACGAAGCACGCCTGGCGAAATCCATATCGCTTTGGTCTGCACCGCGGCCTTGCTGAATCAGTTGGTCAAGCAGATCGTTGGAGATGCCACCATTCAACCACACGACCTCGGCATTCCGATTTCCGAAGAATATTCTCGCGGGCTCCGATGCAGTGGGATCGCTTCCGAATCTAAGTATCAACGAGCGCACCGCTGCGCGCATCTCCGCGCCGTCTTCAATCGTCCGTTCCAGCGCGAAACCGATCCTAAAACGATGTTTTTCCTGCGTATGGTTGACCGTAGTGTAGATGAACGTCCCATGCGCGGCGACGAACGGATCATCGACCGCCTGATCAAGGGTCATCGTGCCATCAATGTCGACCGATAGCAGGTCGGTCGCCCTAAAATTCTGATTGTTTCGGGAGCCCTTGAATTCAGCGCTGTACGCATAGCCCTCTAGGATGTTGCCAAGAAGCTCCATCACGTCGAGCTGATGTGGCTCAAATCCAAACGCGAATGCCCCCTCGATTCCCAGGACATTCTTGTCGATCAGGCGGCGGTTGATCGACAAGCGCATTTTGCGCGTTAGCCAGCTAATCCCGTCTCGGCTTTGAGTGTTTGAGACATGACCCTCTATGTCGGCGCGGCCCGGCTCTCGCTGTTCGTCACGAGCGGCAGAATCGTCGAAGATTTCCACGAAAGTCCCCTTTTTGCTGCACGGTCGAAAGGGGCTTCGCCCACGAAGGGCGAAACCCTGAGTTCAAGCAAAAAAGCAGGAGTTTACGCCGCCTGGCTCAGTTCGTCGGCCTGATTCGGCCAGCCGTCATTTGCCTGGTGCTTGCCAGCAAACCAATCGGCGTAAGTGGCGACATCTGCTGTCTCGTCACAGCTTGGCATCTGGCCGTAGTCTGGTATCGCGCCGTACTCGGGCATCCCGCAGTCTTCTGGTGCCTGGTCGAGGTCTGGCATCTCAGGAGTCTTTGGCAGCTTTGTTCGGTGAAGGGTTCTGATGTCTATGATGCCCTCCGAACCGTGGACGACCGGCTCGCCAAGCTCACTCGCCAACGCTAACAGTGTCCCGTCTGCCAGCTCAACATGCCGGAACAGTGACTTCGCTTGCCCGAAGTCGATCACGAAATCATGGCAAGGGTAGCCCTGAGCTAAACTGATCACCGCATCTTCCTCGGCATTGCCCGATATCGATGCCAATTGGCTTCCGTACCTGATCCCCTGTTCCACTCCGCGCTTTTGGCGGCCGAGCACAGCAGGGTCTATCCTTGCCACCAATGGCGACACGATATTGGTCGCCATTGATCCGCATATTTCCGAAGCGAGCTTGAAGCTGATACTGCCCTGACTAAGCGCGATCAGATTGGCGACGGACGTTTCGAAGAACTTGGCTGACGCCTGCATGACGGCTTCGAGAGAGGCTTGCGTGGACAAACTCGAATCTACGATTCCGAGTTCATCCCGCTGCAGGCCTTGCGCATCAATCGGCCCAAGCTCCGCGAACGGAGACATCCATAGTCGATTGGCACCAAGCGCAACGATCGTCCCGGCACTTTTGCACTGAGCCGGAATGAAGATATCGAAGCTGTCGTAGAAGGTTTGGAAAAGTCTGGAGATTTTGAAAGCAGCGGTATCAGAGCCGCCAGTAGTGATCAGAATTAGTATGACGTTGTCTGATCTTCGGGAAAACACCACTTCATTGCGAAGTGCTTCGTACCCTTTTTCGCCTATTTCCCCAGCGTATACGTAGATGTCGCTGGAGTATTCCTTAGAGGCCTTGAGGCCGAGTTTGCCGAGCTGAGTTTTCGAGGATGTTGATCCTGCCATGCGATTTCTAGTCCCTCCGTTGGCGCTTGCAGAGGTGTCCCTGCAGGCGGACGGAATAGATAGGTACGGCAAATTGTCGGCACAAGTACCCCCTTCAAGAAAATTTGCGAAAAAGTTTGCGGGTCCTTTGCGATGAAAGGCGGTCACGGGAAAGTCGTGCACCTTTGGCCGTCGTAGCTCATTGCCAGGTCCGCGAAAAATTTGTGACCGTTGACAGAATGGCCTTTCCTTTTGGCGCCTTCGAGCCTGACTTGCCAGCGGCTGCCTGCCCAAGAGTCCCGTCCCCGACGTATGATCCCTACCCGGAAAACAACTAAGTTCTGAGCAATTGCATGGCTCCCGAACGGGAACTCTGCAGGCGTGGTCGGTCCCGTCTGCGCGACCTTTGGAAATGCTAATTCTTACCGCGTGTTTGTAAAAGGCGGGTTCGGCAGTAACATTCCGGTACGTGGGTCACGATACAGAGGGTCGAGAGGTGCGAGCGCGACGCCATATGGCGCTGACAGCCGATTTAGTCGCGCTCACAATTCGCGCGGTTGAGAATGCCGGTCCGGGCCCGGATATCGTTCGCAATACCGAAACCGACTGGAACGCCATCGTTCGGCAAATGTTGGCAACGCGACCTGATAAACAGGATGTGTGGGTTTTCGCCTATGGCTCACTTCTGTGGAACCCGGCCATAGAGCATGTGGAGGAGCGGGCTGGCGTGGTTCCAGGTTGGCACCGTTCGTTCTGTATTCGCCTGCAAGATTGGCGCGGAACAGTCGAACAGCCGGGCTTGATGATGGGGCTCGACCGGGGAGGCCAATGCAGCGGATTGGCGCTACGGCTGGCTGAGGACACTGTCGAGACCCAACTCGGAAATCTTGTCCGGCGTGAAATGCCGGTGAGGCCTTCCAGCAAGCCCTTTACCAACACTCCACGTTGGGTGCAGGTTCAGACAGCCCAAGGGCTCGTTCGCGCCCTTGCGTTCGTCGTCAATCGAAAGGGGCTCAACTATGTGGGAGGCCTTACCCCGGACGAGACGGCAAGCGTTTTGGCCACGGCGTGCGGGCGTGGAGGATCGTGCGCCGAGTACCTTTACAACACAATCTCGCAATTGGAGACCTTGGGCATTCGGGATCGCAACTTGTGGCGCTTGCAGTCACTTGTCGCAGACAGGCTTATTTCATTGCATCTGTGACTGAGCCGCTGGCGGGGCGAACTCAGAGTTCGCCGACGCGTGGGGCCTGATCGTAGTCGGCATGCGGCGCAAACTATCTTCGCGGGACGAATTCGACGTCAGCGCAGGTTGCGCCGGCTGGCGTAGTATTGGGTTGCCTTGGAACGGCCCGGTGGTCTGGGTTCTTCGCCCAGTTTTTAGCCCGGCTACCAGCCGATAGTATTTATTTGAGAAAGCTCGGCGATGTCGCCATAGATCATCGAGCCTTGGACGAGAAAACACGAGCTGCTGAGAACTTCAAATAGTGCGCTTGACGAAGTGCACGGCGGGCGGGTCTGGAATGTCGCGTGCGAGGGCCTCGCGGTTTGTACCTTGCTGCCCTTGGCTTCGGCATAGCCGACGCTTATCGCGAGGACGACGACAGCAATGATTGTCTTGCTCATGATTAACCCCCGAGCAAAACCAGGTTGCCACCCTCGCAACAATGTAGCACCGGCCCAAAATGCTTCTATCCACCAATTGGATGATTTTGGATCATCTATGTTGGCTATCAACAGCACGTCGATTCGCCTGAACGGGAGCGGTTTTTGTCTCGGGTCGCTTTGAATCGTTACGCCCCAGTCGCATAACGGCTGAGTTCGCCAACGAGAAAGCTGCGAATTGTGGTGGGCAGCTGCCGCGGTTTCCTCAAGGGTCAATACAAGGTTGCACGCGGTATCGGCAGCACCCTGAAATCGTCACCGACCAAAAGCTCCGAATTATTGTGCCCTATGAATTTCGCCATGTACGAAGTGGCACGACCCTCACCCGTCGAATTTCGATGGTCGTGATCCAGAGCCTGGATATCCATCTCCCTTATCGAGAACCGTTCCTTGAAGGCTGAGAACCGTTCTGTGTCGGCGATTAGTTTTTGAAAGCCCTCTCGAACTTCATCCCCGAAAATCCAGATCGAATGGATATGTGGGTTTTCCAGCTGACCCATCGATCTCCAATATCTCGATCCATTCATGTCCAGGCAACCGATTGCCAATGGCTTTAGGGGGTCGAATGACGGTCGATGGTAGTTACGTCCTATCAGTTGCCGGCAGGTGAAATTATATATGTCGGTGAACGTATCCAGCACCGATTTCGCCTTGGGAATGTCGATTGAGGCGGAACCTTTTAGCCGCAGATTGCGACTGCTGTGATCGAATGAGATCGTGATGAAGTACCCATTCCGTTTCGGGAATGTTGAGACGGAATCGAACCTGCCTTTGTGCTCGTCGATGAACTGATCGATCCGGTCGTCGAACCAGGATGCATACTGTGACGTAATGGAAGTAGGAGAGGGGTTTGAGACGGTCTGGAACATGAGCTTGGTCTTTTTCAAAGGGATACAGACCCATCGGAAATGCGGTGGGCGAAAATGGATTTGGGTGTTCGAAGTCGTGCGAGGATAAGCCGTCGGCACGGCTCGAAAACCGGTGTCGCATGTGAAAACTGAGAAACGAGGGAAAGGCTGTTCTGAAGGTTCTAAGGTGATGGCCGGATAGGCGGCCCGGCTATTTATGATGAAGAGATCGCGAAACTCTCGACTTGGGTGAGAAATCCCCGGTCACTGCACCGAAGCAGGCTCGTCGAATATGTTGTCCCACCCCTCAGACCAGCCAATCGGCATCCCGCGATCGCTGCCGGAGATTCCGCCGTCTTTGTCGACCAGAACCTCTGCAATTATGTCGGTCGGTTCGTCACTTCTGACGACGACATAGCGAGAAACCCCGTCGGCTAGCATCACCTTGAAGCTTCGATTGTACCGCTGCCCTTCCTCGTTGGACTTCTCGATGTGGTCGATCAATCGATCCCGTTCAGCTGGGCTTAGCTCCTGGCTTTCCAAGAAGGTCCTAATCCCCTTCATTTTGGGCCGCCTACCATCTGCCGCTATCCTCAATGAAGTAACCAGTATGCTCAGGCGATTTGCCACTGCCGCACGTCGCTCAAAAATGTCTGGGGCGGACATATCCTGAACCGACGCGATCAATGAACGCAACTCATCGGCAGAGAGGGTTGGTAGCATGTCCGCCATCGATCTTTGTTCACGGATTTCCGCGATTAGAGCCTCTTCGGTAGCGATTGACGCTTCACATTCGTCGAGCTTGCCCTTGATGAAGGCCGTGGATGATCCCGGCTCGGTCAACAGATCGAAAATCCGCTCCCGCTTGGCACTGAGTTGGCGAATCTTTTCCTCGATAGCCGTGATTTGCTGTTCGACCGATGCGCGCTCGGAATTCTCAGCCGCAGCTCTCAACGTGGCTGTGAGGTCGATTTCTTTGACGAAATAGAGAAACGACGTCTCGAAATCGGAATATCTCCAACTGATGCTTTCACACCCGAGACCGCGAACGGCGTTTGTACATTTCAGCGCCTGCGACCCCTTGGGCGGGCGCCCTTTGTGGACGAACCTCATCGGGGCGCCGCAGTACTCGCATTTGGCTATTTTAGTGAATAGATTCCGGTATTCAGGGCCCTTTCGTCCGGCCCCTTCCACGAGTCTCCTTCGGCGCGAGGCTTGGACTCGATGGAACTGGTCCTCTTCAATGACCTTCGGAAAGTACCCCGCCACCGGTTCGCCGTGCGGAACACGATCCCCATGGTCATCGTAGCGATGCGGCTGAAACTCTCCCAGCACAGCTCGATTGTTGAGGATCTTGGTGACGTATGATTCGTGCCAGCCATTCGATTTTGTGAATGTTTGAATGGCTGACTGATTGAGCCGACGCGCGATGGAAAAGGACCCATTCCCTGTGTCGGCTAACTGGAAAATCTGGCGGACAACTTCGACCCTTTCGGGGATCAAGTCAAAACCCGTTCGATCCTCCTGCAATAATAACCAAGCTGGGCAGACCTTGGTCAGTTTCCTGCTAGCGGCATTCTTCCGCTTGTTCTCCCAAGCCGCGCCAACTCGTATGCTCTTGGTCTTGGACTCCTCATAAGCTCGACCTAGGACGACAACCGAGTAGATTACGTCGGCAACGTTGGTATCGCCGGCTCGGTAGACGTGATTATCGGCGAGGGTAACGACATTGATTCCGCCCTTCACAATGTCGAAAAATATCGGCACGGAATCGAGTATCTGCTGACGGCTGATACGATCCAACGACTCGACCAGCAGATATGAGCCCTTGGCGATCTGCCCGGCCCTTACAAGCTCCAGAAATCTCCCGAGTGCCCCCGATGAGACGTTGGCGCCCTTGAACGCTGAGACGCCAATATCCTCAAGCTTGAAATCTTCAACAAGCTGTAGGTCGTGCTGCTCGGCATACCTCTTTGAGGCCTGCTCTTGCCTTCGGAGGCTGTCGCCTCGCAATTGAATGTCCGTGGACATTCGGATGTAGGAATAAGCCAGCGGACCGGAAAATTCAGAAGCCATACGACGCTATGTAGACCGGCAGAAATTCAAGCTCAACGAGCTTTGGCGTCAGGACTGACCATCGACTTAGAAGACATTAATCCGCCTTACCATCTGCATGCCGACCTTGCCAGGCCCGACCATCACCTGGACATCGACCGGCAAGGCCTCGATGCCCTGGAAAGCCACCGTGCGAACCCGCGCCACCATTTAAGCCCCCGGAATACCAGCTCACATGGCCTTGCGATCAGGCCGCGAGTGAAATCAGGCTAGACAACCACAGATTTTCGCTTTGGGCAAGAACATTACGAGAACGTCAGCAACTGCGCGTCTCGTTCCCGCGCGGCAGTCGAGTGCTGCGGCGGCAACGGAACCTTCGAGAACATCTTACCAAGGCTTCGCAGATGCGGCTTGGTAAATCGACGGTGGTAGTAGTAAGTCGCCAGGGCGGAGGACCAGTATTTTCTGCGCAGCCCGATAAGGCCAAGGATCATCTTGCGCCTACGAGCGGATTTCAAAAGCAGCGTCCCCTCCGGGATATCCGAACCCGACAGGGTTCTGTAGAAATTGAAAACATCGGCAAAAGGCACGCGCCTGTAGCGCCAGGGCTTGGCCGACCCTGCATAGTGGATCACCTTGGGAAGTCGCCGTTCGATTTCCACATAGCGCTCTGAAAAGAAATTCCATTCCCTGCCGAGGAAGAGAACTCGTCCGCGCACCACCGTGTTCAAGGCCGTCTGGTCGAGGTATCGCGACTTGGCGGTTTCACGAACCGTCGCAAAGACCCTGTCCGCAATGCCTTCCCTGCGCCAGGCGACGAGATTCATCACCAGAACGCCGGAATTGATATATTCATTCCGGGACATTTCGATGTCGTCGAGTTCCTCCTGCTCGACGAAGCCGTCAACCACGCCGGCGACCAAATTGTCGCCCAGGTCCGCCAACCAGAGGGCACCGAGATCGGACACCACCAGCGTATCCGCATCCAAATAGATGGCCTTGTCGCAATCAGGCAATATCTCGGGAATGAGTATTCGGGCATATGCGGCCGTCGTCAGCAGCTTGCCTCTTGTCGGCAGATCGGAAATCCGCTTGCCGTCCGCTTGCACCAACTGACAGTCAATTCCGTTTCGTTCGCAAAAACGGCGAAGCTCTATCACGCTCGCAGGCTCTATTCCTGCATCGATGACGACGAATTTCGCCTCGCGATTATGAATCCAGGCAGAAAAGATGAATAGAAAAAGCCCGGGCACAAAGTTATTGTCGCTTGCGGTGACAATTACCATGAAATTGCGAGCCTTGGAAAACGGGGAGTCAGGCCCAGTTGTGGATAGAGCGCGGGAGCATTTCCGGTCATAGGCAGCACATTGGCATCTCGCCCCCCAAAATAGTTCGTCGTCCACTGCAGGCGGAAGCCCCGTTACCTTATTCGGCGACACGACGGGCCCGATGGAACGCCGCCTGCATCGTGAAGAGAATTACCCCCGCTTCTCCTCCACGCAATCCCAGAACAGGGCCGCGATATCCGCCCCGCCAAAGCGCTTGACCTCGCGGATGCCGGTCGGCGAGGTGACGTTGATCTCGGTCATGTAGTCGCCGATCACGTCGATGCCGACCAGGATGAAGCCGCGTTCTTTCAGGGAAGGCCCGATGCGGGCGCAGATCTCGCGTTCGCGCTCGGTCAGCTCGGTTTTCTCGGCGCGGCCGCCGACATGCATGTTGGAGCGCGAATCGTGCTCGGCCGGCACGCGGTTGATGGCGCCGACCGGCTCGCCGTCGATCAGGATGATGCGCTTGTCGCCCTTGCGCACGTCCTTGAGGTAGCGCTGCACGATATAGGGCTCGCGGAACAGCTGGCCGAACATCTCGAGCAGCGAGGCGAGGTTGCGGTCGGCCTCGTGCAGGTGGAAGATGCCGGCGCCGCCATTGCCGTAGAGCGGCTTGACGATGATGTCGCCGAATTCCTTGCGGAAGGCCGCCACCTCCTGGGGATCCTTGGTGATCAGCGTTTCCGGCATCAGGTCCGGGAACTCGGTGACGAAAATCTTTTCCGGGCTGTTGCGCACCCAGGCCGGATCGTTGACCACCAGCGTCTTCGGATGGATGCGCTCCAATATGTGTGTGGTGGTGATGTAGTTCATGTCGAAGGGTGGATCCTGCCTCAGCAGCACCACGTCCATCTCGGAGAGATCGGTGCGCACCTTCTCGCCCAGCGAATAATGGTTGCCCTTCTCGTCGCGCACCTGCATCTCCTCGACGCGCGCGAACACCTTGCCGTCCCGCATCGACAGCCGGTCGGGCGTGTAGTGGAAAAGCTTGTGGCCGCGCCGCTGCGCTTCCAGCGACACCGCGAAGCTGGTGTCGCCGGCGATCGACACGGTGGAGACATGGTCCATCTGGACGGCGATCTTGAGCGGCATTTTTCCTCTCCGGGGAAACTCAGCCGTCGATATAAGGAAATCGGCGGCTCCTGCCAATCGTGCTCGCTTGGTGCAGAAGCTTAGAGACCGTTTCGAAATTCGCTCTGGCGAGTCATATGGTGGTGGTTTTGAGAACCGGAGCGGAGCGGACTTCGCGTCCGTGAGCACCGGAAGCGGAGAAGCCGCCAACAGATAGCCGCCAGAGTGGAATTTCCAAGCGGTCTCAGCGGTCGAAGACCAGCCTGGAATAGCCCAGGAAGGACAGCGTCATGGCAACGATCGAGGCGATGGCGAGCGCTGCCAGCGGCGGCAGGGCCGGCAGAGCGAGCAGGACGGCGCAGTAGACCAGATAGTTGAAGATGCTGGTGGCGATGCCGACGCCGCCATAGCGGGCGCCTTCCTCAGCGATGCTCCGGCTCGACGGCGCGAAGGTCACATGGCGGTTGATCTGCCACGTGACGCAGAGCGCGAAGCCGATCGACAGCACGCGCGCCGAAAGCGCGCCAAGCGGCGTGGCGGCAAGCAGCAGCCAGAGCGCCGCCGCATCCGCGGCGAAGCCGATGCCGCCGGCAAGAGTGAAGCGGAAGAGGCGGCCCACTATGCCGCCCCCTATGCCGCCCTTGGGGCCTTGCCCGGCTCGCTTTTCGGCGAGGCCTGTGCCGGTACCCCGCGCTCCGCCCGGGCTGAGGAAATCGACAGGTAGAAGATGCGCTTCTGCTCGGCGCGGCCGCGCGAGACCGAATCGAGGATCAGCCCGGTCATCATCGAGAGCATGGCCAGAAGCAGCATGCCGATCGACAGCACCCAGGTCGGCATCCGCGGCACGAGCCCTGTCTCGGCGAATTCGATGACCACCGGGATCATCAGGCCGATGCTCGCCGCCAGAAAGAACAGCGCGAAGGTGCCGAAGAAGCGCAGCGGCTGCGTCTCCTTCACCAGCATGGCGAACATCCACAGGATCCTGGCGCCGTCGCGGAAGGTCGACAGTTTCGACGACGAGCCTTCCGGGCGGCGGCCGTAATCCAGCGCCATCTCGCTCACCGGCAGCTTCAGCTGCGAGGCATGCACCGACATCTCGGTCTCGATCTCGAAGCCGCCGGACACGGCCGGGAAGCTTTTGACGAAGCGGCGCGAAAACACCCGGTAGCCGGAGAAGATGTCGGTGAAATCGGTCCCGAACAGGCCTTTGTAGAGCCGGTTGAAGATGTGGTTGCCGAAGGCGTGGCCGTTGCGGCCGGCATCGTCGGTCACGCCGCGCCTGGTGCCCACCACCATGTCCGAGCGCTCGGTCTGCAGCACGTTGATCAGCTGCGGCGAGTCTTCCGGCGCATAGGTGCCGTCGCCGTCGGCCATCACATAGATGTCGGCATCGATGTCGGCGAACATGCGCCGCACCACATTGCCCTTGCCCTGGCGCGGCTCGCGCACGACGATGGCGCCGGCTGCGCGGGCCTTCAGCGCCGTGAGGTCCTTGGAATTGTTGTCGTAGACATAGATCGCGGCCGACGGCAGGGTCTCGCGGAAGCGCCGCACGACCTCGCCGATCGTGAGCTCCTCATTGTAGCAAGGCAGGAGCACGGCGATGACCGGCTCGTGGCGGACTGCATGCGGCATGTCTGTCTCCGGGCGCCCGACCAGCCTCCGGCCGGCCTGATGCCGGTCCCGTCGAGCCGTTTTACTATTTATTGAAGCCGTTAAGGCTAGGTTTAAACCGATCCTCTCCCGTCAAAGGTCACGGCATGGGCACAGCCGAGAACGGCGCCGCCGCGTGGAAATCCGACCTCGTGCTGGCACTGCTTGCCGCCCTGCTCGCGCTCGCCGCCGATGCGTGGACCGGCTTTGGCCAACTGACTGATGCCGGCGGCGACAACGACAATCTGCTGCGCCTCGTCGAGGTCCGCGACCTGCTTGCCGGTCAGGGCTGGTTCGACCTTCACCAGTATCGCATGGGGCTGGAAGGCGGCTTCGTCATGCACTGGTCCAGGCTGGTGGATGCGCCGATCGCCGCGATCGTGCTTGCCGCCTCGGCGCTGACCGGCAGCAGGCCGCTTGCCGAGGACGTGGCGCAGGTGCTGTGGCCGGCGCTGCTCTTCTGGTCGACCCTGTTCTTCACCGCTCGCGCCGCGCGCAGCTTCGGCGGCGCCGGCGCGGCGCTGCCCGCCATCCTGGTCGGCGGCGCCGGCTATTATTTTCTCGGCATTTATGACCCCGGCGCGCTCGATCACCACAACGTCCAGCTGATGCTCACCATGGCGAGCCTCGCTTTGCTGCTCGAGGCGCCTGCCTGGCGCTGGGCCGCGCTGTTGTCCGGCCTCTCCGCGGCGCTGACGCTCGCCGTCGGCATGGAAACCGTGCCCTATGTCGCCACCATCGGGGTCTGCGTGTCGCTGCTGTTCGTCGCCGATCCGAGCGGCGAGCGGACAATCGCCCGCGATTTTGGCCTCGGCTTCGCCGGCGTCGGGGCGCTTGTCTTCGTCGCCACCATCCCGCCCTCCGCCTGGGGCGTGGCTGAGTGCGATGCCTTCTCCGTCGCGCAGTTCGTCGTCGCCGCCATCGCCGGCGTCGGGCTGGCGGCGATCGCCTTGGTCGAGCCCGCCGCCGGCAGCCGGCAGCGCGGGCTGGCGTTGCTTGCCGCGCTGGGCGTCGTCCTCGGCGCGGTCGTGGCGGCGCTGTTCCCGCAATGCCTCTCGGCGCCCTATGCCAATCTCGACCCGCGCCTGAAGGAACTGTGGCTCGACCATATCGACGAGGCCCAGTCGCTGTTCACGCAGCTCGTCCATGATCCGGCGCGCGTTGCGGCGCGTTATGCGACGCCGCTGGTCGCGATCATCCTGATGGCGTTGCGCTTCCGCCGTGGCGGCTGGCGGCGGCAGGACAGCCTCGTCGCGGCGCTGCTCGCCGTCTCCTTCGTGGTCGGCGCCTGGCAGCTGCGCGGCACCACCTTCTCGATCGCCTTCGCGGTCATTCCGCTGTCGGCCTGGATCGCGAAATGGCGGGCGCGGGCGGAAGCCGGCTCTTCGCCCGGCGTGGCGCTGCGCCTCGCGGCCGTCTGGCTGGTCTCGATCAACCCGGTCTGGACCGGCGTTGCCGCCGCCGCCTCGGTGGCGTTCGAAAAAAGGACCGGCTGTCGCCGACCGCGGCGCGATGGACAAGGCCTGCCAGAAGAAGGCCACCTTCGCGCCGCTTGGCGGCATGACCGGCACGACCGTGCTTGCGATCTCCAATCTCGGCGCGCCGATCCTCGTCTATAGCGGCCACAAGGTCTTCGCTGGCCCCTATCATCGCAACGTCGCCGGCAATCTCCTGGCGCTGGACGCCTTTCTCGGCTCGGCCGATGACGCGCGGCGGATCGTCGAGGCGCATCGTGTCGGCCTCGTCGCCATCTGCCCCGGCAATGGCGAGAGCCGGACCCTGACCCAAAAGGCGCCACAGGGCTTCCTGGCCGGGCTGCTGCGCGGCAGCGTGCCGGACTGGCTCGAGCCGGTCAGCGAGACCAAGGGCAGCCCGATCGAGCTCTATCGCGTCAGACAAGCCGGTTAAAGGAAAGCGCAAGCGGCGGGCGCGATCGCACGGCCGGAAGCGAATCTGGAAAGAGTATTCGACATCTATATTAGAAGTTTCGAATGAAAGAATATTTTGGAGCGGATCGGAAGTCCTTGTCCAAGGCTGAACCGTTGCCGGCGGCGCAAGCAACTCCTGGACGAAGGAAAATCGATTTTCCGATACTTTTCCTAAACGCTTTGGTGCCAGTCTGATGAGAAATACCGACATCAGAACAGGGACATGATGCAAACGACGTTTGGCACCGGTCAGCCAGGCAAGGAAAACACGGATCTGGCCTTCACGGATTCGTTGACCGGGCTCGGCAACCATCGTCGCTTCTTCGACAAGGTCGATCGCCTGATCAGCGACCGCGCCGACGATCCCGCGCCCTTCACCGTCGGCATCCTCGACCTCGACGGCTTCAAGCCGATCAACGACCTGTTCGGCCACAAGGCCGGCGACGACATCCTGATCCAAGTGGCGATGCGCCTGCGCGCCTCGATGGATGGCTATTCCACCGTCTGCCGAATCGGCGCCGACGAGTTCGCCTATCTCTACCCGATGGTGTTCTCCGAGGAGCAGGCGGCCGAGAAGTCGCGCATGCTGATCGAGATATTGTCGGCGCCCTATGACGTCGGCGAGCGCACCGCGAGGCTCTCGGCCTCGGTCGGCTGCTCGCTCTTCTATTCCGGCGACGAGACCACCGAGATCCTGATCAACAAGGCCGAGACCGCGCTTTATCACGCCAAGCGCTCGGGCCGCGGCCGCGTCGTCGTCTACACGCGCGAGATGGAGGAGGCGGCCAAGCGCGTTACCCGCATCGAGCAGGCGCTGCGCCGCGCCGTCTCGGCCGGCGAGGTGGAGCCGCATTTCCAGCCCATCGTCGATTTGAACAGCCGCCGCACCATCGGCTTCGAGACCCTGGCGCGCTGGACCGACCGCGACCTCGGCGTCGTGCCGCCATCCGTCTTCATCCCGATCGCCGAAGAACGCGGCATCATCGGTCCGCTGTCGCAGCTGGTGCTGCGCAAGGCGACGGAAGCGGCTCGCAGCTGGCCCAAGGATCTGTTCCTGTCCTTCAACCTGTCGCCCTCGCAGCTTGTCGACCAGAACACCGGCCTGCATATCCTGGCCATCCTCGAGCGCACCGGCTTCGACCCGCGCCGCCTGGAGATCGAGATCACCGAGACCGGCCTGATGAACGATCCGGCCTCGGCCGAGAAGATCGTCGAGGACCTGCGCCGCGTCGGCATCCGCGTCTCGCTCGACGATTTCGGCACCGGCCAGTCCTCGCTCGGCCGCCTGCGCGAGTTCCATTTCGATAAGCTCAAGATCGACCGCGCCTTCGTCTCCTCCATTCTCGACGACCGGCCCTCGGAGCACATCATCCGAGCGATCCTGGCCATGTGCGAGGGGCTCGGCATGGATGTCGTCGCCGAAGGCATCGAGGACGAGGCGCAGGCCGACCGCCTCGTCCAGTTCGGCTGCGCCGGCGGCCAGGGCTATCTGTTCGGCAAGCCGGCCGATGCCGACGCCACGCTCGGCTATCTGCGCGATTCCTATCGCGGCGCGCTGCATGCCAAGGCAATCTGACAACAGCTTTGGGAATCGCATAGGGCGGCGCTAGCCCCCTCATCCGGCCGCTTCGCGGCCACCTTCTCCCCATCGGGGAGAAGAGACTGGCGTCGACGCCGGCAATCTCCTCTCCCCTCGGGGAGAGGTCAGCCGAGCGAAGCGGAGGCTGGGTGAGGGGGAGTGCCGCATTTGTCGGACATAAGCTGCCGAATCCGCCTTTTCGCCCTTGCCCCCCGGCCCGGCGTGGCTAGGATGCGCGCCGGCCAAAGGGAGAAGAAATCATGATGCCATCGGCACGCTTTGCCGACCTCGACGGCGCCTCGGTGCTGATCACCGGCGGCGGCTCCGGCATCGGCGCGGCGCTGACCGAAGGTTTCATGCGGCAGAACGCGAAAGTCGCCTTCATCGACATCGCCGAGAGGCCAAGCACGGCCCTCGCCGACCGGCTGGAGAAGGAGCTCGGCCGCCGCCCGCTCTATCTCAAGGCCGACCTGCGCGACATCGCGGCGCTGCGCGCCGCCGCGGCCAAGGCGGCCGAAGCGCATGGCGACGTGACCGTTTTGGTCAACAACGCCGCGCTCGACGATCGCCACGCCGTGGAAAACGTCACGGTCGAGTTCTGGGACAACAATCTCGCCATCAACCTGCGGCCGCATTTCTTCACTGCGCAGGCCGTGGCGCCCGGCATGAAACGCGCCGGCGGCGGCTCGATCATCAACTTCACCTCCACCTCCTATCTGATCAACCATCCCGACATGCCGGCCTACACCGCGGCCAAGGCGGGCATACTCGGCCTGACGAAAGGCCTCGCCGGCAAGCTCGGCGCCGACCGCATCCGCGTCAACGCGGTGGCGCCAGGCTGGGTCATCACCGAGCGCCAGCGCGAGCTCTGGGTCACCGACGAGGGCCTCGCCGCCCATGTCGCCAAGCAATGCATCAAGGACGTGATGCAGCCCGACGACATGGTCGGCACGGTGCTATTCCTGGCATCCGACGCCTCGCGCATGCTGACCGCCCAGATGCTGATCGTCGACGGAGGCTTCCTGTGAGCGCGACACCGGCAGTCGCCGCGCTCGACTGGGGCACGACCAGGCTGCGGGCCTGGCTGCTCGACAATACCGGCAACGTGCTTGCCGAGCGGCGCGGCGACGACGGGCTGATCACCGCTCGCGAAAAAGGTTTTGCCAAGGTGCTGGAAGGCCATCTGGCAGCCATGGGCGCGTCGGAGGCGCTGCCGGTCGTCATCTGCGGCATGGCCGGCTCGCGGCAGGGCTGGATCGAGGCGCC
This sequence comes from Mesorhizobium sp. M2A.F.Ca.ET.046.03.2.1, assembly GCF_003952425.1. Taxonomy (NCBI): domain Bacteria; kingdom Pseudomonadati; phylum Pseudomonadota; class Alphaproteobacteria; order Hyphomicrobiales; family Phyllobacteriaceae; genus Mesorhizobium; species Mesorhizobium sp. M2A.F.Ca.ET.046.03.2.1. The sequence continues at coordinate 2,941,812 of NZ_CP034449.1, read as the reverse complement.
CTATCTCACCGTGCCGGCGCCGATCGGCGCGATTCTGCGCGGCGCCGCGCGCATCGAGGGCTCGCGCCGCGACATCCGCATCGTGCCCGGCCTCGCGCAGCGGCTGGCCGACGCGCCGGATGTCATGCGCGGCGAAGAGACCCAGCTTGCCGGCGCCGGTTTGCCGGCAAAGGGAAGGCATCTCGTCTGCATGCCCGGCACCCATTCGAAATGGGTCGCGGTCGAGCACTGCGCCGTCGGAGGCTTCGGCACCTGGCCGACCGGCGAATTGTTTTCCGTCTTGGCTACGCACTCGATCCTGAAACATTCGCTGGGCGAGCATCCCGCTCCGGTCGCCGCCGACAGCCCGTTCTTCCGGCAATGGTGCGAGCGGGCCCTGGGCGAGGGCGGCGACGTGACCTCGAAGCTGTTCGCTATCCGCGCCGCCGGGCTTCTGCAGGATTTGAAGCCCGCCGACGCGGCGGCATGCCTGTCCGGACTGCTGATCGGCGGCGAGATCGCCTCGGCGAGGCGCCGCTATGGCGCCGGCGAAGCGCCGGTGGTGCTGGTCGCCTCGGGCGCGCTGGCCACGCTTTATGGCGCGGCGCTCGGCTTTGCCGGCCTTGCCTTCCGCACCGTCGACGCCGATGAAGCGGTGCGCGCCGGCCTCGTCGAGGCCGCGCGCGAGAACGGCATGATTGGAGGCGCTTGATGAGCCAGACCGCACCCTTCCCGAAGCTCAGGCGAGGCCTTGTCGCCATCCTGCGCGGCTTGAAGCCGTCCGAGGCGGTGGCGATCGGCAAGGCGATCCATTACGCCGGCATCGAGGCGATCGAAGTGCCGCTCAATTCGCCGGAGCCGTTCGTCTCCATCGCCGATCTGGTCAAGGCGCTGCCGCAAACCGCGCTGATCGGCGCCGGCACGGTGCTGACGGCTGCGGACGTCGACGCCTTGCACAAGGCTGGCGGTCGCCTGCTGGTCAGCCCCAACATCGATGCCGAGGTCATGGGCCGCGCCATGCATCATGGCATGGTGACGATGCCTGGCGTGTTCACGCCCACCGAAGCTTTCCAGGCGATCCGGCTCGGCGCCTCGGCGCTGAAATTCTTCCCGGCGAGCGTGCTTGGAGCGAGCGGCATTGCCGCCATCCGCGCCGTGCTGCCGGCAGCGACGCTGATCGGCGCGGTCGGCGGCGTCTCCGACAAGGATTTTGCCGGCTACAAGGCGGTCGGCGTCAGCGTCTTCGGTCTTGGATCCAGTCTCTACAAGCCGGGCGCGACGGTTGAGGACGTGGCGCGGCGCGCCAGCGCCGCGGTCGCCGCCTGGGATGAAGCTTTCGGAGGATGACAATGGACGGCGTTTCGGTTTTTTCCGACCATATCTGCGAGCTCGGCGAAGGCCCGAGCTACGATCCCGCGACCGACACGCTGTTCTGGTTCGACATCGTCAACGGCAAGCTTCTGGAAAAGCCGCTCGCCGGCGCGCTGAAGGTGCATGACCTCGGCGTCATGGCCAGCGCCATCGCCGTCATCGACGCCGATCGCCAGCTCATCGCCACCGAGATCGGCCTGCAGGTCCGCGACGTGAAAACCGGCAGGCTGACGCTGCACACGCCGATCGAGGCCGACAATCCGGTGACGCGATCCAACGATTCCCGCGTCCATCCCTGCGGCGCGCTGTGGACCGGCACGATGGGCAAGGGCGAGGAGAAGGGCGCGGGCTCGATCTACTGGTTCTTCAAGGGCGAATTGCGCCGGCTGTTTTCCGGCATCACCGTCTCGAACTCGATCTGTTTTTCCCTGGACGGCACGATTGCCTACTACACCGACACAGCGACCGGGCTGCTGATGCGCGTCGCCTGCGATCCGGCGACCGGCCTGCCGGCCGGCGAAGTGAAGGTGTTCGTCGATCATCGCTCCTCGAAAGGCTATATCGACGGTTCGGTCGTCGACCGCGACGGCGTGCTGTGGAACGCCGTCTGGGGCGGCAAGGCGGTGAAGGCCTATGCGCCGGACGGCACGCTGCTGCGCGAGATCGCCATGCCGGTGACGCAGGCTTCCTGCCCCGCCTTTGTCGGCGCGAAAGCCGATCGCCTCGCCGTGACCTCGGCCTGGAGCGGCAAGGACGAAAAACAGCGCGCTCTCGATCCGCAAGCCGGCATGACCTTCCTGCTCGATATCCCGGTCAACGGCCGCTTCGAGCCACGCGTGCTGATCGCATAAGACGGTTGAACAGTATCAGGCAATCGCCTTAGGCCGGTCGGTTTCCCGCAAGCCGGCCGCTGCGGCCATGCGATGGTAGCGCCTGATTTCGCCCGGAGCATTCGATGCCGCAGACCTGCTACATCCTCTATACGTCGGGCACCACGGGCAAGCCCAAGGGCGTGGTCATCACCCATCAGAGTTTTTGCAACTTCATCCGCGTCGCGGCGGCGTCCTATGGCTACCAGCCGGGCGACCGCGTCTATCAAGGCATGACCATTGCCTTCGATTTCTCCTCGGAGGAGATCTGGGTGCCGTTCGCCGCGGGCGCGACCGTTGTGCCGGCGCCCGGCCAGCAGCCGTTGGTGGGCGAGGAGCTGGCCAGTTTCCTGCGCGAGCACACCATCACCTGCATGGCCTGCAGCCCGACGCTGCTGTCGTCGATCGAGAGCGATGCGCCAAGCCTGCGCGCGATCCTTGTCGGCGGCGAGGCCTGCTCTCACAAGCTCGTGGTGCGGTGGGCGAAGCCCGGCCGCCAGATCCTGAACACCTACGGCCCGACGGAGGCGACCGTCACAGCCACCATGGCCTTGCTGACGCCGGATGAACCGGTGACGATCGGCAGGCCGCTGCCGACCTATTCGATCGCCATCCTCGATCCGAAAAAGCCACAGGTTCTGAGCGGCGACGCGTTGGGCGAGATCTGCATCGGCGGCATGGGCGTCGCGGTCGGCTATCTCAACCGGCCGGAACTCAACGATGAGAAATTCATCCATGATTTCATCGGTCTGCCGAACAACCCAGGCGGCCGCATCTATCGGACGGGAGATCTTGGCCGGATCAACGACAAGGGCGAGATCGAATACCACGGACGCATCGACACGCAGGTCAAGATCCGCGGCTATCGCATCGAGCTGGGCGAGATCGAGGCCGTGCTTTTGGATCAGCCCGGCATCGCGCAGGCGGCGGTCACGACCTGGGAGATCGAGCCCGAGCGCACCGAGCTGGTCGGCTACTATGCCCCCAAAAGCGGCGGCGACGGTGGGGACCGCACCGCTCTCGTGCAGGAGCTGAAGCGACGGCTGCCCGATTACATGGTTCCGGCCTATCTCGAGCAGTTGCCCACGATCCCGATGACCGTTTCCAACAAGGTCGACCTAAGGAAATTGCCAAAGCCGACGAGCGCGCGTGTCGCCGCCGGCCATGCGATGATCGACCCGCGCAACGAGGACGAGAAGTTCCTCGTGGAGACGCTGGCGGACGTGCTGAAATTCGAGGTCATCTCCATCGAAGACCACTTCTTCGACGACCTAGGCGCGAACTCGCTGTTGATGGCGCGGTTCTGCGCGCGCATCCGCTCGCGCAAGGCCTGGTCGACGACGTCGATGCGCGACATCTACCTGCACCCCACGGTGGCGAAGCTTGCCGAACATCTGCGGGAACCCCAGACGGCCGCGGTTGCCGCGCGCGAGCCGATGCTGACGCACAGGGCCTCCAATCTTGCCATCTGGGCAACGGGGTTCGGCCAGCTGCTGTTCTACGCGGTCTACAGCTATGTGGCGTTGTGGACGATCAATGACGGTCTCAACTGGGTCTATGACGCCCTGGACGACCCGGTGTCTCTCTATCTGCGTTGCGTTCTTCTGTCCGCCAGCGTGTTCTTTGGATTGAGCGGTTTCGCCGTCGCAGCCAAATGGCTGCTGGTCGGCCGTTGGAAGGCCGAGACCTTTCCGATCTGGGGCTGGCGTTACTATCGATTCTGGATCGTCAAGACTCTGGTCCGCAGCGCTCCGGTCGTGCTGTTCCGCGGCAGTCCGCTCTATAGCCTCTATCTGCGCCTGCTCGGCGCGCGGCTCGGCAATCGCACCGTCGTCGAGTGCAGGGCCGTTCCGGTCTGCACCGATCTGATCGCCATCGGCAACAACTCGATCCTGCGCAAGGACTCGACGATCCTCGGATTCCGCGCGCAGGCGGGCTATATTCATACCGGGCCGGTCGATATCGGCAACAACGCCTTTGTCGGCGTCGGATCGACGCTCGACATCGACACGCGCATGGGCGACGGCACCCAGCTCGGCCACGCTTCGTCGCTGCATCGCAGACAGACCATTCCGGCCGGAGAGCACTGGCACGGCTCGCCTGCGATCCCGACCGAGGCGGACTACTGCAATGTGCCCAACGTCCCGTTGTCGCGGGTGCGCCGCGTCATCTACGAGGCGATCCAGCTCTTCATCCTTTTTGCCATCGTCACACCGTTCCCGCTTCTGTTCCACAGCTACTGGGAAAATGTCGGCGACGACTATGATGAGACCATCGGCGTCGTGGCGATCGGCACCACGGTCACGGTGGCGGGCTTCATCATCGGCGGGGTGCTGCTGGCGGCCATCGTGCCGCGGCTGTTCAACCTCGTGCTCAAGCCCGGCCGGAACTATTCGCTCTACGGCTTCCACTACTGGCTGCAAACGATGCTGGAGCTGGTCAGCAATGTGCGGCTCCTGAACGTGCTGTTCGGCGACAGTTCCGCCGTCGTCTATTATCTGCGCGCCATCGGCTGGAAGCTGAACAAGGTGGATCAGACCGGATCGAATTTCGGCACCAACCAGCGGCATGAAAACCCGCAGTTGAGCGAGATCGGCTCGCACACCATGGTGTCGGACGGTCTGTTCATGGTGAACATGCAGAAGTCGGCCAACTCCTTCCGGCTCGAGCACACGCGGGTCGGCGAACGCAACTTCTTCGGTAACAACATCATCTATTCACCGGATTCCCGCGTCGGCGACAATTGCCTGCTCGGGACCAAGGTCCACGTGCCGGTGGACGGCCCCGTGCGCGAGAATGTCGGGCTCCTGGGCTCGCCACCCTTCGAAATTCCGCGCATGGTCAATCGCGACAAGGAGCTTCTCGGATTGATCTCCGACAAGGAGCGCAGTCGCCGCCTGCCGCTGAAGAACCTGCACAATCTGGTCACTGCGCTGATGTTCGTGGCCGCGCAGTGGCTGATCCTGTTCCTGACGCTCGCAATCTGGGACCGCGCGCTGAACTACTATACCGAGTGGGGGCAGACGGCACTGTTCGTGGCGGTGATGCTGACCACGGCGATCGGCATCCCGTTCTATATCTTCCTCGAGCGCGCCAGCCTCGGCTTCCGCCGCCTGAAGCCCAGGATGGCGACGATCTACGACCCGGTTTTCTGGCGGCACGAACGTCACTGGAAGCTGTCCGATTCACCGATCATGGGCCTGTTCACCGGCACCCCGTTCCGGCCGCCGATCCTGCGCATGCTGGGCGTGAAGGTGGGGCTGCGCCTCTATGACGGCGGCTGCATCATCACCGAGCGGTCGCTGGTGGAGATCGGCGACGACGTGACGCTCAACGAAGGCTGCGTGATCCAGCCGCACTCGCTGGAGGAAGGCGCGTTCAAGTCCGACTACATCCGCATCGGCAATGGCTGCACGCTGGCGCCGTCCGCTTTCGTTCATTACGCGGTGACGATGGGCGAGGGATCGGTGGCCGACGTCGACTGCTTCGTCATGAAGGGCGAGGTGCTGGAGCCGAACACGGTCTGGCGCGGCAACCCGGCGAAGCTCTATGGCGTGGTGACGCCGATCGACGCCCGCGCGATGGAAGTCGGGCATGCCCCGTGACGCGCCGCGCCGGCATCAGCGACCGGCTGGTTACCCTGGAGCCTGTCGGCAAGGGCAACCGGGCGGCGATACTGGCGCTCGAACTGTTGCCGGAGCAGCAGGAGTACGTCGCCTCCAACGCCGAATCGCTGGCGGAGGCCAAGCAGGATGACGAGGCGATCGCTCGCGCCGTCGTCTTCGCCGGGCGCGTGGTCGGATTCCTCATGTACAGCGCGCCCGAGGACGATGACGAAGCGATCATCTATCGCTTCATGATCGACCGCCGCGAGCAAGGCAGGGGCCTCGGCCGCGCCGCTGTCGGCAAGGCGCTGGAAGAGATCGCGAAGCTCGGCCACATCCGCCGCGTTGCGATCTGCTATGAACCGGAGAACGAGGCGGCGCGCCGGCTTTACGCCGGCTTCGGTTTCGTCGAGCAAGGACTGGACGAAGACGACGAGATGATCGCCACGCTCGAACTGGGGCGGATAGAGCGTTGAAAACCCGGCCGCAAGGCATGTCGGCAAGCATCCGACACACCGTCGAGCAGGCATTGGCCGGCCTCGCGCCGCCCGGCCTGAGCGCCGGTTGCCGTCATATCCTCGCCGGCGACGAACAATATATCCTGCCCGCGGAAAGCGCTTCCATGGCGACGCGCGAACCCGGCGCGCGCGCCGCCACCGGGGCAGGCCGCCACATCGCGCATGAATTGCTGCGGCGTCTGGGATGCGTGAACCCCGCGATATTGCGCGGCCGATCGGGAAGCCCGATCTGGCCGGCCGGCATTGTCGGCTCGATCGCGCATGACGACACGATGGCCGTAGCAGTCGTCGCGCGATCCGGCGCGCTGCGAAGCGTCGGCGTCGACATCGAACCCGCCTTGCCATTGCCCGACGACCTCAGGGCCATGGTTGCCGCCCCGAAGGATCGCCTGGGTGATCTCGATCCGAAGCTGGGCGGCCGTATCCTGTTCGCGGTCAAGGAAGCGGCCTACAAGGCGTCGTTCCCGCTCGACGGTCGCGTGTTGGGTTTCGAGGACATCGCCATCGATTTCGAAAAGGGCGAGGCGGTCACTTCGCCGGGCCGTCGCCTGGCCGTCCGTTTTGCCACCTCCCCATGCATCCTGGCGCTGGCTTACGCAGCCGTGGAGCGCTGAGAAGCCCTTCCGTATCCCGGCACTCTGACGCCGGCTGCATAGATGGGTGCCGTATCTGGCCAGGGGCTGCCGCGCCTTCGGCCCACACTGTCACGCCATCAACATAGATGTTCTAAACATCAATCCTTGACGATAGAACATTTTAATGTAGGCTATAGCACCGAGACCTAATATCTCAAACCTGAACGAGTGAGTCCTCGGTGATAACCGCACCGCAATTGCGCGCCGCAAGATCGCTGCTCGGCATCGATCAGCGCCGGCTTGCCGAATTGTCCGGCCTATCGGTGCCGACGATCCAGCGCATGGAAGCCAGCGGCTCGATCATCCGGGGCAATGTCGATTCGCTGATGAAGCTGATCGCGGCGCTCGAGATCTCCGGCATCGAACTGATCGGGGAAGGCGCGGCGAGCCCAGGCGGCGGGCGCGGGGTGCGGCTGAAGAGCGGTTTCGATCCCGCCAAGGCGCCCGAACCCGATGGCGGCCAGGTCGAATCGGGCGGGAGCCAGCCGTGAATTCGACCGTCGCCCTTCTGCTGTGCGGTCCTGCCGCGTTTTTGGCAACGGCCATAATGGCCGCGGCCGCCAGCCGGCTCGCCGCCGCGACGCGCCTGGTCTATGGCGCGACACTTGTCATTTCAGCCGTGCTGCTCGCGACTGCTGCCGGCCATCTTGCCGGCAACCCCGGCGAGGCCTCCGCCACCTTGCCGCTCGGCCTGCCCTGGACCGGCGCCCGGTTCCGCCTCGACGGCCTGTCGGCGTTCTTTCTCGTCGTCGTCAATTTGGGCGGCACGATCACCAGTCTCTACGGCCTCGGCTACGGCCGGCATGAATCCCAGCCGCATCGGGTGCTGCCATTCTATCCCGCCTTCCTTGCCGGCATGAACCTCGTGGTGCTGGCAAACGACGCCTTCAGCTTCCTGTTGTCCTGGGAATTCATGTCGCTCGCCTCCTGGGCGCTGGTCATGGCGCATCACCGCGACGAGGCCAACCGGCGGGCCGGCTACATCTACCTGGTGATGGCAAGCTTCGGCACGATGGCGCTGCTGCTTGCCTTCGGCCTGTTGGCCGGGCCGGCGGGAACCTATGCGTTCGACGCGATGCGGACGGCGCATCCCGGCCCGTTCGTCGCCGGCGCGGTGCTGGTTCTCATGCTGCTTGGCGCCGGCTCCAAGGCCGGCCTCGTGCCGCTGCATGCCTGGCTGCCGCTTGCCCATCCGGCGGCACCCAGCCACGTCTCGGCGCTGATGAGCGGCATCATGACGAAGGTCGCCATCTATGGCTTCGTCCGCGTGGTGTTCGACCTGCTTGGCGAGCCGGCATGGTGGTCCGGCGTCGCGGTGCTTCTCATCGGCGGCGTGACGGCGGTGCTGGGCATCCTGCACGCGCTGATGGAAAAGGACCTGAAGCGGCTGCTCGCCTACTCCACCATCGAGAATATCGGCGTCATCTTCGCCAGCCTCGGCCTTGCGCTGGCCTTCAAGGCAAACGGCATGCCGTCGGCGGCCGCGCTGGCCTTCACCGCGGCGCTCTTCCACGTGCTGAACCATTCCTTCTTCAAGAGTCTGCTGTTCTTCGGCGCCGGCGCCGTGCTGACAGCAACCGGCGAACGCGACATGGAGAAGCTGGGCGGCCTCATCCATCGCCTGCCGGTGACCAGCTTTGTCTTCCTCATCGGCTGCGTCTCGATCTCGGCGCTGCCGCCCTTCAACGGCTTTGCCTCCGAATGGCTGGTCTTCCAGGCCATATTGCGCAGCCCCGAGCTGCCGCAATGGGGGCTGAAGGTCATCGTGCCCGCGGTCGGCGGCATGCTGGCGCTGTCGGCCGCACTTGCCGCGGCCTGCTTCGTCAAGGCATTCGGCATCACCTTCCTTGGCCGGGGGCGGTCGGCGGCGGTGGAACGCGCGCACGAAGTCGATCGGTGGTCGCTGGCGGCGATGGCCGTGCTTGCCGCCTTCTGCCTGCTCGCCGGCATCCTGCCAGGCTTCGTCATCGACAGCCTGTCGACGGTGACGCTTCCGCTCGTCGGCGAGCGCATGCCGGTTCAGATGGCGCAGCCCTGGCTGTCGATCGTGCCGATCGCCGAGAGCCGCAGCTCCTATAACGGCCTGCTGGTCTTTGTCTTCATCACCATCTCGGCGTCGCTCGCGGCGTTCTTCATCCACCGCTTCGCCTCGCATGCGCTGCGCCGGGGCATTGCGTGGGGATGCGGCTTCCCGGATGCGGTGCCGGCCGCGCAATACACGGCCGTCAGCTTCGCGCAGCCCATTCGCCGCGTCTTCGACGGCTTCGCGTTCCGCTCGCGCGAGACGGTGGACATGCCGGCGCCGGGCGCGCTGGAGCCGGCGCGACTCAAGGTGGAGATGCACGATGTGGCCTGGGAGATCTTCTACCAGCCGATCACCGGCGCGATCGATTTCGCCACAGAGCGGCTGAACCACCTGCAGTTCCTGACCATCCGCCGCTATTTGACGCTGGTCTTCCTCTACCTCGTCATCCTGCTTCTGGTGCTCGCGCTATGGCCATGATCTCGCAGCTGGCCGTGCAGGGCGCGCAGATGCTGGTCGTGCTTTTGCTGGCGCCGCTGCTGATCGGCTTCGTGCGCAAGGTGAAGGCAAGGCTGGTCAGGCGGCAGGGGTCTTCGCTGATCCAGCCCTATCGCGATCTCGTCAGGCTGATGCGCAAGGAGGTCGTGCTGGCGGACAATGCGTCCTGGCTGTTCCGGGTGACGCCCTATCTGATCTTCGCGGCCACCTGGGTCGCGGCCGCGCTCGTCCCGACATTCGCCACCGGCCTCGAATTCAGCTGGACCGCCGACCTCATCGTCATCGTGGCGCTGCTCGGCAGCGCGCGCTTCTTCCAGGCGCTGGCCGGGATGGATGTCGGCACCAGCTTCGGCGGCCTCGGCGCCAGCCGCGAGGTGATGATCGCGTCGCTGGCCGAACCGGCGATGCTGCTCACCGTCTTCAGCCTGGCGCTGCTGGCCGGCGCCACGCAGCTCTCGACGGTCGCCGCCTTCATGGGCTCTCCGCAAGTCGGGCTGCGGGTGTCGCTCGGCATGTCGCTGATCGCGCTCGTGATGGTGGCGATCGCCGAGAATGCGCGCATACCGGTCGACAATCCGGCCACGCATCTGGAGCTCACCATGGTGCATGAGGCGATGATCCTGGAATATTCCGGCCGCCATCTGGCGATGATCGAGCTCGCCACCTTCCTCAAGCTGCTGCTCTATATGTCGCTGATCGCCTGCGTCTTCCTGCCCTGGGGGCTGGACAGCGGCGGGACCGGGCCGAAATCGCTGGCCATCGGCGCGGCCGCCTATCTCTGCAAGCTCACGGTGCTCGCCATCCTGCTTGCCGTGTTCGAGACGGCGGTCGCCAAGATGCGCGTCTTCCGCGTGCCGGACTTCCTGGGCGCGGCGCTGATGCTGGCGCTGCTCGGCACGCTGTTGCTGTTCGTCTCGCGGAGCCTGTGATGAACGGTCTCACCTTCGACATCGCCCATCTGCTCGCCGGCAGCCTGGTGCTGATCTCCTTCATGATGCTCTACCAGGACCGGCTGTTCGCGCTGATCAATGTCTTTGCGCTGCATGCCGTAGTGCTGGCGCTTTCGGTAGCCTGGCAGGCTTACATCCAGGACGCGCATCATCTCTACATCACGGCGGCAATCGCGTTGGTCTTCAAGGCGATCGTCATTCCCGTCGGGCTGCATCGCATCATCCAGCGGCTCGGCATCCACCGCGACATCGAGACCGCGGTCGGCATCGGCCCGACCATGCTCGCCGGCATCGGGCTAGTGACGCTCTCCATGGTGCTGATGCTGCGGGTGACGCCCGAGGCCGATCCGCTCGCCCGCGAGGATCTCGCCTTCGCGCTGTCGATCATCCTGCTCGGCCTGCTGGTTATGGTCACAAGGCGCAACGCCGTCAGCCAGGTCGTCGGCTTCATGTCGCTGGAGAACGGCCTGGTGCTGGCCGCCACCGGCGCCAAGGGCATGCCGCTGGTGGTCGAGATCAGCGTCGCCTTCTCAATCCTGATCGCCTTCATCGTCATCGGCGTCTTCCTGTTCCGCATCCGGGAACGGTTCGATTCGGTCGATATCGGCGCGCTCGACGACTACCGGGGAGAACGCCGGTGAGCGGGTTTTCCTTCGACGCCGTGGCCGCGATCCTTTTTATCCCGGCGGGTGCCGCGGCCATCCTGGCGGCAATGCCGAACTACCGCATGACGGCGACCGTCAATGTCATCGCCAGCCTGCTCACCTTGCTCGCGGCGCTGTCGCTGTTCGTCACGGAACGGCCAGCGCCGGGACAATACCTCCTGGTCGACGACCTCAACATCGTCTTCATCGTGCTCAACACATTCGTCGGCTTCACCACCAGCGTGTTCAGCGCGTCCTACATCGCGCATGAGCTGGAAACCGGCCGGCTGACCGCGCCGAACCTGCGCTTCTACCACGCGATGTACCAGATCATGATGTTCGGCATGAACTTGGCCTTCGTGTCGAACAATATCGGCCTGATGTGGGTCGCGGTGGAGCTCGCCACGCTGACCACCGTGCTGATGGTCGGCATCTACCGCACGCATGAGGCGCTGGAAGCGGCGTGGAAATATTTCATCCTCGGCAGCGTCGGCATCGCGCTCGCGCTGTTCGGAACGATCCTCGTCTACATGGCTGCGCAGCCGGTCGTCGGCGAAGGCACCAACGCCATGGTCTGGTCGGTGCTGATCGAAAAGGCGGCGCGTTTCGATCCAGCGCTGCTCAGCGTCGCCTTCATCTTCCTGCTGCTCGGTTACGGCACCAAGGTCGGCCTTGCCCCCTTGCATGCCTGGCTGCCCGACGCCCATGCCGAGGGCCCGACGCCGATCTCGGCGGTGCTGTCGGGCCTGCTGCTCAATGTCGCGCTCTATGCCGTGCTGCGCTTCAAGCTGTTGCTCGCGGCGAGCCCGCAGGCGATCGGGCCCGGGCCGCTGATGGTCACGATGGGACTGACCTCGCTGATCTTCGCGGCCTTCATGCTCTACCGCCGCCGCGACATCAAACGCCTGTTCGCCTATTCCTCGATCGAGCATATGGGCATCATCGTCTTTGCCTTCGGCATGGGCGGCCCGCTCGCCAATTTCGCCGGCCTGCTGCACATGGTCATGCACAGCCTGACCAAATCGGCGATCTTCTTCGCCGTCGGCCATATCGCGCAGGTCAAGGGCACGCAGAAGATCTCCGAGATCAGGGGGCTGACCGAAAGCCATCCCGGACTTGGCTGGGCGCTGGTCATCGGCGTCGTGGCCATTGCCGGCCTGCCGCCGCTCGGCATCTTCATGAGCGAATTCCTAGTCGTCAGCTCGACTTTCGCCAGGCATCCGTGGCTGGCGGTCCCGCTGGTGTTCGGGCTGCTCATCGCCTTCGGCGCGCTGCTGCTGCGGCTGACCGGCGTCGCCTTCGGCGAGCCGCGCGGCGGCATGGCGCCTGTCGAGGCGTCCTATGTGCCGATGTATTCGCACCTCGCCTTGGTGTTTGCCGCCGGCATCTATCTGCCGGCGCCGCTGGTGGCGTGGTTCCAGCATGTCGCCGGCATCCTGGGGTAGGCGCATGGTGAGGAAAAACATGCCCGCGCTCGCCGATCTCATCGAGGCCGACCGCCAGGTCGAACATCACGCGCCCTGGCGGCGCGGCGTCGTCGCTCCGAAGGCCTGGAACCTCGCCGTCGAGCAGCTCGTCGCCGGACGCTGGAGCCTGCTCGGCCTGTGGGGGGAGCCTGACAAGGTGCACATGGCGCTTCTCGACGAGGCGCAGACCATCGGCGTGATCAGCCTGGATTGCCGTGGCGGCCGTTACCCGTCGGTCGGCCAGCTCCATCCACCGGCGCTCCGGCTGGAACGCGCCGCAGCGGATCTTTTCGGGCTGGCGCCGCAAGGCCTGCCCGATACCCGCCGCTGGCTCGACCATGGACAGTGGGGCATCAGCCACCCGCTGGCGGCGCGGCCCGGCGGGCCGGCGGCCGCGTCGTCCTACCGGTTCCTGGCGGCCGAGGGCGAGAGCCTCCATCAGATTCCTGTCGGGCCGGTGCATGCCGGCATCATCGAGCCGGGGCATTTCCGCTTCACGGCAGGCGGCGAAACCGTGGTGCGGCTGGAGGAGCGGCTGGGCTATGTGCACAAGGGCATCGAAGCGTTGATGCAGGGCGCATCGATCGATCGTGCCGCGAAACTCGCGGGCCGGACTTCAGGGGACAGCACTGTCGCCTATTCGCTCGCCTTCGCCCGCGCGGTGGAGGCGGCGCTCGGCATCACGCCGCCGGGGCGCGCGATCTGGCTGCGGGCGCTGATGGCCGAATTGGAGCGCCTGGCCAACCACCTCGGCGACATCGGCGCCATCTGCAACGACGCCGCCTTCGCGATCATGCACGCGCATTGCGGCGTGTTGCGCGAACGCGTGTTGCGCGCCGCCGATGCGGCCTTCGGCCACCGCCTGATGCGCGACCGCATCCTGCCCGGCGGCACGGCAAGCGATCTGGACGAGGCGGGGACGGACGCCATCCGATCGCTGATCGCCGAGATCAGGCGGCGCTTCCCGCATCTGGTCGAGCTCTACGACAACACCGCCTCGCTGCAGGACCGGACGGTGGCGACCGGCCGGCTCAAGGGCGAGCTTGCCCGGCAATATGCCGCCGGCGGCTATGTCGGCCGCGCCTCGGGCCGCGATTTCGATGCGCGCCGCAGCCCGGGTTACGCGCCTTATGACGAGCTCGCCTTCGATGTGCCGGTGCTGCAGGAAGGCGACGTCAACGCGCGCGTCTGGATCCGCGTGCGGGAGGTCGAGCAGAGCCTGTCGCTGGTCGAGCAGATTCTCGGGCGGCTGCCCGCCGGCCCGATCAGCGTCGATATCGCTGCACCGGAAGAGCCGCGCGAGGGCATGGCGCTGGTCGAGGGTTTTCGCGGCGACATCCTGGTCTGGCTGCGCATTGGCGAGGACGGCCTGATCGAGCGCTGCCACCTGCGCGACCCGTCATGGTTCCAGTGGCCGCTCTTGGAGGCGGCGATCGAAGGCAACATCGTCGCCGATTTCCCGCTCTGCAACAAATCGTTCAACTGCTCCTATTCCGGCCACGACCTGTAGAACCATGCGAAAACTGCTCTTCGAAAGCCTGATCCGCCCGCCCCTGACGGAACGCGCGCCGCAAGTCAGCAATGCTGCCGTCGACGAGCTGGCGCGCGCGCTTGACGGCATGGCGCGCCGGAAACTCGGCCGGAGCCTGGCGATCCGCGCGGTCGATGCCGGCTCCTGCAATGGCTGCGAGCTCGAAATGCACGCGCTCAACAATGCCTTCTACGACATCGAGCGCTTCGGCTTCCGCTTCGTCGCCTCGCCGCGCCATGCCGACGTGCTGATGGTCACCGGGCCGGTCACCAAGAACATGCGCGAGGCGCTGAAGCGGACCTTTGAGGCGACGCCCAACCCGAAATGGGTGGTTGCATTAGGCGACTGCGCCAAGGACGGCGGCTGCTTCGCCGGCGGCTACGCCGTTGTCGGCGGCGTGTCGGACGTGGTGCCGGTCGACCTGCACATTCCCGGATGTCCGCCGCCGCCGATCGACATCCTCAAGGGATTGATCGCCCTGCTCGACGGCGCGAACGGGAAGGCTGGAAAGACCGGCGCCGTCCAGGGCTGACTATTGCAGGTTTTGCGGCCAACTCGGTCCTACCGGTCGATCACCAGCCGCAACACCCTTGACGCTGGCGACAGCCGCACCTGCCGGCCCCAGTCGAAGGCGATGAAATCCTGCTCGATGCCGTCGGCGAAGATCACGCCGCCCTCGTTCATGCGCGAGATGATGAAGAGCGGTTTCTCGGTGATCTTTCCCGCCCGCAATTTCGTGGCGGTGGCGATGCTCGGGAAGGGCTCGCGAACCCAGAAGCCGACCGCATGTTCCTCGCGGCCGAGCGACAGCTCCAGATGCGTCGCTTCCATGATCGAGCGCGCCCAGCCGGTCGCGCCGGTGCCGGAGGCGACGATGAGGCCGCTGGAGGAATGGTCCTCCGCCTCGCCTTCCGCCTCGATAGCGGGCCGACTGATGGCTGCGATGGCCGACGAATATCTCGTTGAGCGCAAGCAGCGTCTCACCCGCTTCGAGCTCGGCCTGGACCATGGTGCGCGATTCCATCTGGAGATCGCCGGCGTTGCTGGCGGCAAGCAGTTTTGTCAGCCTGCCGACGCCGATGCGCACCAGGACGCCGTCATAGAGATCCGGCGCCGGATTGACGCCGAGGACCGGCTGGCCGTTGAGATATTTGGCGACGTTGGCGACCAGCCCGTCCTGCCCGACGGCGACAATGACGTCGTCGGGCGAACAGGAAGCGGTTGAGGTCGGCGCGGCTCACCAGGGTCTGGCGCCAGTCGGCCGGCACCGAGGCGCGCGCCGTGCCGAGCACCGCGTGGAAGCGATCGTGCCGGGCCTCGACGTCTTCCAGCCGCTGGCCGCGCGTCTCGAGGAAGAAGCGCGCCTGGCCGCGCGTCGCGTGATGCGCGATCAACAGCTCGTAGTCGGTCTCGCGCGTCACGAAGACCGCGCGGGGACGGTTCGCGGCCATGGCTCGCTCCTCACCGGCCTTCGATCACCGCCGGGGCCTTGCGGAATTCGCCGAGCACGGTGGCGAGCAGGTCGGGCGTGACGTTGACATGCTCGATCTTGTCCAGCTTGCCGGCGAGCTGCTGGGCGGCAAGGCCGAGCAGGATCGCGGGCGGCAGGTCGCGGTAGATGGCGATATGCTGCCATTCGGCTTCCGCCTTGGCGCCCTCGATGGCGCGGATCCGCTCGGCCTCGGCGCCAGCTTCGATCTGCTGCGCCTCGGCCGCGCCGGTGGCGCGGTTGCGGGCGTTCTCGGCCTCTTCGGCGATGAGCAGCTTCTCGCGCCGCGCCAGCTCGGTCTTGTTCGCCAGCTCGTTCTCGGCGATGGCGCGCTCCTTCTCCACGGCAAGCGCCCGGCGCTGGAAGGTCGCCTCGTCGGCCTTCTGCTGCAGCGCCTCGAAGGTCGGCGTCTGCAGCGCCCGCTCGAGCTCGCTTGTCGGTGTCAAATTGGTGAGCCTGACCGCGACGGCGGCGACACCGATGTCGGTCAGCGCGGGATCGGCGGCGACCAGCGCCTGCAGCCGCTCGCGCAAGGGCGCCGGGCCGCCGTCGAGCAGCGCGCGCACCGGCGCCTGGCCGAGATATTGCTGCACCGCCTGGTTGGCGATGCCGGCGATGCGGGCCTGGATCTTCTCGATCGGTTCGCCGCGCAGCTTGCCGGTCCTGAGATCGATGCTGAAATCGACGCGTTCGGCGAGCCGCGCCGGATCGACCACATGCCAGCCGATCGTGCCCTGCACGGCGACGGTCTGGAAATCCTGGCTGCGGCCCTTGACGAAGAGCGTCATCTCGCGGTCGTCCATCGGCAGCTCGGCGATGCTGGCGGTCTCGGGCACGAACCAGAAGACCAGGCCGCGGCCGCTCTGCATTTCTCGGCCGTTGCGGTAGCGGATGACGTGGCTGCTTGCCTCGCTGCGAAGCTGGGCAATGAAGCCGAAACTGCGAATGGTGGCCATGATGGTCTCTCCCTCAATCAGCCATGAGACGTTGGAAACGATAGAGCTCGGCCGGGCGGAAAGCAGCGCCCGATTCATAGGCGCCGGTTGCCGCCAGCCAGCCCTTGTCGAGTTGGCGCCGGCGGAAGGCCGGCTTGTTGAGCGACGTGCCCAGGATCGCCTCATGCACGTCCTGCAGCTGCCGCAACGTGAAGAATTCGGGCAGCAGCGCGAAGGCGACATCGGAATAGTCGAGCTTGCCGCGCAGCCTGAGCATCGCCATCGCCAGGATATCGGCATGATCGAAAGCGAGCGTCAGTTTTTCGCCTTCCGGCGCGAGCACATCGACCGGCCCACCAGCCTCGCCGGCCCAGGGCACCTGGATCGTAGCTGGCAGCAGCGTCGGCTTCGCGCCGAGCGCCGCATCGAAGGCCTGCTCGGTGAGCAGCGCCAGATAGGCGACGCTGATGATGCGCATGCGCGGATCGCGCTCCACCGCGCCGAATGTGTAGAGCTGCTCGAGATGCGCCTCGCCCATGCCGGCCTTTTCGCGCAGCACGCGCGCGACGGCCGCGTCGAGGGATTCGTCGATGCCGACAAAGCCGCCCGGCAGCGCCCAGCGCCCCGCATGCGGAAGCTGGTCGCGCTTGACCAGCAGCACGGCCGGCCGGCCGGCGCGGATACCGAGCAGCACAAGGTCGACCGCCACCGACGGCCGCTGGAAGGCGCTTGGGTCGTAGTCCTTGAGGAAATCGGTCTCGTTCATCGAGCGCTCCACTAATATGCAAGACACATATATCTGTTATGAATATATGTCAACGATGAGTTGTGAGGTCGATGACGGAGCGCCGTCTTGGCACTGGTGATGAGGCTTTCATGCAGGGCGACAGATGGCTTCCCGAGCGGGCCGAATAGTGCATTATCCGTGATATCGATCGCGCCAGACATTCATTGCTTTCTACCGTAGTCGAGCCGCCAAGTGTCTCAGCAGGAGCAGTGCCGTGCCCAGCCGCTGGACCATCCTTGCCGTTCTGTTCGTCGCCCGCGCCGCGATAGCGGTGCAATTCCAGAGCATCGCGGCCATTGCGCCGGAACTGGGCAAGGCGCTCGACGCAAACCTCGCCGACATCGGCGTGCTCATCGGTCTGTACTTCGCCCCGGGCGTTGCGCTGGCGCTTCCCGGCGGCGCGATCGGCAGGCGCTTCGGCGACAAGGCAAGCGTGCTCGCCGGCCTGGCGATGATGCTGGCCGGCGAGATGCTGCTTTTCACCTCAACCTCATGGAGCGTGCAGATCGCGGCACGGTTGATCTCCGGGGTCGGAGGCGTGCTGCTGAACGTGCTGATGACCAAGATGGTCGTCGACTGGTTCACGGGCCGGCGGATCGCCACGGCGATGGCGATCTTCATCAACTCTTGGCCGCTGGGCATCGCCCTCACGCTCGCCGGGCTGCCGCTGATACGGGCGGAATTCGGCATAGCGGGGACGCAGATTGCCGTGATGGCGCTCATCGTCGCGGCGCTTGCGCTGGTGGGATTCCTGTACCAGCCACCCGGACCCGCCGCCGCTCCGGCTTCAGCGGAAGGCTCGCGGCTCGCGAAGCCTGCTGTCTGGGCCGTGCTGCTGGCGGGTTTGATCTGGGCCTTCTACAATGTCGGCTTCGCCATGATCTTCAGTTTCGCGCCGTCGATGCTGGTCGAGCGCGGCTGGTCGACCGCCGCCGCCGGTTCGGCCGTCAGCATCGTGCTGTGGCTCGCGGCTCTTTCGGTTCCGCTCGGAGGCTACCTCGCGGACCAGAGCAGGAGCCGCAACGCCATGCTGGCGACAAGCTGTCTCGCTTTCGCGGCCTTGGTCCTCTTGCTATGGCGCTGTTCAGCGGTGCTGCCCACCATGGTTGTGCTCGGCCTGGTCTGCGGGCTGCCGGCCGGAGCGATCATGAGCCTGCCGGCGCGGGTGCTGGCGCCGGCGACACGGGCGCTGGGAATGGGGCTCTTCTACACGGTCTACTACGCCACGATGCTGATCGCGCCTTGGTTCGGCGGCAAGCTTTCGCTTTGGACGGGCAGCGCCGGCGCGGCGCTCGGCCTCGGCTCGGCGGCTCTTCTAGCCTGCCCGGTCCTTTTGTGGGAGTTCGAACGCCGGCTGCCCGTGCAGGCCCGAACGGCCCCGCAGGCGGGCTGAGGCCCTTGCGGACTTTCCGCTGTCGAGACGAGGGATGGGCGCCGCCCGAAAACGCAAGCCTCGATCGGATCAAGGCGCGGGGGTCATTGGGTCGGAGCTGGGCGGCGACGCCACGGTTTGCGCCACGACCGGCGCGCAGCTGTCGCCGACCACCAGTGAAGGCTGGAAGACGACGTTGCGCGGTTCGGCAGGACCGCCACGCCTGATCTGATCGACGAGAAGCCGGACCGCCTCGTTGGTCATGTCGACAAGCGGATGCTCGGTGCGCGTCAAGCGCGGACGCAAGCCTCCGATGCCAGGGATGGTATCGGTGGAAGCGATGGAGATGTCGCCCGGACAGCGCAGCCCGAGATCCGCCACTGCCCGCATCACGCCGAGCGCCATCAGACCGCTCGCGACATAGAGCGCCGTTGGCCGCGCCGGCTGTTCCAACAGGCTGCGCGCCACCGAATAGGCGGCATCCTCGCGGAACTCACCCGAGCGTATATAGCGCGATTCAAGCGTCAGGCCTCGCGACCGCATGGCCGCCAGCATCCCGTCGAGGCGGCCACGCCCGGTGGTGACATGCAGCGGGCCGGTGACCGTGCCGAGGCGGGTATGGCCGAGATCGAGCAGATATTCCGTCGCCTGCCTGCCGGCCGATATGTTGTCGATCGTCACCGTGTCCGACCTGTCATCGGCGACGGTACGGCCGAACAGCACGGTTGGGATCGGTTTGCCGTCGGGATCGTTCTGCAGATGCTCCGTCGAGTCGCCGACCGGGACCAGGATCACCCCGTCGCAGGAGAGTGTTCGCACGCGGGCGAGGATGCGACGCTCGACCTCCGGCTTCTCGTCGCTGTTGAAGATCAGCAGCGAGTAGCCCCAGGCGGCGACCGCCGCTTCCGCCGCCCATACGACACGCGAGAAGAAGGGGTTGGCGAGATCGGCCACGACCAGGGCGATCAACTGGCTGCGCCCGCGCTTCAGGTTCCGCGCAGCGAGCGAGGGCGCATAGCTGAGGTCACGGACGGCGGCCAGGACGCGGGCCCGCAATTCCGGGCTCACATAGGCGGAATCGTTAATCACCGCCGACACCGTTGCCGTCGATACCTCTGCCTTGCGAGCGACGTCCTTGATGGTGGCCATAGCGAACCCAGCTAATCGATTAGTTGAGTTTTGGTCGCCAAAATGGCCTTTGTCTAGGCTAAATCCCCGAAAATTTGCCTTGATTGCCGTTGTTATCCGCATAATCTAGCGAAACGGTTCGGCGAGGTAGGCGCCGCAACGTCAAAAGGAGGAGATCATGAAGTGGATAGTCATTGGGGCTGCGTTGGCGGCCGCGGCCGCAGCGTTTCCCGCTCGGGCGGACACGCCGCTGGTCGGCATCGTCTCGATCTCGGCGACGGAAGCGAACAACGCCCGCTATATCGTCGGCGCCAAGGCCGCCGCCAAGGAGATCGGCTGGGACGTTTCGGTCATCGATGCGGCGGGTAGCGCCGACCAGGCCAATGCCGCGATCCAGAATTTCGCGCAGCGCGGCTCGGCGGCCATCGTCGACATGGTGTTTCCCTATTCCTCGATCGGGGCCGGGCTGCAGGCAGCCAAGTCGGCCAATATCCCGGTCGTGACCTGGGGCGGCGGGCTGGGAAGCTCGGTCGCCGCCACCAATGGCTCGGGCGGGCCGATGGTGGTGCCGGTCAATGAGCTGATGCTGAAGACGATGGGCGGCAAGGGCTCCATCCTGGCGCTGACCTATCACACAGGTGAGGTCTGCCGAAACCGCGAGGTCGAGCTCGACAAGGCGCTTGCGGCCAATCCCGACATCAAGGTCACCAAGAACGAGGTGCGCATCCCCGGCTATTTCGAGGATGGCGCGCAATATGCCAACGCCTGGCTGGCCTCGCATCCGGCAGGCCAGGAGAATCTCGCCATCTGGGGCTGCTGGGACGATCCGGCGATCGGCGCCATCGGCTCGCTCAGGGCGCAGGGCCGCGACGACGTCAAGGTCTACGGCGTCAACGGCAACGCGCAGGCGCTGGAGAACATCAAGAACGGCTTCATGACCGCGACCGCCTGGCAGGACAGCTATACAGAAGGCTACAATATGATCAAACTGCTGCCGGAGATCCGCAAGGCCGGCGCGGACTGGACGCCGAAGGCGGTGGAGGTGCCCGCGGTGCTCGTCACCAAGGACACTATCGACGACTTCATCGCCAAGCATCCGGACGCCATGAAATAGGAACCTCAACGCTTCACCCATGAACCCAGTCCCGACAGCGATGGCGGCGCCGCCGGCAGTGCCGTTCGTGGCGGCGAATGCGATCAGCAAATCCTACGGAGGAGCGCAGGCGCTGCGCGGCGCGTCGCTCTCCGTGCTGCCCGGCGAAGTGCATGGGCTGGTCGGCGCCAACGGCGCCGGCAAGTCGACATTGATCCGCATCCTGGCCGGCGTGACCCAGCCGGACACGGGCGAGATCGCCATCGAGGGCAGGCCGGTGGCGATCGTGTCGCCGCACGCGGCGAGCGGGCTCGGCATGAGCTTCATACATCAGGAGCTCGCCTTCGTGCCTGACATGACGGTGCTAGAGAACATCATGCTCGGCCTGCCCAAGAAAACGACGCGGCTCGGCCTGGTCGACTGGAGCGCGATCCAGCGGGACGTCGCGCCGATCATCGAGCGCGTCGGCATAACCGCGCCGCTCGATGCCGCGGCCAAGAGCCTGTCGACGGCCGAGAACTGGCTGATCAGCATCGCCCGGGCGCTGGTGTGGAAGGCGCGCCTCATCGTCATGGACGAGCCGACCGCTTCGCTCTCGGCAGGCGAGTGCCGCAAGCTCTTCTCCATCATCCGGGGGCTTTCGGCGGCGGGCGTGGCGGTGCTCTACGTCTCGCACCGGCTGGACGAAATCCTCGATCTGTGCAGCCGCGTCACCGTTTTCCGCGATGGCCGGTCTGTTGCGGTCCTCGACGGCTCCGGACTGACCCGGCGCCGGCTGGTCCAGGAGATCGTCGGCGGGGCGGTCGAACAGCTGCCCAAGTCGCGCGAGGCGACGGGCGGCGAGATCGTGCTGTCGGTGCGGGGCCTGCGCCGCCTGCCGCGCGTGGAGGAAGCAAGCTTCGACCTCCGCCGCGGCGAGGTGCTCGGGCTCGCCGGCCTTGTCGGCGCCGGGCGCAGCGAGCTCGCGCGACTGCTCTACGGCGCCGACGGGCCCCATGCCGGCACCATGACGATAGAGGGAAGGCCGTTCGTCCCGCGCACGCCGGCCGGCGCGGTGCGCGCCGGGATGGGCCTTGTCCCGGAAGAGCGCCGCACGGAGGGGCTGCTCCTCGGCAAATCCATCGCCTTCAACCTAAGCCTCGGCAATCTCACGCCTCTCCTCGCCAGCCCGGTCCTTCCCTTCATCAGCCTGCGCAAGCGGGCGCGGCTGGCGCAGGCGACGATCCGCGACCTGTCGATCAAGGCCAGTTCGCCGGAACAGCCGGTCGGGCGGCTCTCCGGCGGCAACCAGCAGAAGGTGGTCATCGGCCGCTGGCTGCGCTCGAAGCCGAAGGTGCTCATCCTCGACGAGCCGACGCGCGGCGTCGATATCGGCGCGCGCGGGGAAATCCACCGTCTCATCCGCGAGCTCGCCGGACTCGGCATGGCCGTGCTCGTCATCTCGTCCGAACCGGACGAGCTCCCCGATCTGTGCGACCGGGTCCTGGTGATGGCGGAAGGTCGGATCGTGCGCGAGCTCACCGGCCGCGACCTCACGCGCAACGCCATCATCGAGGCAAGCTATGCCGCAACCGAGGAAAGGGTTCCCGCATGAGTGACGCCAGCTACACGCGACGGCTTTCGCCCAGCACCAGGGCAGCGTTGGGGGTCTTCGCGCGCTATGGCACCATCATCGGCCTGCTCGCGATGGTCCTCGTCTTCTCGTTCCTGTCGCCGCACGCCTTTCCGACCTACAATAATTTCATCAACGTGCTGAGCCAGGCATCCCTCGCCATGATCATCGCCGGCGGGCTGACCATGGCTGTGATCGTCGGCGAGCTCGATCTCTCCGTCGGTTATGCCGCCAGCCTGCACGGCGTGCTCGTGACCGGGCTGATCGTGGCAAACCATATGCCGATCCCGTTGGCGGTTTTGATCGTGCTCGCGCTGGGCGCCCTCATCGGCGTCGTCAACGGCCTGATCGTCACCAAGCTCAAGGTCAATTCGGTGATCGCCACGCTCGGCGTCGGCACCGTGCTGGTCGGCCTCTCCTTTGCCTATTCGGCCGGCGTGCCGATCGTCTCCGGCGTGCCGGAAGCCTTCCTGCAACTGGCGCTGGGGCGCTGGCTGTTCGGCATCCCCAACCCGATCATCTTCATGGCGCTGGTGTTCGGCGGCCTGTGGTTGCTGGTCGAGCGCACCGCGATCGGCCAGGAGATCCAGGCGGTCGGCGGCAACCCCGCCGCGGCCCGGCTCGCCGGCATCAATGTCGACCGCATCAAGATCCTCGGCTTCGTGCTTTCGGGCATGTGCGCGGCGCTTACCGGAACCTTGCTGGCCGCCAGGCTTGGCAGCGGCACGACCAATGCCGCCGATTCCTATCTGCTGACCGCCTTCGCCGCCGTCTTCCTCGGGTCGGCCACGCTGCGCGACGGCGAGTTCCACATATTGGGCACCTTCATCGGCGCGCTCATCATCGTGCTCGGCTTCAACGGGCTCAACATCTTCGGCGCGCCGACCTTCTCGCAATTCGTGTTCCAGGGCGCCATCCTGATCGTCGCGGTCGGGCTCGCCAGCCTTGGCCGCTCGCTTGCCGAAAGCTGAATTGGAGGAGAATGCCGATGACCGTTCCGCAATCCGCGACATGGCAAGTCTTTGTGCTGGAATATGCGCGCTCCAAGGAACAGCCCTGGGTCGATCTCATCAGCGGCATGTACAATGACGGCGTGGTCGACCTGCCCTTCTCCTTCGTGCTCGCGCGCAACGGCGAACGCAACGTGCTGATCGATACCGGCTTCATGCAGGACGACCACAGCTTCTCGCAGAAGTTCGGCATCCCGACATGGATCTCGCCGGTGCGGATGCTGGCGGCGCTCGACATCCCGCCCGATCAGATCAGCGACATCGTGGTCACCCATGCGCATTTCGACCATATGGGTTCGATCGCCGAATTCCCGCGCGCGCATATCCACATCCAGAAGAGCGAACTGCTTTCCTGGTACGAGGCGATCGCGCTGCCGAAACGCTTCGCGCATCTGACCGCCATCATCGATCCCGACAATTTGCGCACCGCCCTCGAAGCCTCGATCGAGCATCGCGTGACGCTCATCGACGGCGACAAGGACAACATCTTCCCCGGCATCCATGCGCGGCTCGGCAGCGGCCACACGATCGGCCAGCAATTCGTGCTCGTCGACACCCACGCCGGTCGCCGGGTCATCTCCGGTGATTGCGTCTATTCGCGCCGCCAGTTCACCGGGCACAATCACGACGGGGTCTATGTCCCGCTCAACAATGCGGTGGGCAGCGTCTGGGAGCAGCTGAAGACCATCGACAAGATGAATGACGAGCTTGGCGGCGACCTGTCGAAGCTCGTCGTGCTGCATGATGTCGAGCGCTGGAAGGACCATCCGGTCGTCAAGGAGGTCGAGGGCTTCAAGATCGTCCGGCTCACCTGATCACGGGAGACCGTCGCGAGATCATGCTGGAGCGTAGGTCAACCTGATCACATCCTCGCCGATCCGGTCATGCGCCATCAGGCGAAGCGGCGGCCGGGGTCCGGCGAAATAAGGCTTGCCGCGGCCGAGCACGACCGGGTGCAGGTAGATCCGATACTCATCGATCAAGCCCAGTTCGGTGAGGCTTCGCGCCAAGTCCGGGCCGGCGACTTCGATCTCGCCGTCGTACTCGGCCTTCAGCTTGCGCATCTCGCCCTCAAGGTCATCCCCGACGAGGCTGGCGTTGGGGCCGACCGACTGCAACGAGCGCGAGACGACCCATTTCGGCTGGCGCCGCCACGCCGCCGCGTAGGCAAGGCGATCGGCATCCCATTCAGGATGCTCCTCGTCCCAGTAGCGCATGACCTCATACATGCGGCGACCGTAGATGCTGCCCGACTGCCGCTCGGCCTCCTCGATGAAGTGGCGGAAGAGCGTGGGGCTTGGCCCGAACGCCGTGTGATCGACATAGCCGTCCAGCGACTGGTTCATTCCGAAGACGAGCTTGGCCATTGCCTGTTCCTCACATGGCATTCGCGCGATCCGATTGCGTTGTGCAATCGGTTCAGGCTAGGCCAACTGATTTTATTTTGCAATTGGTTGGTGCTGCATGAACGCGCCCCGGCAAGGCGAAACTCAAGCGACCACCGCCAAGCCCGGTGAGGCGCGCAAGCGGGCTATGTCGCGCGCCGGCGGTTCGCCAAAATGACGGCGATATTCGCGGCTGAACTGCGACGGGCTTTCGTACCCCACGCGGAAGGCGGCGGTCGTCGCATCGATGTCCTGGACCAGCATCAGGCTGCGCGCGTCCTGCAGCCTGAGCTGTTTTTGGAATTGCAGCGGCGTCATCGCCGTCACCGCGCGAAAATGCTCGTGCAGGCTCGACTCATGCCCACCTCCGCGGCAAGCTGCTCGATGCTGAATCGCTCCCGGAAGTTCTGCCCGATCCAGGCGATGGCGCGGCCGACCTGAGCCACCCGACCCTGGCTGGAGGTGATGTGGCGCATCCTGGCGCCGTCCGGGCCGGCAAGCAGGCGATAGAGAATTTCCTGCTCGGCAAGCGGGGCAGCGCCGCCGGATCGTCGAGCAGGCGCAGCAGGCGCAGGACCACCAGCATGACGCTCCCCAGGGCGGCTAGATCCGAGCGCCGCCTGTGGCGTCGATGGACTGCCCCGTCGTCCACCGCGCGTCGTTTGACGCGACGAAGGTGATCACGTCTGCCACGTCGGCGGGCTGGCCGACACGTGAAAACACCGACAATGCTTCCGCGCCCGCACGGGCATCCGTCGCAAGCCAGTCCGCGTTCATGTCGGTGTCGGTGACGCCGGGCATGACCGAATTGACGGTTATGCCGCGGCTTGCGAAATCGGGAGCGAGCGCCAGCGTCAGTGTTTCGAGAGCTCCCTTTGACGCCGCATAGGCGGGGTGGGTCGGCGCTGCGATGCGCGTGAAGCCGGTGGAAATGTTGATGATGCGTCCGTCGTCCCGGATGTCATTGGCCAGCGCCTGGATCAGGAAGAACGGCGCCTTGAAGTTGATGGTCATGAGGTCATCGAATGTGGTCTCGCTGGTCTGCGCCAACGGCGTTGCCACCGCGATGCCCGCATTGTTGACGAGGATGTCGAGGCCGGCTTTGCCAGTCGCGGCCAGCGCCGCGGCCCTAAACTCTCCGGCAATGCTGTCGGCAGCCGCCTTGGCGTCGCGCAAATCCGCGCCGATGGCGACAGCTCGCGTCCCCAGTGCCTCGATATCCCGCACCGTAGCGTCCGCGGCTTCCTTGTTGCTGGCGTAGTGCACGCCGATGAGCGCAGCGCCTTCCCTGGCGAAGGCGAGCGCCACTGCTCGCCCGATACCGCGCGACCCGCCGGTTACGAGTGCGACCTTGTTCGAGAGGCGTCCGGACATTTGCAACTCCGTTGCGATTTTTAATAGCGATCGATATATTAATCCCGGTCGATGGTTGTCAACAGATTTTATAGGGATCGATATATAAATGACCGAGCCTCCAAAAAAACGGGGCAGGCCGAGGACCCTGGATCGTAATGTCGGGCTTGATGTCGCGGCGCGGCTGTTCTGGGAACACGGCTATGAAGGAACATCGATCGCCGACTTGACGGCGGCCATGGGCGTGACCCCGCCGTCGCTCTATGCGACGTTCGGCTCCAAGGAGGAGCTGTACAGGCAGGCGCTCGACCGTGCCACCGAGCGGGAGAGCAAGGCCCGGATGGACGCGCTACGGAGCGATATGAGCGCTTATGAGGCTTTGTCCTTCTACCTGCACGACGTCGCGACCGGCATCTCGCGTCCCGACGATCCGCGCGGATGCATCGTCTCGACAGCGGTTGTTCAATGCGCGGCGGAAAACGAGACGGTGGCGAAATCCGTAACCGCAAGGCGCGAGGCTGCCATCAAAGCCATACGCGAACGTTTCGACAGGGCGGTCGTCGAAGGGGAACTTGCCACCGGCACCGACACGGATTCGCTTGCACGCTTCTACGGAGCTTTCGTGCAAGGAATGTCGGTGCAAGCCTGTGACGGCGCCTGTACCGAAAGGTTGAGACGTCTGGTCGATATCGCGCTTTCAGCCTGGCCGGGAAGCCGTGGTGAAAGAAAGGTCCCCCATGCCCCATGACCCCGTCGTCGAACAGTCCGCTCTGAGCACGTTGCCCACTTTCCGCCTGCTCGACGTGCGCGATCAGGCTGCCTTCTCCTTGGGCCACGCGCCCAATGCCGTCCGCGTTCCGATCGAGGTGTGGGAGGCTGCAGCAAAAGCCGGAGAGACGTCGTTCGAGAACGTCGCTTATTGGGAGCGCGCCATTGGCGAACTCGGTGTCGATGGGGAAGTGCCGGCCATCGTCTATGATGACGGGCGAATGACCGAGGCCGCGCGGGTCTGGTTCATCTTGCAGTATTTCGGAGCGAAGGCGTTCATCCTGAACGGTGGATGGCCGGCGGTCGAACGACACGACGACCTGCCGGGGGCGGCCCAGGCAGCCGGCGCCTCGGCTGTCTTTCGAGCCAGGCCCGGCGCGGGTCCTGTCGGTCTCGTCGATCGGCAGACCTTGAAGGCTGAACTCGACGGTGATGTGCGCATCTTCGATGCCCGCACCGCTGGTGAATACACAGGCGAAGACCTGCGCCGCAATGCGCGCGGCGGCCATCTGCCCGGCGCAAGGCTGCTGCCGCACGCGAACCTGCTTGACGGCTCGCGCCTGATGCCGGCGGCGGAATTGCACGATCTTCTCGCGCAGGCTGGTTTCCAATCCGGCGACCATATTGTCACCCATTGCGACGGCGGCGGCCGCGCCGCTCTCGCTGCCGCCGCAGCGGCCCGGGCCGGCTATCGCGATGTTCGCGCCTATTACCTCAGCTTCGCCGATTGGGCGAAGGATGAAAGCTGCGCGATCATTCGCGATTGAGCGAGCGTGGTCCCGGCGGCTACCAGCGGTAAATTTCGGCGATGGCAGCGGAAATGGCGCGCCCGAAGAGATTCGAACTCCTGACCCCCAGATTCGTAGTCTGGTGCTCTATCCAGCTGAGCTACGGGCGCGCAACAGGCCGTGTGTGACACAAGCCTCGCGTTCCGGTCGAGACGGCCGGCCGCGATGTGGAGTGTTCCCTAACGACTGAATTTGAGAATTGCAAGCCGATCCGGCAAAAGTTTTGTCGCAGGCGGTTCCCCGATGTGGAGGTGTGCCGAGATTCAGGTCAGGCCGAGACGAAAATGGTGGATTCCGAGAACCGGAGCGGAGCGTACTTAAAGTACGTGAGCACCGGAAGCGCAGGAAGCTGTCATTTGCAGGCCGGCATCACCTGAATATCGGTACACCTCAAGCGGGGCGGCGCAAGCCGTTGCGCGCTTGGTCGAGCCGGACCGGCTGGTCGGGGATGGTGACGGCGAAGACGGTGCGGCCGCCGATCGATTCGACAAGCTCGACCGAGCCGCCATGGGCGCGGATCAATTCGTGCGCGATCGCCAGGCCGAGGCCGGTGCCGCCGCTGCGCGCCGAGCCCCGGAAGGCGGCGAACAGGTTCTCGCGCGCCTTGGGGGGCAGGCCGGGGCCGGTGTCGGTGACGGTGATGCGGCTGACGCTGCCGTGACGCTCGGCCGCCACCGCCAGCCGGCGCACAACCGTCCTCTCCGTATCGGCGGCCATCGCCTGAATGGAGTTGCGGCACAGATTGGTGAGCACGCGGAAGAGATGGTCGGAATCGGCGTCCACCTCGAAGGCATGCTCGACGGCGTTGATGAACTCGATGCCTGTCTCGATGTCGAGCAGGCCGTGCACGTCGTCGACCAACTGGCGCAACCTGAGGCGTCGGCGTGACGGCGCCGGCTCCTGCGTGCGGCCATAGGCGAGCACGCCCTCCGAATAGGCAACGGCGCGGTCGAGCGCGCGCACAAGTTTCGGCGCGAAGGATTGCACAGTCGGATCCTTCACCTGGCGCAGGCGGTCGGACATCAGCTGCGCGGAAGCCAGGATGTTGCGCATGTCGTGATTGATCTTGGAGACGGCGAGGCCGAGGTCGGCGAGATGCTTCTGTTCGGAAAGCATCTTCTGCAGCCGGTCCTGCATCTGCGCCAGCTCGCGCTCGGCCACGCCGATCTCGTCGGCGCGCTCGGTCGGACAGATTATGCGCCCGGGATCGTCTGGCGCCTCGGAGAAGGACAGGATCGAGCGCGTCATGGTGCGGATCGGCCCGATCATGATCAGGTCGATCGCCGCATAGACGAGCATTGCGGTGAACAGCGAGATGAGCAGCGAGACGACGGCGACATTGCGCGAGTATCTGAGCATAGCGTCGCGCAGACGGTAATCCGGCATGATCAGCTCGAATTCCTTGTCGCTGTCGCCGACCGGGCCGAAGACGCGCAGCATGCGCTTGCCGCCGAAGAACAAAGTGTCGAGCGCGCCGGTCATGCCGTTGACCAGGCCGACATTGGCGATGTCGATATGCTCGTCGACCTGCGGCGGCATGTCGGAAACGACGAGCAGCCGCGACACGCCGCCGTCGCGCACGGCGATCGCCTTGGCGCCGATCGCCATCAGCACATCGTTCTGGGCATTGTGCGACAGCGCGTTGGGCTCGCCCTGCAACAAAACGATCGACACGGCGGCGGCGGTGCTCAACCGCTCCTTCAGCCAGTTCACCCGGTAGCTGGCGATCCAGGGCAGGAAGATCAGGATTTCGGCCAAAAGCACGAACGCGATGGTGAGCAGAAGAAGCTTTGTCGACAGGCCGCGCGACAGCGGCACCCGGCGCGTCGGGTTTGCCGCCGGGGTTGCCTTCTCGTTCGTGGACAGAGTTTCACTCGTCATTGACGCGCATTCACAAAGGCTTGATCGGGCAAGATTATGCGATTTGCGGCTTTTTTGCCAATTTCATCGTCACCCCGCAAAAAATTGCCTCGCGGCGGGCGGATTGACTTCCAAAAACCTTCTTTCTATAAGCCCGCTCACGCTCGGGCCATTCGTCCCGGCGCGGTTTCGATCGCGCCTAAGCCGGCCCGGCAAAGCTCCTGTTACAGAGTGACAGAATCAAGAAGGGCCGCACCCCGCGGTATTAAAACAAATGAAGCGTACATACCAACCGTCCAAGCTCGTCCGGAAGCGCCGGCATGGTTTCCGTGCCCGCATGGCCACCAAGGGTGGCCGTGGCGTCGTTGCTGCCCGCCGTAATCGCGGCCGCAAGCGGCTCAGCGCCTGAACGAAAGACGAGATCGTTGCCCGCAACCGGCAAGCCAAAGGGGAAAACTCCCGGGCGGCTTCTGAAACGCGCGGACTTCCTGGCTGTGCGCGGCGGCGAGAAACGCCGCGGACGGCTTTTTCTCGTTGAAGTTCTCGACCGCGGCGACGACCTTGCGCCGCGTGTCGGCTACACCGTCACCAAGAAGGTCGGCAACGCCGTGGTGCGCAACCGCGTCCGGCGGCGGCTGAGGGAAGCCGTGCGCGTTCACGCCGCCGATGACATGGCGCCCGGCAATGATTATGTCATCGTCGGGCGTGAAGACGTGCTCGCCACTCCGTTCGGCCAGTTGAAGGCCGAGCTTTCCCGCCGGCTACGCGGCGCACGATAGGCCAAGGGCTTTCGATGGAAAACAACCGCAATTTCTTCATCACCATCGCGCTGTCGGTGTTGATCCTGACGCTCTGGCAGGTGTTCTACATGAACCCCAAGATGGAGCAGCAGCGCGAGCAGGCCCGCATCGAGCAGCAGCGCGTCGAGGCGCAGAAGAAGGAAGCGGGCGGCGGCGCCAATTCCGGCGCGACCGGAACGTCGGCCCCGGCGGCCGGCAGCGTTCCCGGCGCACCCGGCGGTGAAGCGGTGACCGCCGCCAGCCGCGACCAGGCCATTGCCGCCACCAAGCGCGTCAAGATCGACACGCAAAGCCTCGAAGGCTCGATCAACCTGACCGGCGCGCGCCTGGATGACCTGAAGCTCAAGCACTATACCGAGACGGTCGACAAGAATTCGCCCGAGATCGAGCTGCTCAACCCGTCGTCGCTGCCCAACGGCTATTTCGCCGAGATCGGCTTCGTCGGCAACGATGCGACCGGCGCTGTACCGGGCGCGGATACGGTGTGGAGCGTCGAAGGCAATCCGACGCTGACGCCCTCGACGCCGGTGACGCTGACCTTCACCAACGACAAGGGCCTGACGTTCAAGCGCACCATCTCTATCGACAACGAATATATGTTCACCGTTTCCGACACGGTGCAGAATTCGGGAACGGCCGCCGTCTCGCTCTACAATTACGGGCGCGTCACCCGTTTCGACAAACCGGCCGTCGCCAGCACCTATGTGCTGCATGAAGGTCTGATCGGCGTGACCGGCAGCGAAGGGCTTACGGAGTACAAATACGCGGCCATCGAGAAGGACAAGGAAGTCAAGCCAGGCAAATCGACCGATGGCTGGCTCGGCATCACCGACAAATACTGGGCCGTGACGCTTGTGCCGACGGAGAAGCAGCCCTTCCAGCCGAAATTCTCCTATTTCGAATTCAAGGACGGGCCGCACAGCCACAGCTATCAGTCAGACTTTCTGTCCGACGCGATCAGCGTCGCGCCGGGACAGTCGACGACGATCGAGTCCGAAATCTTCGCCGGCGCGAAGGAAGTCTCGACCATCAACGCCTATGAAAAGGACCGGCACATCCGCCAGTTCGACCTGCTGATCGACTGGGGATGGTTCTATTTCATCACCAAGCCGATGTTCTGGCTCATCGACACGCTCTACAAATTCTTCGGCAATTTCGGCCTGGCGATCCTCGCCACCACCGTCGTCGTCAAGGCGATCTTCTTCCCCCTGGCCAACAAGTCCTACGCCTCAATGGCGAACATGAAGAAGGTGCAGCCGAAGATGGTCGAGATCCGCGAGAAATACGCGGACGACAAGATGAAGCAGCAGCAGGCGATGATGGAGCTGTACAAGACCGAGAAGATCAATCCGCTGGCCGGCTGCTGGCCGGTGGCGCTGCAGATCCCGGTCTTCTTCTCGCTCTACAAGGTGCTCTACATCACCATCGAGATGCGGCACGCGCCCTTCTTCGGCTGGATCCACGACCTTGCGGCGCCCGATCCGACGTCGATCTTCAACCTGTTCGGCCTGCTGCCCTTCGCGGCGCCCGCCTTCCTGCCGCATATGGGCGCCTGGGCGGTGGTGATGGGCATCACCATGTTCCTGCAGATGCGCATGAACCCGGCGCCGCCGGACCCGACGCAGGCGGCGATCTTCACCTGGATGCCGGTGATCTTCACCTTCATGATGGGCTCGTTCCCGGCAGGCCTCGTCATCTACTGGGCCTGGAACAACACGCTGTCGATCCTGCAGCAGGGCGTGATCATGAAGCGCCAGGGTGCCAAGATCGAATTGTGGGACAATCTGGCGGCGATGTTCCGCAAGAAACCATCGCCGGCGGAATAGAAGGCACCCGACCTTACAAAGCGAACCCCGGCCATTGGCCGGGGTTTTTCGTTGGAGATGCCAACGGGACTGCGCCAACATTCGCGATTGGCCGTGGCTTTACATCCCGGAGCGACGCGCGCAGACCCTTACTATCACGCTAAGGCGTTGTAACGGTTACAGAATTCTGCACCCTCACACTCTGCCGCAAAGGTCACGGAATGGATCCTCGGGTCAGGCCCGAGGATGACGACGTCACGGAGGTTTTCGGTCAATCACCAACGTCGGCGGCATTTTGGGGCAAGGCGATCGCGATGGCTTTTGGAGTTCAGATAACCGGCATGCCTTGATCGCCGTCATCCTCGGGCTTGTCCAGAGGATCTACCGGCCTCTCTGAACTGGACGCGCTACATCCTCCGCATGCGGCGGCGGATGCTCGGGACAAGCGCGGGGATGACGGCATTGCGTTGGCCTTCGCCGATAAACCCATACGTGACCTCGATACACCAGAATGATTTTCGGCAAATTGTCCGAGGCTGGTGAAACTCCGCCCGCCCCCGCTTCGTATGATTCCCGTCCTCCCCAAAAAGGGCCGGGCGGCTTCCGGCGCAGCGACGCCGGTGTTTGGGAGGCTGGTCCGGCAGACCCGGGGTCCCGCGGGCGGCGGGATCCCGGTCCTTTATTCCATGACCGCGCTGTGATCGACCTTGGCCGGGGCGCCGGGCTTGCGCAGCAGAAGCACCAGCGGGATCGCGGCCAAGGACAGGATCATCATCAGCTTGAAGTCGTCGACATAGGAGATGATCGTCGCCTGCAGCGTGACGTGGCCGTCGAGCGCGGCGCGGCCGGCGGCGGTGTAAGGGCTCAGCGCCTGCGAGACCGCCGCATCGCCGAAGGCCGGATTGTAGGGCGTCACATAGGTGGCGATGTTGGCGTGGTTGATCTGCTGGTTCTGCGTCAACAGCGCCGAGACCACCGAGATGCCCACGCTGGAACCGATGTTGCGCGACAGGTTGTAGAGGCCGGTGCCTTCCGCCCGTCGCTCCGGCGCCAGCGTGGCGAAGGTGATGGTGGTGAGCGGCACGAACAGGAAGCCCAGCCCGGCGCCCTGGATGAAGCCGGTGCTGATGATCGTCCATTGCGAGACGTCCGGCGTCCAGCCGGTCATGTCGTACATCGCCCAGGCGGTGATGGCGAGGCCGATGAACAGCAGCCAGCGCGTGTCGACCTTGCCGACCAGCCGGCCGACCAGGAACATGCAGGCCATGGTGCCGAGGCCGCGCGGCCCCATGACGATGCCGGCCGTCACCACCGGGTAGCCCATCAGCGTCTGCAGATAGGGCGTCATCAGGGCCAGCGAGGCGAGATAGGTGATGCCGATGATGAAGATGAAGATCATGCCGACGGCGAAGTTGCGGTCGAGGAACAGCCGCGGGTTCACGAAAGTGTCGCGCGCGGTGAAGGTGTGGACGATGAAGATGTAGAAGGCCGACGCGCAGACCAGCGCCTCGACAATGATCTCGGCCGAGGAGAACCAGTTGAGCTGCTCGCCACGGTCGAGGAACATCTGCAGCGAGGCGATGGCGAGGCTGAGCATGCCGAAGCCCAGCCAATCCAGCCTGGCCTTGAGGTCGAGCTTGGTTTCCTGGACGAACATGGAGACGCCGATAAAGGCCAGCGCGCCGACCGGCACGTTGATGTAGAACACCCAGCGCCAGGAGACGTTCTCGGTCAGCCAGCCGCCGATGACCGGCCCCAGCACCGGGCCGACCATGACCGAGACGCCGAACAGCGCCATGGCCGAGCCGCGCTCCTCGACGCTGTAGATGTCGAGCAGGATCGACTGCGACAGCGGCACGAGCGCCGCGCCGAACAGGCCTTGCAGCAGGCGGAAGCCGACGATCTGCGGCAGCGACTGCGAGAAACCGCACAACACGGAAGCGACGACGAAGCCGGTGATCGCCACCAGAAGGATGCGCTTGCGGCCGAAGCGATTGGCGAGATAGCCGGACGGCGGCGTCATCACCGCGGCGGCCACGATATAGGAGGTGAGCACCCAGTTGATCTGGTCGGCGCTGGCCGAAACGCTGCCCTGGATATAGGGCAGCGCGACATTGGCGATGGTGGTGTCCAGCGCCTGCATGATGACCGCCAGGATGACGCAGGCGGTGATGGCGCCGCGATTGGCGACCACGGGCGCGCCTGTCGCGGAAGCCGTTGTCATGACTTTGGTCCGGATTGCTTGAGGAGGTTGGCGATGAAATCGGGCAGGCCGCGGGCATGGCCGGTGCCGATGTCGACCACCGCGCTCATGCCGCCGCGCAGCGGCGGCTTGCCGTCCGGATCGTCGATCGTCACGCGCATCGGAATGCGCTGCACGACCTTGACCCAGTTGCCCGAGGTGTTCTGCGCCGGCAGCAGCGAGAAGCTGGACGACGATGCAGGGCTGATCGAGCCGACGGTGCCGTGCCAGACATCGCCCGGATAGCCGTCGATGCTGATCGTCGCCTTCTGTCCCGGCCGCACATAGGTGAGCTCGGTTTCCTTCGGCTCGGCGGCGATCCAGATGTCGGTCGACGACACCAGGCTGAAGGCCGGCTGCGAGGCCGGCAGGTATTTGCCGACCTGCAAGGCGTCGACATTGGTGACGATGCCGTCGAACGGCGCCTTGACGACGGAATCGTTGAGGTTGCGCTGCGCGTCGTCCACCGCCGACTGGGCCTGCAGGTAGAACGGGTTCTGCTCGACCGGCTGGCTGGCGTCGCCGCCGAGCTGGGCGAGCATTGCCTGCGCCTGCGCCTTGGCGACGGTCACCTTCTGGCGGGCCGCGATCAGATCGTGCTGGGCGCTGTCGAATGTCGCCTTGGAGGCGGTCGAGGTCTTGAGCAGATCCTGCTGACGCTGGAAGGCGGACTCGTAATAGGGAATGTCGGCCTCGGCCTGGTCGATCGAGGCCAGCGACTGCTGGTAGCTTGCCTGCAGCGTCAGCACCTGGTTGCGCACCGTGCCGAGCTGCGCCTTGGCGCCGGCGAGCGCGGTCTCGAAGGAGGCGGGCCGCAGCCGGAAGAGCACGTCGCCCTTCTTCACCGCCTGGTTGTCGTGCACATCGATCTCGTCGACGGTGCCGGAGACGTCGGTCGACACGCCGAGCGACTGCGCCTGGATATAGGCGTTGTCGGTGGTCATGATCTGGCCGCCGACGACATAGTAGTAGCCGCCGGCCACCAGAGCGACGGGCAGCAGCGCGAACAGGATCGGCCGGGTGAGGCCGCGGCGCGGCTTGGCGGGAGCGGGCGGAGTTACGGTGACGGAAGCCGGCTTCGGCTGCGCCGAAGGCGCCTCCAGCGTCGCCGGCTCCGGCGCCACGGGCGCTTCCAGCTCATCGTCTTCGACGACAGGCGGATTATTGCCGCGCCTTTGCTCGCGCTGGCTGTCCAGGCGAATGACCTGGTCGCTTGCTCTTTCGCCGGCATTTTCTCCGTCGGCGGGCTTTCTGGGTGAGGTTCCTTCAGACATGGACTTTCTCCCGGTCGACGGCCGGCTGGGTGCAGGCCTCGAGCAGATTGGATTTGATCAGGCAAAGGGTT
This sequence comes from Mesorhizobium sp. M2A.F.Ca.ET.046.03.2.1, assembly GCF_003952425.1. Taxonomy (NCBI): domain Bacteria; kingdom Pseudomonadati; phylum Pseudomonadota; class Alphaproteobacteria; order Hyphomicrobiales; family Phyllobacteriaceae; genus Mesorhizobium; species Mesorhizobium sp. M2A.F.Ca.ET.046.03.2.1. The sequence goes on along the minus strand of NZ_CP034449.1, from coordinate 2,905,951 downwards.
TGCAGCAGTTGCTGCTGCGCGTCCGCGGACAGGCCGGCGAAGGCTTCGTCACGCGTTTTCCGGCCGTTGCTGCGCATCACCTCAATCAATGGATGCGCCTGCGGGGTCAGATAGAGGAGCCACGCCCGGCGGTCGGCAGGATCGGGCCGGCGCTCGATGAAGCCGCGCGCTTCCATCTTGTCGAGCAACCTTGCGAGCGTGATCGGCATGATCTCGATGAGGTCGGCCAGCTTGTTCTGGTGGATGCCCTCATGCACCGAAAGAAAGGCCAGCACCTGCCATTGCGCGCGGGTCAGCCCAAAGGCGCGCGAGCGCTGCTCGAACCACTTCCTGAGCAGGCGCGCGACATCGTGCAGCACGAAGCTGATATTGGGCGAGGAGGGCATGGGAGAACTTCGGGGCCGGCGGACAAACTTTCGTGAGCATGCTTATTATCATCATGCACATAATCCCGCTGGACGCCGAGCGCAAGACCGACTAAGGCGCTTGCTAAAAATATCGCATAGGCCAGAACCCGGCCCGCTCGGCTTGGGTTTTCGGCAAGGACAAGACAATGAACCGGCTCAAGATCACCATGCTGGCGCTGCTCATGGGATACGCTTTTCCGGCCGCCGCGAAGGACGCGGTGAGCTGCGGCGGGGCGGCGATGCTGGGCGGCGCGCAGCTCAACTGCAGCCACGTGCAACCCAAGGCGCCGCCGCAATTCTGCACCTTCAGCTGGGCACTGCACACGATGACCAGCGACCAGAAAATCGTCGAAGGCAGCTTCTCGCTGCCGCCCGGCGCGTCGAACGTCCAGGTCTATCAGGGCAGCGGATTCGACAGCGCCCTTTCCAACCCGATCGTGATCTGCCGCGGCAATCATTGAACAGTTGTGCCGGGGCCGGATCACGTTAGTTTGATCGGACGTTGACCGCGCCGGAACGCATTGTCTTTCTGTTTTTACGCAATTCCGGACGGAAAAACCGCTCACACTTTTCCTGGAATTGCTCTAGCCACGGAGGGACCGCGATGACCGGACCCAATCCCAACATCAAGCATCCGATCGCGACGTATCCGCGCGTCGGCTTCCTGAAGGGGCTGGTGACGTCGCCCAACATCGAGATCGGCGACTTCACCTACTATGACGATCCCGATGGTCCCGACAAATTCGCCCAGAAATGCGTGCTGCACCACTATGACTTCATCGGTGACCGGCTGGTGATCGGCAAGTTCTGCGCCATCGCGGAAGGCGCGCGCTTCATCATGAACGGCGCCAACCATGCCATGTCCGGCTTCTCGACCTATCCGTTCAACATCTTCGGCCACGGCTGGGAGGAAGGGTTCGATCCTGAGACCTGGTCGAAGGAGATCCGCGGCGACACGAACGTCGAAAATGACGTGTGGATCGGCATGGATGCGGTGACCATGCCGGGCGTCAGGATCGGCAATGGCGCCATCGTTGCGGCGAAATCGGTTGTCACACACGACGTGGCGCCTTATGCGATCGTCGCCGGCAATCCGGCAAGGACAGTGAAGATGCGCTTCGACGAATTCACGGTGCGGCGGCTTTTGAAGGCGGCCTGGTGGGACTGGCCGGTCGACAAGATCAGCCGCAATCTCAACGCTATCCGCGGCGTCGACATTGCAAGACTGGAGGCAGCGGCTTGAGCGCACCCGACACGAAAAGCGACAAGATGGCGGTTGATCCGGAGCTGTTCACCCGCGGCTGGATCTTCATCCGCGGCGTGCCATCGATGAAGTTCCTGCCGCCGGAAGGCCCGCCGGAGATCGCCTTCGCCGGCCGCTCCAATGTCGGCAAGTCGTCGCTGATCAACGCGCTGGTCGGACACAAGGGCCTGGCGCGCACCTCGAACACGGCGGGGCGCACGCAGGAGCTCAACTATTTCGTGCCGGACGGGTTCTCCGGCGAAGGCGCCGACCTGCCGCCGATGGCGCTGGTCGACATGCCCGGCTACGGCTATGCCAGCGCGCCGAAGGACAAGGTCGATGAGTGGACGAAGCTCATCTATGAATATCTGCAGGGCCGCGTGACGCTGAAGCGCGTCTATGTGCTGATCGACGCGCGCCACGGCATCAAGGCCAAGGACGAGGAAGTGCTGACCCTGCTCGACAAGGCGGCAGTGTCCTACCAGGTGGTGCTGACCAAGACCGACAAGATCAAGGCCGCCGGCGTGCCGAGGCTGATCGAGGAGACGCTGGCCAAGATCAAGAAGCGGCCGGCCGCTTTTCCCGTGGTCCTGGCGACATCATCGGAAAAAGCCTCGGGTCTCGACGAGTTGCGCGCCGCGATCGTGCTGGTGGCGAACGGCGGCTGACGCCGTCCGCCTGAGGCCGATCAGCCGCGAATCACTCCGTCTCTTCGCGTTCGGGCTCGCGATCGCGCCGGCCGGTGAGGATCTCGCGCTTGCCGACATGGTTGGGGGCGCCGACCAGACCTTCCTTCTCCATGCGCTCGACCAGCGAGGCGGCGCGGTTGTAGCCGACGCCGAGGCGCCGCTGGATGTAGGAGGTCGAGCATTTCTTGTCGCGCTTGACCACCTTGACCGCTTCCTCAAAGAGCGCATCGCCATCCTCCTCGGCGATCGCGCTCTTGTCGAAGACCGGGCCGGCATCGGCCGCCTCTTCAGCCTCCTCTTCGTCGGCGGTGACGGTGTCGAGATATTCAGGACGCCCCTGCGCTTTCAGATGCGCCACGACATGCTCGACCTCGAGATCGGAAACGAAAGGACCGTGCACGCGCGAAATGCGTCCGCCGCCGGCCATGTGCAGCATGTCGCCCTGGCCGAGCAGCTGTTCGGCGCCCTGCTCGCCCAGGATCGTGCGGCTGTCGATCTTGGACGTAACCTGGAAGGAGATGCGGGTGGGGAAATTGGCCTTGATCGTGCCGGTGATGACGTCGACCGAGGGGCGCTGCGTAGCCATGATCAGGTGGATGCCCGCGGCGCGCGCCATCTGCGCCAGTCGCTGGATGGCGCCTTCGATCTCCTTGCCGGCCACCATCATCAGGTCGGCCATCTCGTCGACGATGATGACGATATAGGGCATCGGCGCGAGGTCGATCACGCGTTCCTCGAACAGCGGCTCGCCGGTGCCCTTCTCGAAACCTGTCTGCACCCGCATGGTCACGACCTCGCCCTTGTCGCGGGCGCTTGCCGCGCGCTGGTTGTAGCCGTCGATGTTGCGCACGCCGAGGCGCGCCATCTTGCGGTAGCGGTCCTCCATCTCGCGCACCGCCCATTTGAGCGCCGTGACCGCCTTCTTGGGATCGGTGACGACCGGCGTCAGAAGGTGCGGGATGCCGTCATAGACGGAGAGTTCCAGCATCTTGGGATCGACCATGATGAGGCGGCATTCCTCCGGCTTCATTCGGTAGAGTAGCGACAGGATCATGGTGTTGATGGCGACCGACTTGCCGGAACCGGTGGTGCCCGCCACCAACAGATGCGGCATCTTGGCGAGCTCTGCGATGACCGGTTCGCCGCCGATCGTCTTGCCGAGGCCGAGCGCCAGCTTGCAGGAGGTGTTGCGGAAACCGGCCGATCCGATCAGCTCGCGGAAATAGACCGTTTCGCGCGTCTCATTGGGCAATTCGATGCCGATCACATTGCGGCCCGGCACCACGGCGACGCGCGCCGAGATCGCCGACATCGAGCGGGCGATGTCGTCGGCAAGGCCGATGACGCGGCTGGATTTCACGCCCGGCGCCGGCTCGAACTCATAGAGTGTGACGACCGGACCCGGCCGGACATGGATGATCTCGCCTTTGACGCCGAAATCCTCCAGCACGCTCTCGAGCAGATCGGCATTCTGCTCCATGCGCTCCTGCGACATGTAGAAGCCCTGGCCTTCCGGCGGCATCTGCAGGAGCTCCTCGGAGGGAAGCTCATAGCCGACGGAAGCCGGCAACGGCACGACCTCGCCGGCAATGGGCAAGGAGGGTGCCTGCCTCGCCATCCTTGCGCTTGCCGGTGCCGGAGTCGTGATGGCCTCGGCAGGTATCGGCTGGGCGGCCACTTGGGACGGCGTCGGCGCCGGAGCAGGGCTTATATCCGCCGCGTTGGAGCGCCACTCGATGACCCGATAGAGTGATGTCGCCTCGCCCATGAAGGCGGCGCGAGGCGGCATCGGTCGCGCCGCCGGCGCCGGCATCGGCCTGACGGGCGGCGACACTGGCACTGCGGAGGCCTGGCCCGCTTCATTCAGGCGCGTCCGCGCCAGGCGCTCGGCGAGGAAGGGCATGCCGAATTCGAAGAAGGCGTGATCGGAAAGATAGGACCAGCGCAGTCCGCTCGGGCGCGGCTTTTGTGCCGGAGCGGCGGTGGGCTGGAGCGGCGCAGCGGGAGCGACGGGCGTGGCGGCGGAAGGCGCGATGACCGGTTTCGCTTGCGCCGGCGCCGCGGCTCGAGCCGCAGGAATCGTCCGAACTGAATTGGCTGGCGGCGGAGCCGGCGGTGCAGGCCGGACGGGCTCGCGGGCCGGTGTCCTGGCCGGCGCGGCATCTTCCTGCGGGGCGGCTCGCCGGGCGAGATCGGTGTCCGGTGTGCGGGTGAACCGCACATTGGGCGCAAGGAAAAAATAGTCCTGCCAAGCCGGGCGGCTGAACTCGCCATCGTCCGATTCGCTCGCCGGCGCGACGCGCAACGCGACCACCTGCCCAGTTTGCGTCTGCGGAACCCCGCTCCGGCGCCCGTCCGCGCCGTGATCGTCGTCGCCCTGATAAGCGGAAGCGCCGGAAAGATTGGCACGGGGAAAGCGCATGGATGTCATACTCGAGACTCGCCGATTGAACGTCCCCCGAGACATAGGAAGCGATGGTTAACAGGTCCTTCCGAATGCGCGTGCCGGAGGGATGCCTACCAATATTTTCAGAGGGGTCGGGGGGACGATCGCGACGAGCGTCACAAGACACGGCGAGGCCTCCCAGCCTTGCTTCGCACGCTTTGGGATTCACATGCCCGGAGTGGTCAGGCCGATTGCAGCGCCTTTTCCTCGGCGAGGAATTTTTCCGTGCCGTAGGCCTTGAGGAAGACGTCGACGCCGGATTTCACGATACGCTCGATCTCGGCCTGGGTCGGCGCCTTGGTGCGGTAGGAAAAGATGCACTGGCGAAACAGGCCGGCGAGGCAAAGCTCGGTGAACTGATAGGCGGCAACGTCGACATCGTCGATCTTGAGCAGGCCGCGTTCAATGGCTTCATTGAGGAAAGCCATGACCTTGTCATGGCCCCGCTTCGGGCCGCGCTCGTAGAAACGCGCGCCGAGCTCGGGAATCCGGTCGGCGGCGCCGACGACGGTGCGCTGGGCCTGGATGACCTTGGCCGAAGTGATCTTGATCGAAAGCGCCATGCCGAACTTCACCAGCGTCTTGCGCAGGTCCTCGAAATGATCGAGCACCTCATACAAGTTCTTGAAGATGGTGCCGCGTTCTTCCTCGATGAGAGCCTCGAACAGCTCTTCCTTGTTTTCGAAATAGACGTAGATCGTGCCCTTGGAGACGCCGGCCTCGCGCGTGATGTCGTTCATCGAGGCGGCCTCGAAGCCTTTGTCTATGAAGACGCGGCGGGCGCCTTCGATGATCTGGGCGCGCTTGACTGGGTCCTGCCCGGCTGCCGGCCGGCCCTTGCGTAAGTCGAGCAGATCGCTATCGGCTGTCGTGTCGACCATGGAAGTCATTCCTTGAAAATATTTCGAACCACTCGGTTCGATTTCCTCTTGATATGGTCCTCTTTCCGCGCTATGTCAATCACCAATTCGAACCGAACGGTTCAGTATGACTGACATCCAGAGAGATACCCATGTCCTCCAACGCGCCCGCCACCGCCGAAGTCCGCACGTTTCCCAACGCCAAGGTCCAACCGTCGACCGAGGCTCCGGAAATCCCTGTCCAGCCCGCCGCCCCGGTTGCCGCGCCCGCGGGTGAAGCACCCGCCAAGAAGAAGCGTTCGGTGCGCTCTTTCCTTTTGCCGGTCATCGGCCTCGCCCTGCTCGGCGCCGGTTCCTACTATGGCTATAACTACTGGACCGACGGCCGGTTCATGATCTCCACCGACGACGCCTATGTCCAGGCCGACATGTCGTTCGTGTCGCCGAAAATCTCCGGTTATATCGACAAGGTGCTGGTGAGCGAGAACCAGCAGGTCAAGGCCGGCGATCCGCTGTTCGTCATCGACAATGGCGACTACAGAATAGCCGTCGCCCAGGCCGAAGCGCAGATCGCCACGCTGGCGAAGACGCTCGACCGCATCGACGCGCAGACCAAGGCCGCGCAGGCCTCGCTGTCGCAGGCCGAGGCGCAGAAGGTCGCCGACCAGGCCGCCGCCGACAATGCCGGCCGCGCCCAGGTGCGCGCCGCGCAACTGCTCAAGACCCATGTCGGCACGCAGGCGCAGCTCGACGACGCCCAGACCGCGCTCGACCAGGCCAAGGCGGCGCTTGTCGGCGCCGATGCGCAGATCGCCGCGGCGCAGGCCAATATCGGCGTTCTGAAAGCCCAGCGCGCGGAATCGGCCTCGACGCTCGCCTCGCTGCAGCTCACCCGCGACAAGGCCCAGCGCGACCTCTCCTTCACCGTGCTGAAGGCGCCCTATGACGGCGTCGTCGGCAACCGCTCGGTCGAGCAGGGCGACCTCGTCAGCCCCGGCCAGAAGCTTGCCGTCGTCGTGCCGATGGACAAGCTCTACATCGTCGGCAACTTCAAGGAGACGCAGCTCGGCCGCATGGTGCCCGGCGAGAAGGTCCGCATCACCGTCGACGCGATCGACGGCCAGAGCTTCGAAGGCACGGTCTCCTCGCTGGCGCCGGCTTCGGGCGCGGTGTTCTCGCTGTTGCCGCCGGAAAACGCCACCGGCAACTTCACCAAAGTGGTGCAGCGCGTGCCCGTGCGCATCGACGTGCCGGCCGACGTCTTGAAGACCGGCAAGCTGCGCGCCGGCCTCAGCGTCGTCGTCGCCGTCGACAGCCGTACCGCGCCGGCCCCGACGACCAACTGATTGGGGGGCGGTTCGGTGGCCAATCGAGCGCCGAGCCGCCCAGCCTGCTTTATCCGTTTCGACGCAATTCCGGAGCGCCACGCGCTTGTCTTCGAGAATTGCTTAAGGAGGCCATGACATGGCAACCGCAACCATCACCGCAGGATCAATGCCCGCACGTCCGGCAGCCGCCGCGCCGGCCCTGCCCGCGGACCATATGCCGGTGCGCCGCGTCATCGCCTTCCTGGCGATGGTGTTCGGCATGTTCATGGCGATCCTCGACATCCAAATCGTCTCGGCATCGCTGTCGGAAATCCAGGCCGGGCTCAGCGCCAGCTCCGATGAGATCCCGTGGGTGCAGACCGCCTATCTGATCGCCGAGGTGGTGATGATCCCGCTGTCGGGCTTCCTCAGCCGCATGCTGTCGACGCGCGTGCTGTTTACCGCCGCGGCCGCCGGCTTCACCGCTGCCAGCGCGCTGGCAGCGACGGCCACCAATATCGACCAGATGATCGTCTACCGCGCCATCCAGGGTTTCATCGGCGGCGGCATGATCCCCAGCGTGTTCGCAGCCGCCTTCACCATCTTCCCGCCTTCCAAGCGCGCCGTCGTCTCGCCGATGATCGGCCTGGTGGCGACGCTGGCGCCGACGATCGGCCCGACGGTCGGCGGCTATATCAGCCATGCCATGTCCTGGCACTGGCTGTTCCTGATCAATGTCGTGCCCGGCATTTTGGTGGCGACTGCCGCCTGGGCGCTGATCGATTTCGACAAGCCCAACCTGAAGCTGTTCTCCAAGTTCGACTGGTGGGGCCTGGCCGGCATGGCCGCCTTCCTCGGCTGCATGGAATATGTGCTGGAGGAAGGCCCGAACCATGACTGGCTGCAGGAGCCGGCCGTGTTTGCCTGCGCCATCATCATGACCATAGGCGGCGTCATCTTCTTCTGGCGCGTCTTCACCGCCGAGGAGCCGATCGTCGACCTGAGGGCCTTCAGCAACATCAACTTCGCCTTCGGTTCGCTGTTCTCCTTCGTCGTCGGCATCGGCCTTTACGGGCTCACCTACCTCTATCCGGTGTTCCTGGGACGCATCCGCGGCTACGATTCGATGATGATCGGCGAGGCGCTGTTCGTCAGCGGCCTGGCGATGTTCTTCACCGCGCCGGTCGCCGGCATCCTGTCGAACAAGATCGATCTCAGGCTGATGATGATGATCGGCTTCGCCGGCTTCGCCACCGGCACCTGGTGGATGACGCATCTCACCGCCGACTGGGATTTCTACGAACTCTTGATCCCGCAGATCCTGCGCGGCTGCTCGATGATGCTGTGCATGGTGCCGATCAACAACATCGCGCTCGGCACTTTGCCGCCGGAACGGCTGAAGAATGCGTCCGGCCTATTCAACCTGACCCGCAATCTCGGCGGTGCCGTGGGCCTCGCGCTGATCAACACGGTGCTGATCGACCGCAACGCTTTCCACTATGCGCGGCTTGCCGAGCATGTGCAGTGGGGCAGCCAGGCCGCACAGACCAAGCTGCAGAACATGACGCTGAACTTCGAGCAGACCGCGGGCCTCGACGCGGGCAGCGCGGCGATGTCGAAACTGTCGGGCATGGTGCACCAGCAGGCGGCGCTCTTGTCCTTCATGGACGTGTTCATGATGCTGACCGTGCTGTTCGCCTCGCTTGGATTCTTCGTGCTGTTCATCAACAAGCCGGCCCAGCAGGGCGGCGGTGGCGGCGGAGGCCATTGAGGAGCCGGAACCCCCGCCTGGTCTCCTCAACATGTGACCCCGGAAATCGGCGACGATTTCCGGGGTCATTCTTTTGGAGAAATCGCATAGGGCGCTCCCCCTCACCCAGCCTCCGCTTCACTCGGCTGACCATTCCGGGGCGAGCCACGGATCTCGCCCGTCCTTCGGACCCCCGAGGGGAGAGGAGACTGTCGGCGCCGGCGCCAATCTCTTCTCCCCTGGGGGAGAAGGTGGCCGCGAAGCGGCCGGATGAGGGGGCGGCGCTACCCTATGCGATTGAGCTGTGTTGGCGCCGGGGGACCGCTCAAGCCGCGGCCGGCTTGAAGCTCAGCGCCACGCCGTTGATGCAATGGCGCAGGCCTGTGGGCGCCGGGCCATCGTCGAAGACATGGCCGAGATGACCGCCGCAGCGGCGGCAATGCACCTCGGTGCGCGTCATGCCGAGTGAATTGTCCACGGTCTTGCCGATGGAGTTGGCGATCTCCTGCCAGAAGCTCGGCCAGCCGGTGCCGGAATCGAATTTCGTCTCCGACGAATAGACCGGCAGGTCACAGCCGGCGCAGGCGAAGATACCCTTGCGATGCTCGTTGAGCAGCGGACTGGTGCCGGGATATTCCGTGCCCTGCTTGCGCAGCACGTCGAAAGCCTCGTCCGAAAGAATGGCGTGCCATTCGGCGTCGGTCTTGGTGACCTCGAACGTTTCGGCGGCGAGATCGGGTTTCGGTCCGCCGGCGCGCAGCATCGCTGCGGATCCGACGATGAGAGCGGTGGCGGCCGCCCCGCTCCAGAGAAAATCGCGACGGTTCATGGCCGTTCCTCCTGACGCATTTTGCCAAGATAGAGCCCGGCCCGGAAATCAAAAGCCGGTGACGCCCCATCCGTTCGTCTTGGTGATGCAGTTCCGCGCCGCCCTTGCGGGACGGCGCGGAGCACACCCTTGCCGGCGGCGCGGATCTTGGATGTCGCGGCCGGCGCTCAGCCATGTCTTCGCCGGCCAGGCCCGCTTCGTTACATCTTCGGCAAGAGAACCTTGTCGATGACGTGGATGACGCCGTTCGACTGGCGGACATCGGCGATGGTGACGTGGGCGACATTGCCGTTCTCGTCGGTGACGGTGACCTTGCCCTTCTCGGCTTTCAGCGTCAGCTCGCAGCCGCCGACGGTCTTGACCTGGTGGGCGCCGCCATCGGCCTTCGCCATCTTGGCCACGTCGGCGGCCAAGGCCTTGGCGGCGACGACATGGCAGGTCAGCACCTTGGTCAACTTGTCCTTGTTCTCGGGCTTGAGCAGCGTGTCGACCGTGCCGGCGGGCAGCGCCGCGAAGGCTTCGTTGGTCGGCGCGAAGACGGTGAACGGACCGGCGCCCTGCAGCGTGTCGACCAGGCCGGCAGCCTTGACGGCGGCGACCAGCGTGGTGTGGTCCTTCGAATTGACGGCGTTCTCGATGATGTTCTTCTTGGCGTACATCGGCGCGCCGCCGACCATCGGATTGGCATAGGCAGCGGCGCCGAGCGCGGAAAGGCCGAGCGTAGAGGCGAGCAAAAGCGTGGCGAGTTTACGCATTGTGTCAGTCTCCTCGGGTTGTTTTTCCCATTCTTGGGAACGTGAGGAGATACGGGTGCGCCGAAAATCTAGTTTCACGCCCGTCGCAAGATTTTTTCTTCATGCGGTTTATTTGATCCGCGCCGCTCATGACGTCGGCAGACTTTCCCTGCCTTCGGCAGAAATAGGATAAACTGCGATTGGTCTTTATAGGCGTGATTATGCCGAAGCGGGGATCAGATGCCCTTCAGGTCACCCGCGGCGACGACAGGGCCGGTCGGCTGGCCGGTCGGCGAACCGCCCGAAGGCTCGAGGCTGACGGCGAGCACGGCGCCCTGCGCCAGCTTCTGCTGGACAGCCGGGGTAACGGCCATGCGCGCGGTCTGGCCGGTGGGGATAACGCCCATCGAGACCGGCGCGTTCTTGCCTTCGATCATCCACAGCTCGAAGTCCTTGCCGGCGGCGTGATCGCCGGAGACCAGCGACAGGCCGACCTCATGGCGGGCGGCGTCATAGACGGCGAGGTATTTGACGTTGCTGTTGTCGGCGGCCAGCGACGCGACCAGCCTGGTTCCGGGCGGCTGAACCGGCGGATTGACGTAAGGCAGGGCGGCATAGACAGCGAGGGCGGCAATGGCCGCGACGGCGAGGCCGCGCCAGAAGGCAAGGCTTGTCCACAGGCTGCCAATGGGCGCGCCGGATGTGGAAGCCGTCGACGCGAAGAGGCGCCGGTCGATCGCCACCTTGACCGACGCCGGCGGCTCGACCGCGGCATAGGCGGCGGCCATCGGCGCGAAATGGACCTCCCAGGCATCGACCAGGCGGGCGAACGCCGTCTCGGTGTCGATGCGGCGGGACGCGATCTGCCGTTCGTCGGCTGGCAGAACGCCGAGAACGTATTCGGCGGCGAGCAGGTCGTCGCCTCCGCGTTCCGGTCCGTTGTCTTCCGCCAGTGTCATCTTTCCAGGCATTCCCTCAGTTTGAGCAGGCTTCGCCGCAGCCAGGTCCGCATCGTGTTCAGCGGAACCTTGAAGCGCTCCGCCAGCTCGGCATAGCTTTCGCCGTTCAAATAGGCGCCCCGGACGGCCGCCGCCCGGTCTTCTTCAAGTTCGTCGAGGCAATGGTGGATGCGTACGGCCTCGCCGCCCGCCACAGCCATCGCCTCGGGTCCCGGTGCCGGATCGGCGACGTCGAGGACCGCGTCGATGTTGGCGGAAGGACCGCGCCGCGCCCGGATGCGATCGATCGCATGGTTGCGCGCGATGGCCACCAGCCAGGAAATCGGGCTCAGATCGGAAACCGCGAAGCGGTCCGCCTTCGTCCATATCTTGACGAAGACCTCCTGCAGCGCTTCTTCCGCATCTCCCCTGTCCCTCAAGACACGCAGGCAGACACCGAAAAGTTTCGCGCTGGTCTGCTTGTAGAGCAGATCGAACGCGGCCCGGTCCTTCATCGAAGTCCGGACGATCAGCTTGCTGATGTCCTGCGGCGCCATGGCGGCAAATTAGAAGATTGCGATTTAATTGCAACGGGTGCGGAAGCGTCGTTCACCAGCAGGCGCGGGCCGGCCCGACGCATCTCACGAATCGGGGTGTCGCTAGCTGGAGATCGGCTGAAACCTTCCAACCTCGTCATTCCAGGGCGGAGCAGCCGCGCAGCGGCGTCTCGGAGACCCTGGAATCCATTCCGTGACCCTGATCGAAGAGTGCAGCGGAACAGAATTCTGCACCGCAGCAGCGCCCGCATGTCACGGAATGGATCCTCGGGTCTGCGCGCGTCGCTACGCTCCTTGCTCCGCCCGTGGATGACGACTGGGTTAGGCGTTTCGGCCAATCTCAACCGCATGCCGCCTGCCAACGCAGACATAGCCGAACGGTCAAAATCCCTGCGCCGGGGAATTGGCAGATTTCATCATTGTGACCGCAAAGCCGTTTGCGGCTCGCGGCAATTCCCGCTAAGAGGCCGCCAATCAAGACTTGATGTTCAAGCATGTCTTCATCCCGAAACCGGAACCCACTTTCGGGAGACATGCTCAGCTGGGATCGATACCGATGACGGACGTCGCCGCCAACGCCGAAATGCAGGCCGCGCTGCTCTCGCGCGCGCTGCCTTACATGCAGCGCTACGAGAACAAGACAGTGGTGGTGAAATATGGCGGCCATGCCATGGGCGACCATGAGCTCGGCAAGGCCTTCGCCCGCGACATCGCGCTCTTGAAACAGTCCGGCGTCAACCCGATCGTCGTGCATGGCGGCGGGCCGCAGATCGGGGCGATGCTGACCAAGATGGGCATCGAATCCAAGTTCGAGGGCGGGCTGCGCGTCACCGACCAGAAGACGGTCGAGATCGTCGAGATGGTGCTGGCCGGCTCGATCAACAAGGAGATCGTGGCGCTGATCAACGCCGAGGGCGAGTGGGCGATCGGGCTTTGCGGCAAGGACGGCAACATGGTGTTCGCCGAAAAGGCGCGCAAGACCATGATCGACCCCGATTCCAACATCGAGCGAGTGCTGGATCTCGGCTTCGTCGGCGAGCCGGTCGAGGTCGACCGCACGCTGCTCGACCTTCGCGCGCTCGGAATGATCCGTGCTGGCCGGTCGGCCCGCCGCGACTCGCCGCACGTTTGCAGGCGCCATTGCCGGCGCCTGCCGCGCCTCGCGCCTCTTGTTTCTCACCGACGTGCCGGGCGTGCTCGACAAGAACAAGAAGCTGATCGACGAGCTGACGGTCGCCGAAGCCAAGGCGCTGATCAAGGACGGCACAGTGTCCGGCGGCATGATCCCGAAGGTCGAGACCTGCATCGAGGCGATCGAACGCGGCGTCGAGGGCGTCGTCATCCTCAACGGCAAGACGCCGCATTCGGTGCTGCTGGAGCTCTTCACCGAGCACGGCGCCGGCACGCTGATCGTTCCGTAAAGAGCGCGCGAGTTCGTTGTTTCTGCAAACGGTGAACTTGCCTTTAGCCAGCTAATCTTCTCTGGTCTTCGATAATTGCGGCCGGCTTTCTCACCGGACGCCGGACGATCATTGATTCCTCCTCGGCGTCCTGCGGCGCGCCCCAGAATTCGGCGAGCGTCGGGCCGTCCGTGACCCGGCGATCACGGGCGAGAAAACCCCACACCTCGCGGAACCAGACGCGGCGGCCCATCTTGGTGTACCAGCGCATCGAATGCCGCTGCCCCGGATCGGGGTGGAAGAGGATGCGCGCCATCGCCTTCGGCCGCGACTGCACGGCGACCTCGATGAGCTTGACGGCGAAGAACAGCATCCACGGTCTCAGCCGGGTCATCGCCAGCACCTGGTGCTTGTAATCCCAGAGGCGCACGTCCTTCTGGATCACCTTGCGATCGGCAGCGATGCGGAAGAACGGCGTCCAGCGGTGCGGCGTGACATAGAGCGCCTGGATCTGGTCGGGATCATAGGCGATGAGCTGGCGGAAGCCGCGCCAGAGATCGCGCAAGGTCTCGTCCTCGAAGCCGGCCACCCAGGTCGCCATCGACAATATCCCGTGCCGGCGAAGCAGCCGGATCGCTTCGCGGTCCGACTTGGTGCTGCCACCCTTGCGGATCAACGACAGCGTTTCTTCGTCGGTGTTTTCCATGCCGAGCAGCCAGCGGATGACACCGGCCTTGCGGTAAAGGTGGAGGATATCGGCGTCGCGCACGATGTCGTCGGCGCGGGTCGAGCCGACGATCAGCACCGGCACGTTCTCGGCGATCATGGCGTGCAAAAAGGCGCGCCAGGCCTTCTTCGAGGAGGTCGGATTCTCATCCGCCAGATTCACCAGCTCGACGCCGTGCTCGCGATGCAGCCAGGCGATCTCCCTGGCGAATTTGACCGGGTCGCGATGGCGCCAGCGGGTCCAGAAGCCGCGCTGGCCGCAATAGTTGCACAGATGCGGGCAACCGCGCGAGAACTGCATGACCACCGCGCGCTTGCCGCCCCAATAGGAATAGCGGCGATGATCGATCAGCTCCCAGCCGACGCGCCAGGCATCGAGGTCGGCAATGGTCATTGCCGCCTGCGTCGCGACCGGGCGGCCGAGATCGTCGCGATAGGCGATGCCGGCGACACTTCCCACCGGCTGGCGCATCTCGATTGCCTCGACCAGCGCCGTCGCGGTCGCCTCGCCCTCGCCGCGCACGATGAAGTCGAAGACATCGGTCGCGGTCAGGATGTCGCGCCAGTGATAGGTCGGAAACACGCCGCCATAGATGACGATGACGCCCGGAGCGCGCGCCTTGATCATTTCGGCAATCTTCAAGGCGGTCGGATGCGCCGAGGTCGAGCCGGAATGGCCGATCAGGATGAGATCCGGATCGCCACACAGAGCATCATCGACCAGCACCGCAAGCGACATCGGCCCAAACTCGGCATCGACGAGGCGAACCTGGTGGCCGGAATCGATCAGCGGGCCGCCGATCGCCAGCAGCCCGAGCGGCGGCAGATGGTCGTCGGGCACGCGGCTGCCGATTGCGGTATGCGGCGGGTTGATCAGCACGGTGTTCAAGGCGGACCTCCATGTTGGTCCGCTTGTGCTAATTGCCGATGACGAAGCCACCTTGGCGCGGTTCAGCAGTTTCCACGCAGCTTTTCCGGAAAAATTCGCCCCGGTGAACGGTTATTTCCGCAGATGGCTGAGCGGCACATGGCCGGGGCCCTTGATGTTCTGCAACACCAGTTGCGTGTGGACGTCGCGCACGCCGGGCAACCGCATCAGCCGGTGCATGACGAAGGCGTTCAAATCGTCCACCGACGGCACCATGACATGCAGCAGGAAATCGTGGTCGCCGGTCATCGTCCAGCAGGACGACACCTCGTCCATACGCTGCACAGCCGCGATGAAGCTCTCAGGTGAGCCGTCGCTGTGGCTGACCAGCCGCACCTGGATGAACACCTCGACGGTCAGGCCGACGGCGCGGCGGCTGAGCACGGCGGCAAAACCCTTTATGATCCCGGTTTCCTGCAAGGCCTCGAAGCGGCGCGCGCAAGGCGTTGTCGACAGTCCGATCTCCTGCGCCAGCTCCGATACGGGCTTGCGGCCGTCGCGCTGCAGGATGTCGAGCATCCTTATCTCAAATTCGTCGAACTGAGGCATGTCTTGTCGATCTCTCGTTGATTGGAGTGATTTTACCTCAATATCCGCCGGCAAGCTACAAACAAGGCTGATTTGCCTCATCAGCCGCCTCTAAACTCCGCTTCACGATCCACGGATCACGATCTGAGAGGAGGAAACGATGACGATCAGCGTTGCCGATTACGCCGCCGAATGCGCGGCGCAGGGCCTTCGCGGCGACTATTCGGTCTGCCGCGGCGATTTCACGGTGGCGCAAGGCTACGACTACTCCGCCGAGGAACAGGCGGTGTGGCGCACGCTGTGCGACCGCCAGACGAAGCTTACCCAGAAGCTCGCGCACCGTTCCTATCTGGACGGCGTCGCCGCGCTCGGGCTGCTCGACAGGATTCCCGATTTCGACGCGGTGAGCGAAAAGCTCAGCAAGCTGACCGGTTGGGAGATCGTCGCTGTGCCCGGCCTCATTCCGGCCGGCCCCTTCTTCGA
This sequence comes from Mesorhizobium sp. M2A.F.Ca.ET.046.03.2.1, assembly GCF_003952425.1. Taxonomy (NCBI): domain Bacteria; kingdom Pseudomonadati; phylum Pseudomonadota; class Alphaproteobacteria; order Hyphomicrobiales; family Phyllobacteriaceae; genus Mesorhizobium; species Mesorhizobium sp. M2A.F.Ca.ET.046.03.2.1. Next base: position 2,890,126 of record NZ_CP034449.1, on the reverse strand, counting down.
CCATCTCGCCAACCGGCGCTTCCCGGTCACCAACTGGCTGCGGACGAAGAAGGAGCTCGACTATATCGTCGAACCGGACATGTTCCACGATTTCTTCGGCCATGTGCCGATCCTGACCCAGCCGGTGTTTGCCGATTTCATGCAGATGTATGGTGAGAAGGCGGAGGACATGATCGCGCTCGGCGGCGACGAGATGATCACCAGGCTTTACTGGTACAGCGCCGAATACGGCCTCATCCAGGAACCCGGCCAGCCCGTGAAGGCGTTCGGCGCCGGCTTGATGTCGTCCTTCACCGAGCTGCAATTCGCGGTCGAGAGCAAGGACGCCCACCATGTGCGGTTCGACCTCGAGACGGTGATGCGCACCGGCTACGAGATCGACAAGTTTCAGCGCGCCTATTTCGTGCTGCCGTCCTTCGATGCGCTGCGCGATGCCTTCGCTAATGGAGACCTTGCCGGCATCGTGGCGCGGTTCAAAGGCCGGCCGGCGCTCGACCCGTCGATGGTCTGAGCTTTTTACGCAACTCCGGACGGAAAACTGGGCAGCGCTTTTCCTGGAATTGTTCTGAGGTCGGTTTTCGCCCAACCGACATTCAGGGCGGTTCAGTTGCCGAGAGGCAGCTGAGCCGCTTTGTCTTGCGGATGTCTAAGCCTTATTGGGCTCGGCCTTGATCCTGGCCAACTGCTCGCTCTGCAGGTCCAGCGCGGCATTGATGAAGCGCAGGACGGTCGCGAGCTCCGCATTGCTGAAGCTCGCCACCACCTTCTCCCCCTCGCGCGCGATCGTGCCGTAATAGCGCTCCGACAATTCCCTGGTCAGCTCGGTCGCCTCGATCACCACCTTGCGCCTGTCCTCGAGGCTGCGGGCCCGGGTGACGTAGCCGCGCGCCTCCAGCCGGTCGATCAATGCAGTGACGGCGGCCGGCGTCAGTCCGGTCGCCGCCGCCACGGCGCCCGCCGATTGCGGTCCAGCATAGAGCAGGCCCAGACAATGCCGCTCGGCCGCGATCAGGCCCAGCCGCGCGCCCACCGCCTCGTCATAAGCCTGGGTGGCGTCCTGCCAGCGCATGACGGCAACGCCGGCTGGTGGCGCTGGCCGCCGCGGCCGTGCTGGTGCGCATTGCCGTCTACGGCCTTTGAACGCGGTTGCAATTTCGCCAAAAGCGCCCAGGCGGCGCCGGTTGCCACACCAGGCGCCGGCGCCGCCGGCGTTTCGGAGATCAGACGGCGATCAGCTTGCCGAGGTGCTCGCCCAAGCGGCAGGCGAGCGCGGTGATGGTCGTCGTAGGTTGCACTGGCCCGACGTGCAGAACACCGATGAGGCGCCGACATAGAGATTGTCCATGCCGTGCACTTTGCAATTGACGTCGACGACACTCTTCAAGACATCGGTGCCCATGCGGGTGCCGCCCATATGATGGTGGCCGGCGGTCTCCTCGTTGGTCGGGTAATCGCCGCCGTTGCTGATCCAGTCGTCGATGCGGACGCGGCCGAGATTCTTCTGCGCCAGCGTCGTGCCGAAGAGCTTCAGCCCCTCGAGCAGGGTGCGGCGCTCGAGCGGCGACTTCTTCCAGTGCAGTTCGATGCGCGGAACGCCGGCGTGATCGACGTCGGTCTTCGACAGCTCGATCTGGTTCGAAGCGAGTGGCGCCTGCTCCCAGGCGACATAGAGCTGGGCGGCGCAACGCAGCCTCTGGTCCAGTTGCGAAGACATCCACTCCGCCATGTTCGGCGCGGTGCAGGCGAGGTCGGCGATCAACTTCTTGACATTGGGATAGGGGCTCTCGATCAGGCGGATGCCGAAATTCATGATCTGCAGCCGCTCCATCGCGGCAAGCGTCGGCGAGAAGAAGGCTTCGTTCGAGGCGTCGACCTCGAACTCCGAATAGCTGGCGAGAATGGCGTTGCCGCCCTCGAAGGTCGGATGCTCCATCCAGTAGCGGCCGAGCGCCGCCGCGTTGGGCACCACGCCGCCATTCGAACGCTCATTCGACCACAACAGCAGCCGCGAGTTTTCCAGCCCACCGGTGCAGGTGACGAAATAGTCCGCGCTGAAAGTGCCGGCGTCCTGGCCGTTCGACCACAGCTTCGCGCCGGTGACGCGCTTGCCGTCGCCGATATGCTCGGTCGCATAGGTGTTGAGCACGACGGCGATGTTCTTGCTCCGGTCGAGCTCGTCGGCGAATTTCTCGCCGAAGCGAACCGCAGGACTCTTGATCAATTGCACCCAGCGTATGTCGTCCGAAACCGGCACGTCGGGCCGGAAGTCGGGAAGCTCGAGGATGTCGTGGACTTCCTTCAGATTAGGGCTCAACATCGGCGCGGCTGATCGGCCAGCCGGTGTCCGGCGCCCAGGCCTTGGGCTCGAAGTCTTGGCTGTCGAGCACGCGGCACCAGCCGGCCCAGTGATTGGACGAGCCGCCCATGAAGCGCAGCCTAGTGATGTCGAGGTCGAAGTAGAAATCGCCAACCGTCTTACCGCGGTAGAAATCCTGCGACTCGTCGCTGAACTCGCGCGAGCCCGCCTCCAGGACGACGACCGGGATGCCGGCGGCGCCCAGCTTCCTGGCGATCGTGGTGCCGGCCGGCCCGGAGCCGAGGATGCAGGCCCTGGGTTTGAAGCCGGCCTGCTTATAGGCTTCGTAGCTGTCGAAGATCATGCGAGGTCGCTCCGCCGCAGGATCCATCCGTTGATCTCGACGATTTCATCACGGTCGATCTCGTCAGGGTTGGCGGGGGCCGGTGGGTTGCGGAACAGCGACAGTGCCGGCAACGTGATCAAGGCCTGCAGGATCACGCGGCGCGATATTTTTCTTATGAACCTGCTCATGATACGTCTTTCGATAGGGGGCTCGATCCACGCATGCCGTTCCTGAACGGCACACATGCCGCCGAGGAGGCCAAACTCCGTGCCAAACCCGGGTGAAGACGGCGTTACACCCGGAAGTTTAGCGCGGTTGAATATGGACATGGTTAGGGTTTTCCTAAAGCGCGTCGCATTGGAGCGGTTCAGGCGCCGGGCTTTTGAGTTTTGTTTCGATGTCGTTGCCCCAAAACCGCTTCGCACTTTTGGGCGACATGCATGACGCCCGCGAGGGGCCTCAAGCCGCTTCGGGAAGCTCGCGGTCGAGTATCGAAAGGTTGCGGCCGCGGTTCTTCGCCTCGTAGAGCCTGCGGTCGGCCGCGCGCATCAAATCGGAAACGGTTGCACCTTCGCCGCAGCTTATGCCGCCGATCGAGACCGTGAGCGGCACGGTGCGCCCGTCGGTAGGGCGGAAACGGATCAGCTCGACCTCGCGACGGATGCGTTCGGCGACATGCTTGGCCTCACGCTCGCCGGCGCCGACCAGGAAAGCCGCGAACTCCTCGCCGCCGATGCGGCCGAGCACGTCGCCGTTGCGCACACCACGCTCGATGGCGCCGGCGATCAGAAGCAGCGCTTCGTCCCCCGTCAGATGACCGTAGCTGTCATTGATCCTCTTGAAGTGATCGGCGTCGATAATGAGCAGCGCGCCACGATCGCTCTTGCGCCGCGACCCATCGAGCGCGGCAAAGAAGGTTTCGCGATTGAGCATGCCGGTCATGTCGTCGCGGCTTGCCTTTTCGGAGAGGCGCCTGTGCGCCGCGGCGAGTTGCGCGTGGGCGCGGGCAAGTTCGCGATGCGCGTTCTGCAACCGGTCGCTGTGCCAGAAGCTGCCCGCGCTGGCGGCCCAGGCGAGCACGAGCGGGCATAGCGTCGATGCCAGCCAGATCGTGCGGCTCATCGGGAAGCCGATTGCCGGAACCACAATCAGCGTCAACAACAGCGAGACGGCGACCGAAGCGAATGCTACGGTAGCGGCCTTTAGAAATATGCGGCTCATCACTTGCTCCCAAGGGATAGCCTCTGTGCCAGCAAGCGCTGAAGGCGACCTTTCCGGAACTTTTAAAATTTGAAGCGAGACGCCATTTTCACATACCGTGACGCGCATAAGTTGTGGATAACTTCAGCGCCGGCATGCCATAAGAAGCCATGACAATGACACCCGATCCCGCCCGCTTTGCCCATGTCACGGACTGGGTGTTCGACCTCGACAACACGCTTTATCCGCATCACTCGAACCTGTTCGCGCAGATCGATGTGAAGATGACCGCCTATGTCGGCGAGCTGCTGACGCTTTCGCGCGACGACGCGCGCAAGCTGCAGAAGGAACTCTACCTGGAATATGGCACGACGCTGAACGGGCTGATGAAGCGGCACGGCATCGATCCCGACGATTTCCTCGAGAAGGTGCACGATATCGACTATTCGCGACTGGTGCCGGATCCGGTGCTGGGCGCGGCGATCCGCCAGCTTCCGGGGCGCAAATTCATCTTCACCAATGGCGACCGCAGGCATGCCGAGCGCACCGCGCGCCAGCTCGGCATATTGGAGCATTTCGACGCCATCTTCGACATCGTCGCGGCGGGGCTCAATCCCAAGCCGGAGCGCCAGACCTATGAACGCTTCGCCGAACTGCACTCGGTGACCGGGCACAATGCGGTGATGTTCGAGGATCTGGCGCGCAATCTGGCCGTGCCGAAATCGCTCGGCATGACGACCGTGCTGGTGGTGCCGCGCAATTTCGAACCGACCTTCTCGGAAATCTGGGAACGCGACCCGGCGAATGATGACGACGTCGATTTCGTCACCGACGATCTCGCCGGCTTCCTGACCGCGATCGTCGACGTGGTGGCCTGACCAACTTCGGATTGCCTATACGCTGTCCCGGCGCGAGCACTATTGGCGCGGACTGCGGAACCTAATCGAAATCCGGAATCGTGCCGGGCGGCAGTCCCAGCCGGCCGTTCAGCTCCTTCAAGAACCGGCAGAGGTCCGGATTGCCGGCTGCTCCCGTACCGTTGCCGTCGGACGCGTAGCCGTTGCCGTGGCCGTTGCCGCAATTGGCGTTGCCGTTGAAGCTGCCGCCATTGAAATTGCCGCTGAAGCTCCCGGCATTGCCGTTGCCGTTGAAATTGCCGCTGTTGCCGTTGCCGTTGAAGTTGCCGGCATTCCCATTGCCGTTAAAATGTCCGGTATTGCCAAGGCCATTGAAATTTCCGGTGTTGCCAAGGCCGTTGGCGACACCGGCGCCGATTGGAAGATCGGCAATCCTGACCAGGGTCGAGGCATCGGCGGCAAGCAACGCGGCAAGCAGGGTGCCGAGCGCGAGGCCGTTGCCACCAAGCAGCCTCGCCGCCACCCGACGCTCGCGGGGCCGGGCGGGCCCGGATGATTTCAGGCCGGTCATCAGCGGTTCCCCCGGCCGTTGAAGTTGCCATTGAAGGCGCCGACATTGCCGTTGCCGTTGAACGATCCGCCGTTGAAGTTGCCATTGCCGGCGCCGATGTTGCTGTTGCCGTTGTATTCGCCGGTGTTGCCGTTGCCGTTGAAGGAGCCGATGTTGCCGTTGCCGCTCGTCGCCGAGGTGTTGTTGTTGCCGTTGAACGCGCCGACATTGCCGGTACCGCTGTTGAAGGCGCCGACATTGCCGGTGCCGCTGTTCTTGTAGCCGAGATTGCCGCCGAAGTTACCGAGCGGATTCATGCTCCTGACGTCCGAGCCGATGGCCTGGCCGTATTTGCCGACCGCCGCCTGGACAGCCGACATGCCGAAGGCCTGGCTGCCCGTCGTGGTGTCGGCCTTCGCCGCGGTTGCACTCAACAACCCCAGGCATAGCGCCGGTATGACGTAGCGTTTCATCTGCGAGCTCCTTCCATGGCTAAGCTTGAAATTGGGCTTTCGAAATTGGCCCCCGTTTCGAAAAGGACCATTCTTCGAAAAGGACTGGGACCGCCGGCGACATGTCGCGATAGCCTTTGCGCGGGGGACGGGCGCGTGGCTCGGCGATCCCAGAGGCGTCAGCGTCGACTTGGCGACGCTGGCGGTTGGTCGGCGCTAGTGGTTGGCGTTGCCGTTTCCGTTGCCGTTGTTGCCGGCGCCCCAGTTGCCGTTGCCGTTGGCATTGCCGTTTCCGAGGCCCCAGTTCCCGTTGCCGTTCACGTTGCCGTTGCCGAGGCCGAAATTGCCGTTGCCGTTGCCGTTGCCGTTCGCGACGCCGGCATTCAGATTGCCGTTGTAGTTGCCGTTGAAGGCGCCCCAGTTGCCGTTGCCGTTCCCGTTGCCGTTGCCGAACCCGAAGTTGCCGTTGCCGTTGAAGTTGCCGTTGTAGGCGCCGGTATTGGCGTTGCCGTTGCCGTTGCCGTTGCCGACGCCGACATTGCCGTTGCCGTTGCCATTGCCGCTGCCGATCGAAAGCGCGGATGCCGTACCGGTCAGAGCCGACAGTACGGCCGCGGCCAGGATGATCTCATGACGTTCTCCTTCGTTGCGTTGAGCTTCCCGGGCAGTTCAAGATGACCGGGAGGACGCTTGAAGGATGCACGCAGAAATAGCGGCGATACATTCGGGCTGATCAGCGGAGGTTGTCGGTTTTTCTGCTGATCCCCATGTCAGGAAAAGTTGAAGCAATCAGGAAAAAACTGACAGGCATAAAGGCATCTGGCGGGTGTATACTGCGCAAACATTCATGCCTTTTCTCGCCGACCCGCGGGTGGCTTGCGATCCTCGCGACGGCAATGGGAAGAGAAAGGTTGATGTGGGCGGGTATGACCACAGGTAAGGACGATAGGGCCCTGCGCCGCAGGCTTGCGCGGCGCTTGATCGCCGTGCAGGAAGAGCAGCGCCTGCGCCTGTCGCGGGAGCTGCATGACGACCTCGGCCAGATGCTGGCCAGTGTCGCGCTGGAGTTGCACAACGTACGTGCCGGCACGCAGGAGATGGACGGCCGTCTCGAGCGCGCCGCGATGCTTATCGACCGGCTCAGCGCCAAGGTGCATGACGCTGCCTGGAACCTGCGGCCCGCCGACCTTAATCGTCTCGGCCTGCGCGCTTCGGTCGAGGATCTGACGACAATGCTTTGCAGCCAGCTCGGCATTCCATGCGAGATGGATCTCGACGCCCTTTCGAACCCGCTGCCCGCAGAGACCGCGCTCACGCTTTATCGTGTCGCGCAGGAGGCGATCACCAATATCGGCAAGCATGCCCTGCCGAGCCGGGTAAGCGTAACGGCCCATATTCAGGACGATCGGATGCGCCTGACAATCGAGGATGATGGCCGCGGCTTTGACGGCCGCGCCGACCCCGGTCCGGGCCATCTGGGACTTGCCGGAATGCGGGAGCGGCTGGCGCTGGTCGGTGGTGAACTGACGGTCGAAAGCGCCACGATGAAAGGAACTGCCGTTTATGCGGATGTGCCGTTGGCACATTGAATAGTGGGGGAAAGGGCTGCGCCTTCCAAGGACAGTCTGATTGGTGGGGAAATGGTTGCGTCGGCTTCGGGCCTGTTCGTCGCGTTTTGCCAAGTGTCTGGTTTTGCACGGGTTCGGACAGCACAACGCGACGTTCCTTTCCTAAACTCGTCTACGTGAAGCGCCGCACATCCCGGACATTAGCTGCGGCTTACAATCCGCGCCGCATGGGTTAGGCGGGGGGATAGCTTTACCCGCTACGGCCGCCTCAGGGCTTGCCGATACAGACGGGCGTCCCGCGCCATGCGGGGCTGTTGCCTAGACCATCAAGGACAAGAGGCCTCTTCCGGAGGAAGGGCTCTTCACGACTGATGGAGGTTAAAGGTGCGCTGCAGGCGGATATTTCTGGTCGACGACCACCCGATCATGCTGTCGGGGGTCGGGGCGATGATCAACAGCCAGGACGATCTGACGGTCGTCGGCCTGGCCGGGAATGCCGAGGATGCCCTTGAAGGGATCGGCAAGACGCTGCCCGATATCGCCGTGGTCGATATATCGCTTCCCGGCGACAGCGGGGTCGTGCTGATCGAAAGGCTCGGCGAGCGCTTTCCCGAGGTCAGCTGCATAGCATTGACAGCGCATGAGGACCCCGGCTGCCTGCGCCAGGTGCTTGCGGCGGGTGGCCGCGGCTTCGTGGTCAAGCGCTCGACCGCGACGGACCTGCTGCAGGCCATCCGATGCGTGCTGGCCGGCGACAATTATGTCGATCCCGCACTCGCGGCGCGCATATTGAGCCCGCGCAGCGCCCCGCAGGGCGATCCGGGCAATCTCAGCCAACGGGAGCGGTCGGTGATCCAGCTGGTGGCGCTCGGCTACAGCAACAAGGAAATCTCGTCCCGACTCAACCTCAGCATCAAGACGATCGAAACCTATCGCACAAGGGCGTCCGAGAAGCTCGAGCTCCGCTCGCGGGCGGCCATTGTGCGCTTCGCGCACTCGAATGGCTGGCTGGCCGAGTTGCCGGTGTGAGCCGGCATGGCCGGGATGGATCCCCGAGTAGAGGAATTGGAGAATTGAAGAATTGACGAAAAAGGGAGTCCGAGTCGTTCTTCAATTGTTTAGTTCTTCAATTCATCAGTTCCTACTCCCCCAACTTGTAGAAGCGTCGGATGATTTCCCACGCTTCCTCGGCGGTGTCGACGAAATCGATGATATCCTGATCGCCGGGCGAGATCGTGCCCTGCTCGGCAAGGAAATCGAGGTCGATCACCCTTCGCCAGAAGGCCTTGCCGAACAGGATCACCGGCACGCGCTCCATGCGCCCGGTCTGGATCAGGGTCAGCGTCTCGAAGAACTCGTCCATCGTGCCGAAGCCGCCCGGGAACACGGCAACCGCCTTGGCGCGCATGACGAAATGCATCTTGCGGATGGCGAAATAGTGGAAGTTGAAGCAGAGCTCCGGCGTGACATAGGCGTTGGGCGCCTGCTCGTGCGGCAGCACGATGTTCAAGCCGATCGACGGCGCGCCGACATCGTCGGCGCCGCGGTTGCCCGCTTCCATGACGCCAGGGCCGCCGCCGGTGACGACGACATATTCACGATAATAGGAGGTGGCCGATTGCTGCGAGCACAGACGGGCGAATTTGCGCGCTTCCTCGTAATATTTGCTGTTCGCCTCGAGGTTCTTCTTCTGCGTCTCGTTCTTCGCAGCCCAGGCTTCGCCGCCCGGCTCGGGCAGGCGGGCGCCGCCGAACAGGATCACCGTCGAGCGGATGCCGCGTTCGGCCAGGATCATTTCCGGCTTCAAGAGCTCCAGCTGCAGCCGCACGGCGCGCAATTCGCGCCGCGTCATGAAGTCCGGATCGTTCCAGGCCAGCCGGTAGGTTTCGGCACGTGTCTGCGGGGTATCCGGCACGCTTTTCGCGCGCTCCAGGTCCTCGTCCGAATGCGGCAGCGGCGTCCACCCCGCCTTTTCCATGGGAGTCATCGAATCCACCCGTCCAATTCCTTACTTGCGCCGTCCCGTGACGCTGGCGCGATTGACCCCCATTCAGCCTTAACATAGGGTCCGCGCGACTTTTAAACAGGTTAAGGCTCAGCCCCTTAACAGCTTGGTAATGGAGCGAAATCATGTCGAAGCCCGATCTGGCGAGCCTCGAAACGACTATCGAGAAGGCCTTCGAGGAGCGCGACACGATTTCGACCGCCACGCGCGGCGAGACGCGCGACGCCATCCAGTCCGCGCTCGACCTGCTCGACCGCGGTGTCGCCCGCGTCGCGGAGCGGCGGGACGACGGCACGTGGCACGTCAACCAGTGGCTGAAGAAGGCGGTGCTGCTCTCCTTCCGGCTGAACCCGATGGAGATCATCAAGGGCGGCCCCGGCCAGGCGGTGTGGTGGGACAAGGTGCCGTCCAAGTTCGACGGCTGGAGCGCCGTCGATTTCGAGAAGGCCGGCTTCCGCGCCGTGCCGTCCTCGATCGTGCGCCGCTCGGCCTATGTCGCGCCGGGCGCGGTGCTGATGCCGTCTTTCGTCAATGTCGGGGCCTATGTCGATACGGGCACCATGGTCGACACCTGGGCCTCGGTCGGCTCCTGCGCCCAGATCGGCAAGAACGTGCATCTTTCCGGCGGCGTCGGCATCGGCGGCGTGCTGGAGCCGATGCAGGCCGGCCCGACCATCATCGAGGACAATTGCTTCATCGGCGCGCGCTCCGAAGTGGTGGAAGGCTGCATCGTGCGCGAAGGCTCGGTGCTCGGCATGGGCGTGTTCATCGGCCAGTCGACCAAGATCGTCGACCGGGCCACCGGCGAGGTCTTCTACGGTGAGGTGCCGCCCAACTCGGTGGTGGTCGCCGGCTCGATGCCGGGCAAGAATTTCCCGAACAACGAGCCGGGCCCGAGCCTCTACTGCGCCGTCATCGTCAAGCGCGTCGACGCCAAGACGCGTTCGAAGACCTCGATCAACGAATTGCTGCGCGATTGATCCTTCCTAAAGCGCGTCGCGATCTTTCAGATTCGCTCCCTGCGCTTTAGGTTTTGATCTTGCGCATGTCTTTGTCCCGAAACCGGTTCCCACTTCGGGAGACATGCTTTGACGGAGCGGACGCGGTTGTCTGAAAGATCGCAATTCCTCTGGCTGTTCTTCAGCCTTTCGGGGCGGCTGAGCCCGGTCGCCTATGCGCTGGCCGGAGTTTTGCTGGTGCTCGTTCAGTTTTTCCCGTTCTACCAGTTCGCGCGGGTGGAGTTGAACACCACCGCCAGCCAGAACTGGGCCATGATCTGCTGGGGCGTGCTCTTGATCTCGGCCTGGGCCACCTTCGCGGTGACGGCAAAGCGCTTCCACGATTTCGGCAAGCCGACCTATTTTGCGCTGATCTCGCTCATCATCGGTCCCATCCTGCTCATCATCCTCTCCTGTTTCCGCAGCGATCCCGGACCGAACCGTTACGGCAGGCGCACCAACGCGCCGGCCGATTCGTGAGGCTGTCATGCGCTACCGCGCGCTCGATCCGCAACTGATCATCGAGACGGCCGAAAGGCTGGAGGGGCGGATCGGCGAGCGTTTTCCGGATGCCGGCCTGCGCGGCGTCGCCGCCGAGCTGGTGTCGCTGTCGCGGGACCTCGCCAAGGCGGCCAGGGAACTGGAGACGCCGATCTGGTGGCTGCGCGGCGTCATCATCGCGGCCTTCATCGCCGGCGTGGCGGTGTTCCTGTTCGTCGGCACGATCCTGCCGCTCGACCGCATTTCGGGCGCCGACGACGCCGTACAGTCGATGCAAGGCATCGAAGCGACGATCAACACCGTCATCCTGGCCGCGCTCGGGCTGCTGGCGCTGGTCCGCACCGAGGAGCGCATCAAGCGCAAGAAAGTCTTCCGCCAGTTGCACGGGCTGCGCTCGCTGATCCATGTCATCGACATGCATCAGCTGACCAAGGACCCGGCGGCGCTGTCGGCCGATTTCAAGCCGACCGCGCACTCGCCCGCCCGCATGACCAACGCCGCGGACCTTGCGCGCTATCTCGACTATTGCTCGGAGATGCTGTCGATCGCCGGCAAGGTGGCGGCGCTGTTCGCGCAGTCGGTCAATGACGATGTCGTCATCGACGGGGTCAACGACATCGAGAACCTGAGCTCCAACCTGTCGCGCAAGATCTGGCAGAAGATCACGCTGATCGAAGGCCGCCGCTAGAGCGGTTCACCGTTTCAAGGAAACGGCGAACCGCTCTATCCGTTTGTTTTTGCGCAATTCCGGACGGAAAACCGCTCACACTTTTCCTGGAATTGCGCTGACCGCGTCCGGCCCGAGGCCGGGGGGACCGCGCTTTTCCGCTTCGGCCTGACGCACCAGAGCCGCGACCCGTTCGTTCATCGGCGCCGGGATGCCGGCCTGCCTGGCCAGGCGAATGACCGCGCCCTGCAATTCGTCGATCTCGGTCGGACGGCCGCGTTTGAGATCGTCCCACATCGACGAACGCGCCTGAGGGCCGATCGCCAGCATGCGGCGCGCCAGGAGGCCGAACAGCCAGTCGGGCAGCCGCAGCACTTTCGGCAGCAGCGCCGGCGGCAGGCCGGTGATGCGCGCCGGCGCTATCCCCGCCGCCCTCATCGCGGCAAGCGCCTCGTCGACCTGGGCGGCCAGGATCACGCGCCAGCTCCGGTCGGCCAGTTGGCTTTCCAGCGGCAGGTCGGAGAGCGCCACCAGAGCATTGTTGAGGTTCATCAGCAATTTGCTCCACTGCACCGCCTTCATGTCGGCGCGCGCCTCGACGGCAAGCCCGTCGACATCGAGCAGCTCGGCAAGGCCATCGACGCCGTCGTCGATCATTACCTCGCCCTGGCTGGCGCGATGGATGCGGAACGGCAGCTCGCCGTCCGCCGACTGCACGACGTTGAACATCACCATGCCGGTCAGCACCCGCCGTCCGGGGAGCCCGTCACGCAGCCGGTTGGCATTGTCGACGCCGTTCTGCAGGCTGACCACCACGGCATCCGGACGCCCGTGGGCGGCGATCAGCTTCACCATCTCCCCGGTCGCGCCGCTCTTCACCGTCACCAGGATGACATCGGCGTCCGCCAGTGCGATCGCCGGATCGACGGTCGCCGAAATCGCCTGCGCTTCGATGCGGCGGTCGCGGCCATCAAGATCGCTGACGCGCAACCCGCTTTCTCGCATGGCCTCGACGACGCGGCCGCGGCCTAGGAAGACGACCTTGCGCCCGGCGAGCGCCAGGCAGCCGCCGACATAGCAGCCGATGCTGCCGGCGCCGGCTATCGCGATGGTGCTTGTTTCGCTGGCCATGAATTTGTCCTCGCTTGGCTCCCGACTTGCCATGATGTCCTGTCGTTCTCCCAGAACTGCTGCAAACGTCCGGGCGACATGCATTTATACGTGATGAAAACCATATTGTCGGCGGCATCACCGGCGATGATCTGCCACCGTGACACGACAAACGCTTTCGACTATCGCTTTGCCCATGACATTGCCGACCGATCCCGCCGCGAATCTTGCCGCCCTGATCCGCTGTCCGTCCGTCACACCCGCAGAAGGTGGGGCTCTTGCCGCACTGGGGGACATGCTGAAGCCGCTTGGCTTTTCGGTCGAGCGCCCAGTCTTCTCGGAAGACGGCACGCCGGACATCGAAAACCTCTATGCGCGGCGCTCGGGCAACGGCCCGCATCTCATGTTTGCCGGCCATACCGATGTCGTGCCGGTGGGCGACGAATCGGCATGGACGCATCCGCCCTTCGCCGCCGAAATCGCCAAAGGCGAGATGTATGGCCGAGGCGCCGTCGACATGAAGGGCGGCATCGCCTGCTTCATCGCCGCGGTGGCTCGCCACGTGGAGAAAAACGGCGGGCCGAAAGGCTCGGTCTCGCTGCTCATCACCGGCGACGAGGAAGGGCCGGCGATCAACGGCACCACCAAGCTGCTCGACTGGGCGGCGGCCAAGGGCGAGAAGTGGGACGCCTCGATCGTCGGCGAGCCGACCAATCCGGATGCGCTGGGCGACATGATCAAGATCGGGCGGCGCGGCTCGCTGTCTGGTACCGTGACCGTCAACGGACGCCAGGGCCATGCCGCCTATCCGCAGCTTGCCGACAATCCGGTGCGCGGGCTGATGAGCCTGGTCGACGCGCTGCTCCATCCCGTATTCGACAAGGGAACCAAGGATTTCCAGCCGACCAATCTCGAAGTGACGTCGATCGACGTCGGCAATCCGGCGACCAACGTCATCCCGGCCAAGGCGACGGCGACGTTCAACATCCGCTTCAACGACACATGGGACGCGCAGACGATACAAGCCGAGATCCACAACCGGCTCGACCAGGCGGCCGGCCGCAAGAAATACCGACCGGGCAAGAAGACGCCGGTCGACTACGAGCTTGTCTGGCGCGACCGGCCGAGCCATGTCTTCCTCACCCGCGACGACAGGCTGATCGATACGCTGAGCAGCTCCGTCAAGACGGTGGTCGGCAGGACGCCGGCGCTCTCCACCTCCGGCGGCACGTCGGACGCGCGCTTCATCAAGGATTATTGCCCTGTGGTCGAGTTCGGGCTGGTCGGCAAGTCCATGCATATGGTGGACGAGCGCGTCGCGCTTGCCGACCTCGAGACGCTGACGCAGATCTACGAACGTTTCATCGAAGACTGGTTCGCAAAAGGCCTTTCGTGACCATGCTATCGGCGGACGAAACCTATGCTTCGCTGGTCGGCGCTTGGCGGCTGATGTTCGGCAAGGCCGACGGGCTGCGCCTGCTCGACCTTTCGGCGGACGGTTTCTGGAATTCCTTCTACGCCATCGTCGTGGCGGCGCCGGCGCTGATCGTCGGCTGGGTGGGGATCGCCAATGAGATCGGCGATCCGGAGGCCTTCGCCGGGCGCCTCGGCATGCTGATCAGGCTGGCGACGGTGGATATCGGCTCCTGGGTGCTGCCGCTGGTGGCGCTGGCGCTGGTCGCGCCGCGCACCGGCATCGGCGGCCGCTTCGTCCACTATGTCGTTGCCTCCAACTGGGCGTCGGCGATCATCGCCTGGCTGATGCTGCCCTCGGCGCTGCTCAGGCTGTTCCTGCCCTCAACCAGCGAGATCAGCAGCCTTGTCTCGCTGTTCCTGTTCGCGCTGTCGGCGCTGCTGACCTGGCGCATGACCAATGCGTCGATCGGCAAGGGCGCCGCCGTGGGCACCGCCGTCTTTGTCGGCATGTTCATCGCCTCGCTGCTCGTCCTGTTCGGCCTGCAGGCGCTGCTCGGCATCGACATACCGGACAGCACGACGGGTTAAGTGTCGGGGTCCCCGGCGATGGTGAATTTGCCGGGCGCCTCCGGATAGTCGACGCCGACGAGAAAAAGCCCGTCCGGCGGCGCTACCTGGCCGCAGGCGGCGCGATCGCGCGCTTCGAGCGCAGCCTTGAGATCGGCCGCGCCCCAGGAGCCGTCGCCGACCCGCCGCAAGGAGCCCACCATCGAGCGAACCTGGTTGTGCAGGAAGGAGCGCGCCGAGCTGCGCACCTCGATGAAATCGCCATCGCGGCTGACCTCGAGGCGGTCAAGCGTGCGGACCGGGCTTTCGGCCTGGCACTGGGTGGAGCGGAAGGTGGTGAAGTCGTGCTTGCCGAGCAGCACTTTCGCCGCCTCGTGCATGGCCTCGGCGTCGAGCCGTTTCGGCACCCACCAGACCTTGCCCTTTTCCAGGGCCGGCGGCGCGCGACGGTTGAGGATGCGATAGAGATAGTGGCGGCCGGTGGCGGAAAAGCGCGCGTCGAAATCATCGGCGACAACCGCCGCCTTGAGGATGGCGACGCGCGCGCCGACCGCCTGCAGATGGGCATTCACCGCATCGCGCACCTTGTCGCCCGGCCACGCTTTGGCAAGATCGACATGCGCCACTTGGGCGGTGGCGTGCACGCCGGCATCGGTGCGGCCGGCGGCCCGTATTCTTACGTCTTCGCCGCAGAACTTTTCGATCGCCTGCTCGATCGCCTGCTGCACCGAGGGCTGGTCGGCCTGATGCTGCCAGCCCGCGAACTGGCTGCCGTCATATTCGATATCGAGCCGAAAACGCGGCATGCCAGCTTGTGCTGCCTTAGCCTAGGCGGCCAAGGCGGTGAAAGCGGAAGCGTAGACCAGCCTGCCGGTCTCGGGCGCATCGCCCCAGGCCAGCGCCTGCAGCGCCTCGCCCTGATACTCGCTGTCGAAATTTGCGGCGCGGCCATGGGTGTAGCCGAAGCGGCCGTAATAGACTGGATCGCCCAGGACAACGGCCAGCGTCTCGCCGGCTTCCTTGAGGCGGATATGCGCCTCGCGGATCAGCGCACCGCCGATGCCGGTGCCGTGGAAGGAGGGTTCGACCGCCAGCGGCGCCAGGGCGACGGCCGCGAAACGCTTGCCGCCACTCTGCACGTAAAGCCTGGAAAACAGGATGTGGCCGACGACCTGGCCGTCTTCCTCGGCAACCAGCTCGACGACGGCGTCGCCGCCGGTGACCAGGGCATCGACCAGCCCGGCTTCCGCCTGCTGGCCAAAGGCATGTTCTTCGACGAGGCGGATCGCCTCGCGATCCCGCGGCGTCGCCGCGCGTATCGACATCATGCTCATGTCAGTTTCGTTCCTTTTGCGATCTTGGCGCCGCGCAAGAACTCCTGCGCGGCGGCAGGCTTTCCGCCCGCCCGTTGAACTTCGACCAGCCTGACCGCGCCCGATCCGCAGGCGACCGTCAGCCGGTCATCGAGAATTCCTCCCGACTCGCCGACGCCCTCCGAGAGCGCCGAGCGAAGCAGTTTCAGCCGCTCCATGCGGCCGCCAATTTCGACCTCGCACCACGCGCCCGGAAAGGGCGAGAGGCCGCGAATGTGATTGTGGACTTCGCCAGAAGGCCGCGTCCAGTCTACGCGTGTCTCCGATTTATCGATCTTTCGGGCGTAGGTCACCCCTTCCGCCGCCTGCGGGGTAAATGTCAGACAATTTATCCCCAACTGCGCGAGCGCCTCGACCATCAGCGAGGCGCCCTGAACCATCAGGCGGTCATGCAATTCGCCGGCCGTCATATCGGGTGCGATGGCGACTTTTTCAACCAAAGCCACCGGCCCGGTATCCAGACCCTCTTCCATCTTCATGACCATCATGCCGGTCAAGGCATCGCCCGCCATGACGGCGCGCTGGATGGGAGCAGCACCACGCCAGCGTGGCAAAAGCGAGGCATGGCCGTTGAGGCAGCCGAGCCACGGCGCGTCCAGAATGGCTTTCGGCAGCAGCAATCCATAGGCGACGACCACGGCGACATCGGCCTGCAGGGCCGCGAATGACACCTGCTCGGCTTCGCCCTTCAGCGATGTCGGCGTTCGCACTTCAAGCCCCAGCCGCTCGGCCTCGCGCTGCACCGGCGACGGCGTCAGTTCCAGCCCGCGCCGGCCGGCGGCACGCGGCGGCTGCGTGTAGACGGCCGCGATCTCGTGACCGGCTTCGGCGATGGCGCGCAAGGTCGGCACGGAAAAGTCCGGCGTGCCCATGAAGATGACGCGATGCGGCATGAGGTCCTGCGATCCTGTCTTACGGGAGGCTCAAGTGCTCGCGCGGCCGAAACGGCCCTCAGCCCACCATCTTGCCCGGCGCCTTGTCCTTGGCGAGCTTCTTGAACTTGCGCACCACCATGTCGCGCTTCAACTTCGAGATGTGGTCGATGAACAGCACGCCGTTGAGATGGTCGATCTCGTGCTGCAGGCAGGTGGCCATCAGGCCTTCCGCCTGTATCTCCTGCAGCTTGCCCTCGCGGTCGAGATATTTCACCCGCACGGAAGCCGGGCGCTCGACCTCGGCATAATAATCGGGAATCGACAGGCAGCCTTCCTCATAGACGGAACGCTGGTCGGAACTCTCGAGCACTTCGGGATTGATGAAGACATGCGGCTGAGGCTCCTCGCCTTCCTTGGCGAGGTCGATGACCAGGAGCCGACGCGGCTCGCCGATCTGGATCGCCGCAAGGCCGATGCCCGGCGCGTCATACATGGTCTCCAGCATGTCGTCGGCGAGCTTGCGCAAATCGGCATCGACGCGCTCGACCGGCTTGGAAACCTGGCGCAGGACGGGATCGGGAAGGATGATGAGCGGCTTGATCGACATGGCGTCTCACCTAAGACTTCACTGGAGAAGCGTCAACGGGGGCAGCTTTTCCCTGTTCACGTTTTGATCTGTTCCGGCGATGCGAATCGGTTATGCTGCGCACATGAACGACATGACCTCCATCCTTTCGCAGCCGGTCGCGCGGCTCGGCGCCACCACGGTCACGCTCGGACAGGCGCTTGGTATCGTCGCTGTCCTATTCGTCGTGCTGTTCGCCGCGCTCGTCATCGCCCTGTGGCGCTCCGCCAAGGCGCGCGCGGTCGCCGCGGCGGAAGCGGCCGACCATGCCCGTGACACCGAGGCGCGGATGGCCGACATCATGCAGGCGCAGGCCGAGATGCAGGGGCGCATGGGCGCGATCGCCGACGTCTTCGGCGCCAGGCAGGCGGAGCTTACGCAATCGCTCGGGCAGCGGCTCGACGCCATGACCGGCCGCATCGGCCAGACCATGGCCGAGCAGACCAAGTCGACGCATGAAAGCCTGGCCAAGCTGCAGGAGCGGCTGGCGGTGATTGACACCGCGCAGGGCAATATCCAGTCGCTTGCCGGGCAGGTCGTGCAGCTGCAGGCGATCCTCTCCAACAAGCAGACGCGCGGAGCCTTCGGCCAATCGCGGATGGAAGCGATCGTCGCCGACGGGCTGCCGCACGGCGCCTATGAGTTCCAGGCCAGCCTCAGCAATGGCAGCCGGCCAGACTGCCTGGTGCGAATGCCCAACGGCGCGCCGATGCTGGCCATCGACGCCAAGTTCCCGCTGGAAGCGTGGAACGCCATCCGCGCCGCCGAGGGCGCCGACATGCAGAAGGTGGCGGCGCAGGCCTTTCGGCGCGACATCGAGGTGCATATCCGCGATATCGCGGAAAAATACCTGATCCAGGGCGAGACGCAGGACACCGCCTTCATGTTCGTGCCTTCGGAATCGGTGTTCGCGGAAATCCACGAGAATTTCGAGGCGGTGGTGCAGAAGGCGCACCGCGCCCGCGTCGTCATCGTCTCGCCGTCGCTATTGATGCTGTCGATCCAGGTTATCCAAGCGATCCTCAAGGACGCCCGCATGCGCGAGCAGGCGCATCTGATCCAGGGCGAGGTCATCCGGCTGATGGAGGATGTGGCCAGGGTCGACGAGCGGGTGCGCCGGCTGCAGACGCATTTCGGCCAAGCGGCCAAGGACATCGACGACATTCTGGTCTCGACGTCGAAGGTCACCAAGCGCGGCCAGAAGATCGAGGCGCTGGAATTCGCCGAGGGCGAGACCGAGGCGCCGCGCCCGGCGAAGGCCGAAGGCGGCGCGCGTGTGGCGGACTCCAAGACGGGCCAGTTGAGGCTCAGGGTCGTCGAGGACGGCGAATAGCCTACTGCTCTTCGAGAGTCGTCATGCCCTCGAATTCCGGCAGCCAATGCAACGCCGAGCGGTGCCATTTCTGTTGTCTGGGAACCAGGTCCTGACGCTGCCTGGCGGTCCCGACCCTGATGCCATAGACCTTCGGACCGTCGCCGACAGACGTTGCATAAAGATGCGAGCCGCAGTCGGCGCAAAAGGCCTGGGCGCGCCTGGCGCCGCTTGCCACGACCTTGATGTAGATCTTCGGCGCGCCCTTGATGATCTTGTAGTCGCTTTCCGGTGCCGGAACGGTGACGCGGAATGCCGTGCCGGTCAGTTGCTGGCAGTCGGTGCAGTGGCAGATCGAGGTCTTTTCCGGGTCGACCTCCGCCTCATAGGTGATCGCGCCGCAATGGCATCCGCCGTCGATCTTCATAGACTATGCTCCTCACAAACTTCGCTGCGTTCAACCTAACTATCGTCCGAAGCCTCGGCCATGGCCTTGCGCCGCCGCTCCCATGTGCCAGTCGCCTGCGGCTTGACGAAGAGCCTGGAGATTTGCGGCATTTCCTTCTTGAGCCTTGCCTCCAGGCGCTCGACGCAGGCTTCAATCTCCGGCGCGGTGAGGTGATCCTCGAATTCGATGCTCAAGCCCGCGACGATCTCCTCCGGGCCGACATGGACGCTTAATATGCCGTTCGCCTGCTGGACGGCCGGATCCTGCTGGACGATCGCCAGAACCTTCTTCTGGACCTCGGGCGACGCAGGTTCGCCGAGCAGCAGGCCCTTGCTCTCACGCGCCAGAAAAATCGCTGTGGCGCCAAGGATGAGGGCGATGCCAAGAGAACCGACGCCGTCGAGCTCCGGCCTTTCCAGGAGTTGCGCTGACAGGATGCCGGCGAAGGCGACGACGAGGCCAAGCAGCGCGGCGCTGTCCTCGAACAACACGGTGTAGACGCTCGGATCCTTGCTCGACTGCACGGCCTCGAACCAGCCCTGTCGGCCCTTCTGCCGGCGGAACTCCCTCAGCGCCACCAGCCACGAGCTGCCCTCGAACAAGAACGAAAGGCCGAGCACGATATAGTTGACCTTGGCGTTGACGACCGGTTCGGGCGCCATGATGTGGATGATGCCCTCATAGAAGGAAACGCCGGCGCCAAGCGCGAAAACCAGAAGCGCGACGATGAAACTCCAGAAATAGAGCTCGCGCCCGTGACCGAGCGGATGGGTGTGATCGGGCGGCCGCGCGGCGCGATGCATGCCGTAAAGGAGCAGCGTGCCATTGCCGGTGTCGACCAACGAATGCACACCTTCCGACAGCATGGCGGACGAACCGGTGAAGGCTGCCGCCACGAATTTGGTGACCGCGATCGCCAGATTGCCGGCAAGCGCGGCGTAGATCACCCGTCTCGATCCGCTATGTCCTGCCATCCGATCCCCGGCTAGCCCTGCGCGCGAGCTTAGCGGCCCGCCCAGCAAAGCTCTACAGACAATGCGCCAGTCCATGCGAGGTTTCGAACTGGCGTCGCGACCGCAAAATCGGTTGACAGCCGGCCGGCCGGCTTAGCAAAGCCGCACTGCCTCTTGCAGTCCGTCATTTCTCTTGTTTCACTCGGCTTGCCCACAATCGGAGGAGCGAATCATGGCTAAAGGTGCGATGAAGGCGGGCAAGGAAGCCCGCAAACCGAAGAAGGACGCCAAGAAGCCCGCCGCGGCCCCGGCTCCCAAGGCGCCGCCGGTCAAGGCGATGCGCATCAAGGAAAAGTAAGCGGCCCGAATCGGTCGACCGGCTCCCTGCAGATCTGAACCGGCGGCATGACAATGCTGCCGGTGTTTTGTTGATCGGAAAACAGGCCATCTTATTTTCAAGGAGGGAGGACGACCTCGCTTCCCGGAAAAACCGGCCGTGACGACCCGCCACCAAGCATCTCAGGCGATGCTGGAATGACCGAGCGTTTTTGATGTCCTGGATCTTTCTATGCTTCGCCGGCTTGTTCGAGATCGGCTGGGCGATCGGCCTCAAATACACCGATGGTTTCTCCAGGCCGCTGCCGACCCTTCTCACCATCGCCTCGATGATCGTCAGCCTCGGCCTGCTCGGCCTGGCGCTGAAGACTCTGCCCGTCGGCACCGCCTATGCCGTATGGACCGGCATCGGCACCGTCGGCACGGCGCTGCTCGGCATCTGGCTGCTCGGCGAACCTGCGACCGTCGTCCGGCTGGCCTGCATCGGCCTGATCGTCTGCGGCATCGTCGGGCTGAAGCTGGTAGCCTAAAGCGCGTCGCGATCTTTCAGATTCGCTCCATGCGCTTTAGTTTTTTGATTTTACGCATGTCTTTATCCCGAACCCGGTTCCCACTTTCGGGAGACATGCTTTAAATTAGAGCCGACGGCACAAACGCGTTCAGGGCCGCTTTCGGCGACCCTGACCGATCTTCCAAACAACCCGGACTTAGCGGGCCGAGAAGCCCGGAGGCGTCCTGCCGACGCGCGCCTTGCGGGCGGCGTAGCGTGCGTCACGCTTGGCCTTGCGCGCGGCCTCGTCGGCAAGCTCGAACGCGATGCGCTCTGCTTCCTCGGCCTCGCGGATTTTGGCCTCGGCGGCAGCAGCCTCTTCGGCGGCGATACGCGCCGCTTCGGCGGCGGCTTCGCGTTCGGCCTTCTCGGCCGCTTCGCGAGCCAGCTTTTCCTGCTTCAGCCTTGCCTTCTCCGCTTCGCGGATGGCGCGGGCCTCGAGGATCGCCTTGCGTTCGGCCTGGCGCGCCAGCACAGCGGGATCATCCGCCGCCGGCTTTGCCTTGAAGCGCGCGAGCAGCGCCTTCTTTGCCTCGTTCGCGGCATTGCGCCGCTCGAAAATGTCTTTTTCCCTGTAGATAGCCAAGTGTACTTCCCTGCAGTCTATTCGCGACGCTTACATACGCGTGAAAGCGGCGAGTTCAAGCGTCAAAACGGTATGCCAGCCATGAAAAAACCGGGCTTGTTGCCGCAGGGATACGGCTTGGCGATGCGCGATGCACTGTTCACCGATCGCGCCTCTGGCGGGCGGCAAGGCATACGGTTACCTAGAGTGCCAACAGGCAAAAAACCCACATGAACAGGTTCAGGACGCAACCAGATGGAACTCGGTCTCTACACTTTTGCCGATGTCAGCCCGGAGCCGGGTCCCGGCGCCATCGGTCCGCATGAGCGGCTGCGCAATCTCATCGAGGAAATCGAGCTGGCCGACCAGGTCGGCCTCGACGTGTTCGGGCTCGGCGAGCATCACCGCCCCGACTATGCCGCCTCCGCGCCGGTCGTGGCGCTTGCCGCGGCGGCCGAGCGCACGAAGAAGATCCGGCTTACCAGCGCCGTCACCGTGCTTTCCTCCGACGATCCGGTGCGCGTCTTCCAGCAATTCGCCACGCTCGACCTTCTGTCCAACGGCCGCGCCGAGATCATGGCGGGGCGCGGCTCCTTCATCGAATCCTTCCCGCTGTTCGGCTACAATTTGGAAGACTATGACGAGCTTTTCGCTGAGAAGCTCGATCTGTTGCTCGCCATCCGCGACCAGGTGAAGGTGATGTGGCAGGGCAAGCTACGCGCGCCGATCAACGGCCGCGGCGTCTACCCGCGTCCCTTCCAGGAGAAGCTGCCGATCTGGATCGCCATTGGCGGCACACCGCAATCCGCAGCCCGCGCCGGCGTGCTCGGCCTGCCGCTGGCTTTGGCCATCATCGGCGGCGAGCCGGCGCGTTTCGCGCCGCTGTTCGATATCTATCGCGAGGCGGCGCGCCGCGCCAACACCGATACGGCAACGCTTGCCACCAGCATCAACGTGCACGGCTTCATCGCCGAGACGACCGAGCAGGCGGCCGACGATTTCTACGGACCGCAGGCCGAGGTGATGAACCGCATCGGGCGCGAGCGGGGCTGGGGCCCGACCTCGCGGGCGCATTTCGACCAGGCGCGGGGTCCCAATGGGGCGCTCTTCGTCGGTAACCCCGAGCAGGTGGCTGAAAAGATCGTCGCCCAGCACAGGATCTTCAACAACGACCGCTTCCTGCTGCAGATGGCGATCGGCACCATGCCGCATGCCAAGATCATGAAGGCGATCGAGCTCTACGGCACCAAGGTGGCGCCGATCGTGCGCAAGGAGACGGCCAAGGCGGCGCCAGCGCCGGCTGCCTGACGAGCGATCCGCTCTAAACCGGCCCCCCGGATGCGGAAAGCCGGCTCTTGGAACCTTGCCCGGAACTCCCGCGTTTCCGGCACAGGCCCGCCATGCATTATCGGCTGGCGGCTTGCAAGGGAACCGATGAAAGCCGAACAGACCGCTTCGGGCGCAAGCGCTGCCGAAAGCCCTGACCCGCGTGCCGATGCCAGGGCGGACATACGCCTGATGCGGTCGCTGGTGATCGGGATCTTCATTCTGATGACCGCGGCGGCGCTATACTTCGCCCGCGCCTTCTTCATGCCGGTGATGCTTGCCTTCCTGCTGGCGCTGACGCTGACGCCGATCGTGCGCTTTCTGAGAAAGCACGGGATCCCGGAAGTGGTGTCGGCGACGCTGTTGGTGCTGCTGTCGATCTTCATTTTCACCGCCGCCGGCTATCTGCTCAGCGGCCCGGTTATCGACCTCATCAACAACTCCTATTCGATCGGCCAGCAGCTGACCGAGCGGCTGGCGCCGTTCAGGCGGCCGCTCGAACGAATGACGGACCTCGCGCATCAACTGGAAGCGCTGACCGAGACCTCGCAGGAGCCCGGCCTGCAGCGGGTCGCGGTGGCGCCTTCCGGCATCCTCTCCACCGCGGCCAGCAACATCCTGGAAGCAGGCACCGCGATCACCATCGTCTTCGTGCTGTCGCTGTTCCTGCTCGCCTCCGGCACGCTGTTCTACGAGAAGATCGTCCAATCCTTCGCCAGCATGACGCAGAAGAAGCGGGCGCTGCGCGTCGTCTATGACGTCGAGCGCGAGATTTCGCACTATCTGCTCACGGTCTCCGTCATCAATGTCAGTCTCGGCACGGTGATCGGGCTGGGCCTCTGGGGGCTCGGCATGCCCAACCCGCTCGTCTGGGGGGCGATGGCGGCCTTGCTCAATTTCCTGCCCTATGTCGGGGCGCTGATGACCGTCCTGATTGTCGCCGTCATTGCGCTGATCAGCTTCGACACGATCGCCTATGCGCTCTTGGCGCCGGCCTTCGTGGTGCTGTGCGACATTGTCGAAGGCCAGTTCGTGACGCCGACGGTGGTCGGGCGGCGTCTTGAGATCAACGCCGTGGCGATCTTCATCGCCATCGCCTTCTGGTCCTGGCTGTGGGGCTTCGTCGGCGCGCTGATGGCGGTGCCGCTGCTGGTCGTCATCAAGGTGTTCTGCGACCACTTCGAGAGCCTGAGCCCGTTCGGCAATTTCCTGGCGGCGCAGCAGACGGCTGTCGTCGATGACGAGCCGGCCGAGAACAACCACAATCAAGCAGCCTGAGGGCTGGCCCAATCCCAAATCCCGGCCATTGTTTGCGACGCCGGTGCCCAGTGCCTATATCGGACCGGTCAAGCCGGACCCGTCCTGAATGAGCGACTTCGATCTCGATGGCTATTTTGCCCGCATCGGTTACGGCGGACCGGCCGACGCTTCGCTTGCCACGCTGCAGGCGCTGCACGCCGCGCACCCGCGGGCGATCCCGTTCGAGAACATCGATGCCTTGATGGGCGTCTCCGTCGGCCTCGACGTCGCTTCGCTGCAGGACAAGGTTTTTCGCCAGGGCCGCGGCGGCTATTGCTTCGAGCACAATCTGATCTTCATGCACGCGCTTGACGCGCTGGGCTTCACCGTCAGCGGCCTTGCCGCCCGCGTGCTGTGGGGCCAGCCGGATGACGCCGTCACGGCGCGCAGCCATATGCTGCTGCGCATCGAGCTTGGCGGCCGCACTTACATCGGCGATGTCGGCTTCGGCGGCCTGACGCTGACGGCGCCGCTGCTTTTGGAACCAGGGCTCGAGCAGCAGACGCCGCACGAAACCTTCCGCCTCGTCGAGACCGGCGGACAATTCCGCCTGCAGGCCGATATCGGCGATGATTGGCGCACGCTCTACCGCTTCGACCTGAGCCGGGCCTATGAGGTCGACTACCGGGTCGCCAGCCATTTCCTGTCGACGCATCCGAGCTCGCATTTCCTGTCGACGCTGGTCGCCGCGCTCGCTTTGCCCGACCGGCGCTACGCGCTGCGCAACAACCGCCTTTCGACGCATCATGCCAGGGGCCGCAGCGAGCAGCGCGAGATCGCGACCGCCGTCGAACTTGCCGACGTGCTGGAGAACCAGCTCGCCATCGTCATTCCCAACCGCGCCGCTTTCGAGGCAAGGCTCAGGGAAAAACGCATCGTGGAGACCTGACCAATGACCGCCCTTTCGGTTCTCGACCTGTCGCCGATCACCCAAGGCAGCACCGCTTCGCAGTCGCTCGCCAATTCGCTCGACCTCGCCCGCCATGCCGAGCGCCTGGGCTACAAGCGCTACTGGCTGGCCGAGCACCACAACATGCCGGGCATCGCGAGCGCCGCGACATCCGTCGTGATCGCGCATGTCGCCGGCGGCACCAAGTCAATCCGCGTCGGCGCCGGCGGCATCATGCTGCCCAACCATGCGCCGCTGGTGATCGCCGAGCAGTTCGGCACGCTGGCGGCACTTTTTCCCGGCCGCATCGACCTCGGACTCGGCCGCGCGCCGGGCACCGACATGCTGACCGCGCGGGCGCTGCGCCGCAACCTGGAGTCTGCCGACAATTTCCCGCAGGACGTGGTCGAGCTGATGGGCTATTTCCAGCCGGCCGAGGAAGGCCAGCGCATCCGTGCCGTGCCGGGCGAAGGCCAGACCGTGCCGGTCTGGATACTCGGCTCCAGCCTCTATGGCGCGCAGCTCGCAGCGCTTCTCGGCCTGCCCTACGCTTTCGCCTCGCATTTCGCGCCGGCCGAGCTCGACCATGCGCTGGAGGTTTATCGCACGCGGTTCCAGGCGTCGGCGCAGCTCGACAAGCCTTATGTCATGCTCGGCCTCAATGTCTCCGCCGCGCCGACGGACGCTGAGGCGAAGCTGTTGTTCAGCTCGCTGCAGCAGGCCTTCGTCAATTTGCGCAGCGGCCGTCCGGGGCAATTGCCGCCGCCGGTCGAGAATTACGACCGCGATCTCGATCCTATGGCGAAAACCATGCTTGCCCAGGCGCTGTCCTGCGCCGTCATCGGTTCGCCGGAGACGGTGCGCCAGGGCATCGACGCCTTCATCCGCCGCACCGGCGCCGACGAATTGATGGTGACGGCGCAGATCTTCGATCACGCTGCGCGCGTGCGCTCCTACGAAATTCTCGCCGACGTGCACAAATCGATGTCCAAGGCGGCGTGATCGCGCTGTCACTTTCGCCTGACATATTGGTCTGTTAAGGGCGCAGATGTCCCTCTCAGCCAAGAGTTCCCCGTGACCAAAGATCTCGACGACCGCATGCATTTTGCCATCGACCTGGCGCGCCGCGCCGGCGAGCTGGGGCTGAAATATTTCCGCGACCTCGACAACCTGGCCGTCGAGAGCAAGGGTCACCAGGACCTGGTTTCGGAAGCCGACCGCGAGGTCGAGCTGTTCATCCGCGCGGCGATCGCCGAGGCCTATCCGCAAGACGGCATCATCGGCGAGGAGCATGCTGCGGTGACCGGAACAACCGGCCATGTCTGGGTGATCGACCCGATCGACGGCACCGCCAATTTCGTGCGCGGCATTCCCGCCTGGTGCGTGGTGATCGCCTGCGCCAAGGACGGCGAGACGGTGGTCGGCGTCATCCATGAGCCTTCGACCGACGAGACGTTCTACGGCCGCCTGGGCGGCGGCGCCTTCCTCAACGGCAAGCCGATCAAGACCAGCAATGCCGCGTCGCTTTCCGAGGGCGCCGTCGGCACCGGGCTGTCCAACCGCGCCTCGACCAAGAATGTCGTCACTCTCATCAGCCTGATCATGGCGGAGGGCGGCGTCTTCTACCGCAATGCTTCCGGAGCGCTGATGCTCGCCTATGCGGCGTCCGGCCGGCTGCTCGGCTATGTCGAGGAGCACATGAACGCCTGGGATTGCCTCGCCGGCATGCTGCTGGTCGAAGAGGCCGGCGGCACGGTGCTCAGAGCGGATCCGAAGACGGTGCTCGGCCAGGGCACGCGGGTGATCACCGGCGGCAGCCGCATCTTCCCGAGATTGCAGGCGCTGTGCGCAGAGGCTCTCGAAGCTACGCGCTGACGCTCTGCGCGATCGCGCCCAGCGGCCGGCAGGAATTGCGGATCATCAGCCGGCCCTTCAGCACCAGCTTGCGCGGCGGCGCGTCGCGGTTGCCGGCCAGCCGGTCGAGCAGGAGGTTCGCCGCCTGCTCGCCGATCGCCTGCACCGGCTGCGCGACGGTGGTGAGCTGCGGCACGAACACGTCCGACCAGGGAAAGTCGTCGAAGCAGGCGACCGAAATGTCCTCGGGGCAAGAGAGGCCGATGTCGCGGATCGCCTTCATCGTGCCGATCACCATCGGGTTGTTGGCCGAGAAGATCGCGCTTGGCCGGTCGTGCAGCGACAAGAGCTGCATGGTGGCGTTGTAGCCGTCGATCTCGTGGAAATTGCCGGAGCGTATGAGTTCCTCCGCCACCGGCAGGCCGGCCGCCTGCAGCGCCTCGCGATAGCCGATCATGCGGTCATGCATGGGAGATATGTCGGACGTGCCGGTGATGTAGCCGATGCGCCGATGGCCAAGATGGATTAGATAGGTGACGGCGTCGAACACGGCACGCTGGTTGTCCAGCACCACCGCGTCGGTGTCGACGCCTTCGCAAAGGCGGTCGAGCAGCACCACCGGCACATTGGTGTCCTCGACGATGCTCTTCAGAAGGCCGCCGTCGCCGACGCGCGCCACGATCAGCCCGTCGACCATGCGGTCGAGCAGCAGGCGGATCTGCTCGTCCTGCGTGTTCAGATCCTCGTCGGTGCAGCACAGCATGACGGCATAGCCGGCGCGGTCGAAGGCCTGCTGGATGACCGAGACGACATCGGTGAAGAACGGGTTGGTGATGTGCGGCACGGTGAGGCCGATTGTGCGCGTGGTGCCCATCTTCAGGCTGCGGGCGATGGCATTGCGCTTGTAGCCGATGTCGCGGATCGCCTGCTCGATGCGTTGCGTAAGCTCGGGACTGACGGTGGCGGTACCGTTGAGCAATGCAGAGACCGTGGCTACGGACACACGCGCCGCCTCAGCCACATGCAGCATGGTCGGCGCCGTGGATTTCCGCTGTTTTTTCTGCTCTGACGCCGTCATTTTCGAAACGTTTAGCCGCCCTTATCTGGCTAAACCTACGTAAACCCGGCATTTTTCGCAAGAATTGAAATGCATCAATCCTCAGAGAACAGATAGGCGCTTGACACGTTCGAAACGTTTCGATTAGCGTTCAAGTCGCCGAAGACGACGGAGGGAGGCCGTCCTTTGTCATGCAGCGCGCTGGCTCCATCACGACGGAGGACGTGACGGCCGACGGTCCGACCGTCGTCCTGAGCGCGACCGGCATTTCCAAGCGGTTCGGCGGCATCACCGCGCTGTCCGATGTCAGCCTGGACCTCAGGCCCGGCGAGGTGCATGCGCTGATGGGCGAGAACGGCGCCGGCAAATCGACGCTGATGAAGATCCTCTCGGGCGTCTATACCGACTACGAAGGCACTGTCGCCATCGACGGCCAGGCGGTCCGTTTCGCCGGTGTGCGCGACGCCGAGGACGCTGGCATCGCCATCATCCACCAGGAGCTCAACCTCGTCCCCGAGCTCAGCGTCGCCGACAACATCTTCCTCGGCCGCGAAAAGCTGATCGCCGGGCTGGTGGTTGACCGCAAGGCGAGCAGCCGCGCGGCAAAAGCGCTGTTGCAGCGTCTCGGCATCGAGCTCGATCCGGAAGCGCGGGTCGGCCGGCTCAGGGTCGGCGAGCAGCAGCTGGTGGAGATCGCCAAGGCGCTGTCGAAATCGGCGCGCATCCTGATCATGGACGAACCCACCTCGGCGCTGTCACCGGCCGAGTGCGAGCGACTGTTCCGCATCATCCGTCAGCTCGCGGCAAGCGGCGTCGCCATCGTCTACATCTCGCACCGCATCGACGAGGTCATGCATCTGGCAAGCCGGGTGACGGTGCTGCGCGACGGGCGTCACGTGCTGACCAACGATATGGCGGCGCTGAACGAAGACGCCATCATCTCGGCCATGGTCGGCCGCGATCTTATGGCGTCCTCCGATCATCAGCGCGGTCCGGGCGGCAAGGCTGTGCTCGCGGTCAGGGACCTGTCGCTGTCGAAGCCCGACCGGCATGGCTGGCGCAGCGTGATCGAGGGCGTGAGCTTCGATCTTTCGGCGGGCGAAATCCTCGGCATAGGCGGGCTGCTGGGTTCCGGCCGCACCGAAATCCTGGAAGCGATCTTCGGCTCCGGCGGCGGCCGTACCGGCGGCGAGATCAAGCTCGACGGCGCGCCGGTCGAGATCGGCTCGCCGCGCGAGGCGCGCCGGCTGGGCATTGCCTTGGTCACCGAGGACCGCAAGACGCAAGGCCTGCATCTCACGGCCTCGATCACCGACAATGTCGCGCTGCCGCTGGTCGGCGCGCTGGCGCGCTTCGGCCTGCGCTCGCGCTCGGGCGAGCAAGGCCTTGCGCGCGAGGCGGTGAGCGCGCTCGGCATACGCTGCGAAAGCATCGAGCAGGCCGCCGGCACGCTGTCGGGCGGCAACCAGCAGAAGGTGGTGATCGGCAAATGGCTGGCGACACGGCCGCGCGTGCTTCTGCTCGACGAGCCGACGCGCGGCATCGATGTCGGCGCCAAGCGCGAGATCTACGACCTCATCTTCAAGCTCGCCGGCGACGGGCTGGCGATCACCGTGATCAGCTCGGAACTGCCCGAGCTTCTGCATCTGGCCGACCGCATCCTGGTCATGGCGGAGGGCCGCCAGCGCGGCATCCTGTCCCGCATTGAGGCCAGCGAGGAGGCGATCATGCGGCTTGCCGCCCCTAGAAGGACCGCGAGACCTGCGGCATGAACCTCATCAGCCTTGTCTCCCGCACCAAACTTTACTGGGGGCTGATCGCCATCTTCCTGATCGGCGTGTTCGGCTCGCCGATCAGCTCCAAGGGCAACAACATCTTCTTGTCCTACGGTAACCTGCTCGACGTGCTGCGCCAGGTGTCGACCACCGGCCTCATCGCCACCGGCATGACGGCGGTGATCCTGACCGGCGGCATCGATCTTTCCGTCGGCTCGCTGATGGCGATCTGCTCGGTCGTCTGCGCCATGCTGCTCACCGTGCCGGGCATCACGCCGTCGGCGGCGCTTGGCGTGCCGACGACCGCGCTGGTGGCTCTCAGCCTCGGCGCACTCGCCACCCGCTTCATCCTGCTCAACATCCAGAAATCCCGCGCCGGCGCGGAAGCCGGCCGCGACGTGCGGCTGGACACGACGCGCGGGCTGGTCATCCCGGGCGTGGTCGGCGTGATCCTTTGCTGCCTCTCGCTGTGGTACCTGCTGCCGCAGGTCGAGACCAAGTTCGGCGTGCTCGGCGTGCTTCTGGTGGCGCCTTGCGTCGGCCTGCTGTTCGGCACCATCAACGGCTTCATCATCGTCGCCGGCCGCCTGCAGCCCTTTATCGTGACGCTGGCGATGATGGTGACAGCGCTCGGCATCGCCAGGCTGACCGCCGGCCAGAACAATGCGGTGCTGCCGGTCTATACCGGCTCCAACGCCACGGAAGAGTTCGAGATCCTGCGCTCGCTGGTGTTCGGCGTCGTGCCGATGCCAGGCCTGTTCTTCCTCGGCGCGGTCGTGATCTACGGCGCGGTGCTGCGCTTCACGCCCTTCGGCCGCTATGTCTACGCCATCGGCGGCAATGAGGAGGCGGCCAGGCTTTCCGGCATCGCGGCGGGACGCGTCAAGATCGCCACCTATGCGGTGTCCGGCCTGCTCGCCGGCATCGCGGCGGCGCTCTACGTGGCGCAATACCGGCAAGGCAAGCCGGATGCCGGCGCGGGGCTGGAGCTCGACGCCATCGCCGCCGTGGTTATCGGCGGCACCAGCCTGATGGGCGGGCGCGGCAGCCTGATCGGCACCTTCTGCGGCGTGCTGATCTTCGGACTGCTGTCCAACATCCTGCAGCTGCACAACATCAATTCGAACCTTCAGCTGGTGCTGAAGGGGGCGATCATCATCGGCACGGTGCTCGTTCAGGAGCGCAACGCCGGCGACATTTTAAGCTATCTGCGCCTGCCCGGCGGACGGGCGGCGCAAAAGGAAACGGCCGCGGCCAAGCGGCCGTCACAGGAGACCTCGTCTCTATAATCCGGAGGAAACAGGACCATGAAACGACGTGAAATGCTGAAGCTCGCCACTTTCGCGGCGGCACTTCTGACGACCACCGCAATTCTGTCCGGCAACCATGCCTTTGCCCAGGACAAGAAGTGGAAGATCGGCTTCTCGCAGGTGACGACCATCGAACCCTGGCGCGCCCAGTTCAACAAGGACATCATCGCCGAGGCCGCCAGGCATCCGGAAGTCGAGCTGATCATCACCGACGGCGAGGACAAGACCGAAAAGCAGGTCGCCGACGTCGAGAACCTGATCCGCCAGGAGGTCGACGCGCTGCTGGTGTCGCCGAAGGAATCGGCCGGCCTCACCGGCGTGGTGCAACAGGCGATCGACGCCAAGATCCCGGTCTTCGTGCTCGACCGCAATGTCGACACCAAGGACTACACGCAGTTCGTCGGTGGCGACAACAAGCTGATCGGCCGGGCTGCCGGCGAATATGCCGTCGAGCTTCTGGGCGGCAAGGGCAAGGCCGCCGGCAACGTCGTCGAGATCTGGGGCGGCATGGGCACGCAGCCGGCGCATGACCGCCATGACGGTTTCCATGAATTCACCGACAAGGAGCCGGGCATCAAGTATCTGCTCGACCAGCAGTCGGGCGACTGGAAGCAGGACCAGGCCTACAACATCATGGCCAACGCGCTGAAGACCAACGAGAAGATCGACCTCGTCTACGGCCACAACGATCCGATGGCCTATGGCGCCTATCTCGCGGCGAAGGATGTCGGGCGCGAGAAGGACATCAAGTTCATCGGCATCGACGGTCTGCCCAACGAAGGCGTGCAGATGGTGAACAAGGGCGAGCTGACCGCGACCTTCACCTATGTCACGCCGGGCGCCGAGGGCCTGCGTCAGGCGATCAAGTTCCTCAACGGCGAGAAGGTCGAGAAGACCATCACGCTGCCGACGGAGAAGATCACCAAGGAGAACGCCGCCAAGATCCTCAAGGACAACGGGCTCTAAGTCCGGAGCCCTGCCGGGCCACGCGCCCGGCAGGGTTTTGCCCGAGCGCGAGGCGCTCCCCTGACAAGCTAGCCGCCGGATGCGTGAAAGGTCGCCGAGACGCCGATTTTCCGGCCTTTCGCGACCGAAAGTCACGCCCCCCGAGGCGAGCGTTACCCTCACCGGATGACGGCTCCAGGCGCCGCCAGCGGCGTCGCGTCCAAAAAAGCCAGTCGGAACAATACGATAGCGCGGGCTCGCGCCGAGCGCGCCGCAACGCGCGGCGGATCGCTGCCAAAGCCTTGCCGAGACAATGAACAGCTTGCGCAGAATGCTTGCGCCCCGTATCGGCTGTTCTTATATACGCCCCAGCCGTCCCGGCCCCCGAAAACCGGTGACCATGACGGGATTTCTTGTGAACAGGGGCTTTCGTCGGAACGCCTTTTGAAGGGTCCTGAGAGCCTGCTTAGAGGAGAGACTAGAACAATGGCAAAAGTTATCGGTATCGATCTCGGCACCACCAATTCCTGCATCGCCATCATGGATGGCAAGGACCCCAAGGTGATTGAGAATGCTGAGGGCGCGCGCACGACGCCTTCCATCGTCGCCATCTCGAATGACGGCGAACGCCTCGTTGGCCAGCCGGCCAAGCGCCAGGCGGTCACCAATCCTGAAAACACCATCTTCGCGGTCAAGCGCCTGATCGGCCGCCGCTATGACGACCCGGTGACGGAGAAGGACAAGAAGCTTGTCCCCTACAAGATCGTCAAGGGCGACAATGGCGACGCCTGGGTCGAGGCCGGCGGCAAGAAGCAGTCGCCCAGCCAGATCTCGGCCATGATCCTGCAGAAGATGAAGGAGACGGCAGAAGCCTATCTGGGCGAGAAGGTCGAGAAGGCGGTCATCACCGTTCCGGCCTATTTCAACGACGCCCAGCGCCAGGCGACCAAGGACGCCGGCAGGATCGCCGGCCTTGAGGTGCTGCGCATCATCAACGAGCCGACGGCCGCAGCCCTTGCCTACGGCCTGGAGAAGAAGGACGGCAAGACCATCGCCGTCTATGACCTTGGCGGCGGCACCTTCGATATTTCCGTGCTCGAAATCGGCGACGGCGTGTTCGAGGTGAAGTCGACCAATGGTGACACCTTCCTCGGCGGCGAGGATTTCGACATGCGGCTCGTCGAATATCTGGCGGCCGAATTCAAGAAGGAACAGGGCATCGACCTCAAGGCCGACAAACTGGCGCTGCAGCGTCTGAAGGAAGCGGCCGAGAAGGCCAAGATCGAGCTGTCGTCGACGACGCAGACCGAGATCAACCTTCCCTTCATCACCGCCGACGCCACCGGCCCGAAGCACCTGACGATGAAGCTCACCCGGGCGAAGTTCGAGCAGCTGGTCGACGACCTCGTCCAGCGCACGATCGAGCCCTGCAAGGCGGCGCTCAAGGATGCTGGCCTGAAGGCTGCCGAGATCGACGAAGTGGTGCTGGTCGGCGGCATGACCCGCATGCCCAAGATCCAGGAGATCGTGAAGCAGTTCTTCGGCAAGGAGCCGCACAAGGGCGTCAATCCGGATGAGGTCGTTGCGCTCGGCGCCGCCATCCAGGCCGGCGTGCTGCAGGGCGATGTTAAGGACGTGCTGTTGCTCGATGTGACGCCGCTGTCGCTGGGCATCGAGACGCTGGGTGGCGTGTTCACCCGACTGATCGAGCGCAACACGACGATCCCGACCAAGAAGAGCCAGACCTTCTCGACCGCCGAGGATTCGCAGTCGGCTGTGACGATCCGCGTCTTCCAGGGCGAGCGCGAAATGGCGGCGGACAACAAGCTGCTCGGCCAGTTCGACCTGGTCGGCATCCCGCCGGCGCCGCGCGGCGTGCCGCAGATCGAGGTCACCTTCGACATCGACGCCAACGGCATCGTCAACGTCTCGGCCAAGGACAAGGGCACCGGCAAGGAGCACCAGATCCGCATCCAGGCTTCGGGCGGCCTGTCCGACGCCGACATCGAGAAGATGGTGAAGGACGCCGAGGCCAATGCCGACGCCGACAAGAAGCGCCGTGCTCTCGTCGAGGCCCGCAACCAGGCCGAGGCGCTGGTGCATTCGTCCGAGAAGTCGCTGAAGGATTATGGCGACAAGGTCTCGGATGCTGATCGCACCGCGATCTCCGATGCCATCGCCGCGCTGAAGACCGCGGCCGAAGGCGACGATCCGGCCGATATCGAGGCCAAGTCGCAGTCGCTCGCCGAAGTGTCGATGAAGCTCGGCCAGGCCATGTACGAGGCCTCGCAGAAGGAAGCGGCCGAAGCCGACGCCAAGGCGGATGCCGCCAAGGATTCGGACGTGGTC
The DNA here is from genome assembly GCF_003952425.1 of Mesorhizobium sp. M2A.F.Ca.ET.046.03.2.1. Classification (NCBI taxonomy): domain Bacteria; kingdom Pseudomonadati; phylum Pseudomonadota; class Alphaproteobacteria; order Hyphomicrobiales; family Phyllobacteriaceae; genus Mesorhizobium; species Mesorhizobium sp. M2A.F.Ca.ET.046.03.2.1. The sequence continues at coordinate 2,855,752 of NZ_CP034449.1, read as the reverse complement.
GACGCCGACTTCGAGGAAATCGACGAAGACGACGACAAGAAGAAGTCGGCTTGAGCCGGCTGACGGCGATTAAGTGCAAAAGCCCGGTGCAAAGCCGGGCTTTTTTGCAACCTTCGTTGAAAAAGTACGGGCCTGCTTGAAAAAGTGACGGAAAAAACCGGAGCTAGCCTGCTTGGTACTAGCATCCGGGAAACATCGCTCCTAAATCCAAGGCCATGCCGGCAAACGTCGCCAACAATGCTTGAAGACATTGAGCATCCGGACAGCGGGAAAAAATGAAAGCTGATTTCTACGAAACGCTGGGCGTGCAAAAAGGCGCCGACGAAAAGGAACTCAAGAGCGCTTTTCGCAAGCTCGCCATGCAGTTCCATCCCGACCGCAACCCCGGCGACCATGCCTGCGAGCACAAGTTCAAGGAAATCAACGAAGCCTACGAGACGCTGAAGGACCCGCAGAAGCGCGCCGCCTATGACCGCTTCGGCCACGCCGCCTTCGAGGGCGGCATGAACGGCGCCGCGCACGGCTTCGGCGCCGGCGGTTTCGCGGACATCTTCGAGGATATTTTCGGCGACATGATGGGTGGCCGCCAGCGCCGCTCGTCGGGCGGCCGCGAACGCGGCGCCGACCTGCGCTACAACATGGAAATCACGCTGGAAGAGGCCTTTTCCGGCAAGACCGCGCAGATCCACGTGCCGGCTTCCATTTCCTGCTCGGAATGCTCCGGCAGCGGCGCCAAGCCCGGCACGCAGCCGGTGACCTGCTCGATGTGCCACGGCCACGGCAAGGTGCGCGCCACGCAAGGCTTCTTCTCGATCGAGCGCACCTGCCCGCAATGCCAGGGCCGCGGCCAGACGATCAAGGACCCTTGCCCGAAATGCGCTGGACAGGGCCGCGTCACCGAGGAGCGCTCGCTGTCGGTCAACATCCCGGCCGGCATCGAGGACGGCACTCGCATCCGGCTGGCCAATGAGGGCGAGGCGGGCTTGCGCGGCGGGCCGTCCGGCGACCTTTACATCTTCCTGGCGGTAAAGCCGCACGAATTCTTCCAGCGCGACGGCGCAGACCTTTATTGCAAAGTGCCGATCTCGATGACGACGGCCGCCCTTGGCGGCTCCTTCGAGGTCACCACGCTCGACGGCACGCAGACCAAGGTGAAAGTGCCGGAAGGCACGCAGAACGGCCGCCAGTTCCGCCTCAAGGGCAAAGGCATGCCGGTGCTGCGCCAGGCCAATGTCGGCGACCTCTACATCCAGACGGCGGTCGAGACGCCGCAGAACCTGTCGCGCCGCCAGCGCGAATTGCTGGAAGAGTTCGAGCAGCTCTCCTCGAAGGACAACTCGCCTCAGTCGAGCGGCTTCTTCGCCCGCATGAAGGACTTCTTCGAGTCGTTCGGCGAAAACTGATCGTCACACGCCAGCATTGCGCACGGCCTGGGAGGGCGATCCGCTTCCCAAGCGTCAGCAACATCTTATGCCAGCTTGACGCCTTGCCTTGTCCCACCCACCTGCTAAGTAGCGGATCGGGGGGCGAGCATTGAGGAGAGCTCTGATGGCACGTAGTCCCGGATTGCGCAAAGCGCTGGCGGAAAAATTCGACGACGAGCTGAAGTTCTTCAAAGGCTGGATCGACAAGCCGAAAACGGTCGGCTCGATCGTCCCCACCAGTTCCGTCACCGCCCGCAAGATGGCCTCGATCGTCAATCCGAGATCTGGCCTGCCCGTGCTTGAGGTGGGGCCAGGCACCGGCGTAATCACCCGCGCCATCCTCGCCCAGGGTGTAAAGCCGGAAAATCTCTACGCGGTCGAATATTCGACCGACTTCGTGCGCCATCTGCGCGGGCTCTATCCCGGCGTCAACGTGATCGAGGGCGACGCCTTCAATCTAAATGCCACGCTCGGCGAGAAGCGCGACATGGTGTTCGATTCGGTCGTCTCCGGCGTGCCGCTGCTCAATTTCCCGGTCGCCCAGCGCATCGCCTATATCGAAAGCCTGCTCGACCGCATTCCCGCCGGACGGCCGATCGTGCAGCTGACCTACGGCCCGCTGTCGCCGATCCCGGCGGGGCGCGGCGACTACACCGTCGAGCATTTCGATTTCATCTTCCGCAACATCCCGCCGACGCAGCTGTGGATCTATCGCCGCGCGGCGCATTAGGGTTAAGGGAGTAGGGGAGTAAGGCAGTAGGGGAATAGGGAATGAACATTCAGTTTCCGCACTATCCCTACTGCCCTATTCCCTTACTCCCCTACTCCCTTGGCGAAGCAGGCCCATGGCAGTGATCCTACGAATCCTCGTCTTCGCCGGCTCGGTCCGGACCGGCGCCTATAGCGGCCGGACCGCCGATGTGGCGCAGAAGGAATTGGCCGTGCAGGGCGCGGAAGTGACGCGCATCTCGCTCGGCGACTATCCGCTGCCGATCATGGACGAGGACCTCGAAAAGGAAAAAGGCATCCCCGAGAACGCGCTCAGGCTCGGCCGCCAGATCGCGGCGCATGACGGGGTCCTGATCGCGACGCCCGAATATAACGGCTCGATCCCGCCATTGCTCAAGAACGCGATCGACTGGGTGAGCCGGATACGCCGTGAGGGCAGCCGCACCTTCAGGCCGCTTGCCGGCAAGCCGGTCGGGCTCTGCTCGTCCTCCGAGGGCAAGTTCGCCGGCATACGCTGCATCAACCATCTGCGCGCGGTGCTGGTGCGCTGCCAGATGGAGGTGATCACGCCGGAATGCTCAGTCTCCGAGGCCGACGAAGCCTTCGCCGAGGACGGACAATTCAGGGACGCCAGACTACACCAATCGATGGAGCGCCTATGCCGTACACTGATGGAAACCTCGCGCATGCTGTCGACCCGGATCGAGGTGTGATCAATTTCGCGGAGGCAGACACGATGCGGGGCCGTTTGATCGTCGGGCTCGACCTTCCGACGCTGAAGGAGGCCGAGACGGCGGTACGCGAGCTCGAAGGCGCCGTTTCCTTCTACAAGATCGGCTACCAGCTGGCCTTTGCCGGCGGGCTAGACTTCGCGCGGGAGCTCGCCAGCGGCGGCACCAAAGTGTTCCTCGACATGAAGCTGCTCGACATCGACAACACCGTGGCCAAGGGCGTGGAGAACATCGTCAAAATGGGTGTCTCGATGCTGACGCTGCATGCCTATCCCAAAACGATGAGAGCGGCTGTCGAGGCGGCCAAAGGCAGCGATCTGTGCCTGCTTGGTGTGACGGTGCTGACCTCGATGGACGAGCAGGACATGATCGACGCCGGCTATGAATACGACCCGCACACGCTGGTGCTCAGGCGCTCCGAACAGGCGCTGCATGCCGGCATGGGCGGCATCGTCTGCTCGGCGGAAGAGGCCGAAGCGGTGCGCCGCATCGTCGGCCCCGACCTGGCGGTGGTGACGCCGGGCATCCGCCCGTCGGGCAGCGACCATGGCGACCAGAAACGCGTGGTGACGCCGGCGCAGGCGATCCGCAACGGCGCCAGCCATCTCGTCGTCGGCCGGCCGATCGTCAAGGCGCCGGACCGCCGCGCCGCGGCCGAGGCGATAATCGCCGAGATGCAGTCGGCCTGAGGACCGGTTCTGAAACTCTACTCCGGCGCGTTTTCTGCGCTTCCGGTACTCACGTACTTTAAGTACGCTCCGCTCCGGTTCTCGAAAAAACCACCAGCTGCCTCACCGGAGCGACTTTCGGAACCGGTCCTCGCTCCGTGCGCGCAAACAGGAGGAACGCAATGCCCAAGGGATATTGGATCGCTCGCGTCGATGTGCGCGACGCCGAGGGATACAAGTATTATGTCGCCGCCGCGAAGCTCGCCTTCGATCGCTTCGGCGCGAAATTCCTGGCGCGCGGCGGCGAGCATGAAAAGGCCGAAGGGCCGGGCCGCGCCCGCAACGTCATCATCGAGTTCGAATCGCTGGCCGTGGCGCATGACTGCTACCACTCGCCGGAATACCAGCGCGCCGCCGCCATTCGCCAGAAAGTGGCCGACGGCGAGATCGTGCTGGTCGAGGGCGTTTAGCGAAAGAGCCTATTGGCCGCCGTCTCAGCCATCGCATCCGCGAGGCTCATGCCCCATTCCCTGCGGCAATAGTCGCGAAAATCGAAGCAGGGCAGGCCGGGGCAGACTTCGAACTCGATGAGGTGGACGGTGTCGTCAGCGTCGACTCTGAGGTCGACGGAAAAGACATCTCTCAGGCCGAGACCGCTTATCAGTTTTTGCGCGATGGCGCGGATTTTTCGATCCGCCGCCGGCTGGCTGGCGCCGACAGCCTCCAGCTCCGGCTCGACATAGGTGCCCGCATCCTTCGCGGCCTGGCCGGTCTCGCCATAAAGCGCCATCGAGTCGGCCATGGTCTGGAAGTCGCCGCCGGAATCGACGAAGAAGATACCAAGCGCCTCGATGCCGGTTTCGGGCTTTAGCCCAAGGAAGCTCGCGCGCACGTTGCGGCCGGCGACATAGGGCTGGACGACGACGTCGTCGCGGTAATGGGAAAAGACGCGCCGGCTAAGCTCCAGCGCATGGCCGAGATCGGTGATGCGCGAATCCGGCCAGATGCCGATCTTGGCGCCGAGCCGCTTCGGCTTGACGAACCAGCCCTTGGGCGAGGCCGGCGGCTCGACCAGCCATTCGCCGTTGCGCGCCAGGCCGGCTTGCGGCACCGGCAGGCCGAGCGCGCCAAGCACGGCGCCGCAGCGGAACTTGTCCTGGCAGAGCGCAAACAGCGAATCGTCGGCGCCGATGGTGCGCAGCCCGTTCAGCCGCGCCAGCGCCGGCGAAGCGCCGCCCCGGAAATAGGCAATGCCGTCGGTCAGCGTCCAGACCAGCGTTGTTGCGGGATCGGCCTTTGCCAGCACCGGCACCGCGTCGTCGAGCTCTACAGGCTTGAAAGCGAGGCCGCGCTTCTCGCAGGCGGCGGCGAGCAAGTCGAATTCGGGCGCAAGGTCGGTCGACTGCGCCAGATAGGACGAAATTTCCAGGGCACGATCCGCCGGGTATCCGTCGGCGGACAGGCGGTCGAGGCAGGCCTTTTCCGGCTCGTAGACGAGGATGAGGGTCGGCTGATCCTGGGCGCCTTCCGGCAAGGGCGCCGTTTCCGGCTGGAGCGCGATTTCGGACTCCGCCGAATCGATCGAGATATGCGGAACGGGCAGGCGCGCCACGCGCGCGGCATAACCGGAAACGCTGATCACCATCGTGACGTTGGCGTCCTCGATGATCATCACCATACGGTCTTCGGGAAACGCGGTGGCCAAGGGCACGAATGCCGCCCCGGCCTTCATCACTGCAAGCACCGCGATGTAGGTTTCGGCGGAGCGGTCGAGCAAAAGGCCAATCCTGTCGCCTGGCTTGACACCGCGCTCGATCAACAGATGGGCAAACTGGTTGGCGCGGCTGTTCAGCTCGCGATACGACCAGCGCCGACCGCCGGAGATGACCGCCGGTGCGGCATCGAAGCGGCTCGCCAGATCGGCGAATAACCGGTCGAGCCGCTCATGCGGCTCGCCTTTCTGGATGAAATCAGGGCCGATCAGGATCTGCTCGCGCGGCGGCGCCGCGGTGGCTGCTTTGGCCTTGCGGGAATCCTGCTTGGCGGGCTTGGTGGCTTCGGTAAGAGACATCAGAGAACCTCGCGGGCTCCTGTCCGCCCGCATTACGTGAGTGGTGAAATGATAAAAAACTAACGACGGCTGGCCAGGCGCCTTCTTCGCGGACGGTGAAATGATCGTGCCGTGGCGCGTATGGGACCGGGGACTGGCCGACTTCGAGCAGGCCTATGCTGCTGCGCTGATGGCCGATCCGTGACGATCGCGCGGCTTCACGATGATTTGATGGAGCAGTGCCTCACGCGACGATCAAACGCCGACGGGATGGATGTCTGCATTCTCGAGGCAGTAGGCTGCATGGCGAAAATCGCGGATGCGCACAACCTCTTCGCCGCGCCAATGGACCAGCACGAAGCCGCGCACGGCATCGTCCGCCTGCGGGTTGCGGATGAGGATCGCCGGCAGGCCATCGACAAAGCCGAGCGACAGTGTCCAGTCGCCGAGGCGCTCGTAATTGCCGAAATAGGTCGAGGCTTCCTTCTTGCCGGTGAGGCGGGTGCGGTTGACGACGTCGACCTGGACGTCCTGGGCGATCAGCGCCCTGACCCCGTCGAAATCGCGCGCGTTGAACAGCTCGATATAGCGGCGCAGCCGGCGCTCTTCTTCCGGTTCGAGTTTCGGCATCGCGAGATCGGCCGGCGCCGAAGCCAGCGCCTTCAGCTCCGCCCGGCCGCGATGCAGAGCCGCCTTGGTGGCGGCAAGCGTCGCGCCCGTCACCTCGCAGGTCTCATGCAAGGTGAGGCCAAGCACGTCGACGAGGATCACGGCGCTGCGCTGCGCCAGCGTAAGCTGCATGAAGCTGCGCAGGCTTGCCGCCGCCGCGAGCCTCACCTCGGCGTTGGCCGAGAGATCCTCGATCGTTGTCATGTCGGCCTCGGTGACGCGGGAGCGCTCCCGCTGGCGGCGGCGCAGATGATCCTGCGCCGCGTTATGAGCGATGCGGAACAGCCACTGCTCGGGGCGTTCGACGAGAGCGCCGCCATCATGGGCGGCGAGCGCCTTCACCACTGCCTCCTGCACGATGTCCTCGCCCTCGACGGCGGAGCCCGCCATGCGCGCGACATAGCGGTGCAGTTTCGGGCGCAGGCCGACGAGCATGGCTTCAAGTTCCGCGCGGCCGAACCCTGCCAAGCTCATCGTCCTCTTTCTCGCCTCGCCAATGCCAAGGTCAGGCGGGCACGGCTTCATTGGCCCTGGCCAGCATACGATAATCGCCGACGATCTTCGCCGGCGACCTCACAAGCGGCGTCGAACGCCGGCCGGCATGATCGGCGCTGAACGCCTTGAACGCGTCGAGCTCGGTCAGCGCCGAGCTGTCCTTGTCATAGCCGACAAGGTGGACGAACTCGCCGTTATCCAACTCAAGCACCAGATAGCGCACCGATCGCGGCTGCGTTTCGTCCAGCGCCTCGAACACTTTTTCCACCAGCGCCCGGTTCTCGGCGATGTTGGCGTCCTTCACGCCATAGCGGATCAGATTGTAGGTCATGGGAGTCTCCTGTTTGCGGGTCTGCATGAGGAAGACGTTCCATGGGCCCGAAAGGATTCTCGGGCGGCTCTGTTTTTTGATTGCCTCCGGCGATCAGCCGGTTCCGTCGGCCGCGCCGATCATGGAGGCGATCGTGTCGTCGCCGGCCGATTGCGGCCGCATCCGGCCGCTGGCCAGCGCGATCGACAGTCTGCACAAGGCTGCGTTGACGGGCGTCGCCATGCCGTGCAGCCGCCCGAGCAGCACGATCTCGCCGTTGAGGAAGTCGGTTTCGAGGGAGCCCGTCCCGCGCACGATGCTCTGCAGCGTCGACGACCCGACGCGCGTTCGGCCGGGAATGGCGGTTATGGTCAGTTCCTGGCGGGCCATGGCGTCGGTCTTGTCCCACGCTATTCCGGCGGCGGTCAGCACCGCCTCCGCCTCGGCGAGCGCCCTGGCATACCATTTCCGCTGAAGCTCGGTGTCGCCAAGCGCCGCGTCGATGATGTTGCGAAGATTGGCCAGCAGCTTGCGGTATTTGCTGTCCATCACATTGTCCCTGGCCTCGACGATGAAGCCGGACGTGCTCAGGACCCCGCACAGTTTCTCGACCGCGTCGTCGGTTCCGGAAGGATAGCGGCCGATGTCGAAGGCGCCGATCTTGGGCGCGAAATAGGTCCCGACCTCGCCGGGCGTGTCGTAATCGGCCGGCAGCATCACCGTTGCGCCATAGACATTGGCAAAGAAACGCAAGGCCAGCGCCTCGTTGGCGACGCCGTTCTGGAAGCAGAATACGGGTTGCGTCGCCAGGCCGGCGGCGTTGAGCCGTTGCAGCGCGCCGAGCGTGTCTGGCGTTTTCATCGTCAGCAGCACGACATCGTCCGGCTCGAAGGAAATCTCCGCCGGGTCGGCATAGACAGGAAAGCGCGCGGTCCTGGTGCCTTGCGGAGTGGAAAGCGACAGTCCCGAAGCGCGGATGGCATCAAGCTGCCTGCCGCGGGCGATGCCGAGGACCGTGTGGCCGAAAAAACTCAGCTGGGCCGCGATGGCGCCTCCTATCGCGCCGATGCCATAGACGATGATGCGCATGCTCTTCCCGCTGATTGGAGTTCGGTCGACAACTGTTGACTGAAAAAGCCTACAGCGTTGTCGCTAACCCGGCGATCACCTGCCCCCTCCGTTCACGCAATCGTGGCCGCCGCCGCCCGTCCGGCGCTGCGCCCCGAAAAGATGCAGCCGCCGAGGAAGGTGCCCTCCAGCGCCGCATAGCCATGCAGGCCGCCGCCGCCGAAGCCGGCTACCTCGCCGACCGCGTAGAGCCCCGGAACCGGCTGTCCGGCGGCATCGAGCACGCGGCTGTCGAGATCGGTCTCAAGCCCGCCCAGCGTCTTGCGGGTGAGGATGTTGAGGCGCACCGCTATCAGCGGGCCGTTCGCCGGATCGAGCATCTTGTGCGGCCTGGCCGTGCGGATCAGCCTGTCGCCGAGATAGGTGCGCGCGCCGCGCAGCGCCGTGATCTGCGCATCCTTGGAGAACGGGTTGTCGAGCTGCCTGTCGCGGGCGCGGATCTCGCGCTCGACCTGGGCGACGTCCAGCAGCGGCTCGCCGCCGGCCAGCGCGTTCATGCGCGCCACCAGCTTTGAAAGGTCGGCCTCGACGATGAAGTCTTCGCCTTTTTCCATGAAGGCTTTCACCGGGCCGGGAATGCCCGATGTCGCGCGGCCCAGCACTTGCCGCCAGCTCTTCCCGGTGAGGTCCGGATTCTGCTCGGAGCCCGACAGAGCGAACTCCTTCTGGATGATTTTCCTGGTCAGGATGAACCAGGAATAGTCGAAGCCGGTGCCCATGATATGGCTAAGCGTGGCGAGCGTATCGAAGCCCGGATAGAGCGGCACCGGCAGCCTCTTGCCGCGCGCGTCGAGCCAGATCGAGGAGGGACCGGGCAGGACGCGGATCGCATGCTCGGTCCAGATCGGCGCCCAGTTCTTGATGCCCTCGACATAGTGCCACATGCGGTCGCGGTTGATGATCCTGCCGCCCGCGGCCTCGGTGATCGCAAGCATGCGCCCGTCGACATGGTCGGGCACCCCGGTAATCATGCGCTTGGGCGGCGCGCCCAGGCGCTCGGGCCAATTCCTGCGCACCAGCTCGTGATTGCCGCCGATGCCGCCGGAAGCGACGATCACTGCTTGCGCGCTGAGCTCGAACGCGCCGGACACGGCGCGCGAGCTCTTATGCCCGCGCTCGACGCTGCTCGCCTCCAGCACGTCGCCGCGCACGCCGGTGACGGTATCGCGGGTGCGGATGATCTCGTTGACCCGATGACGGAACCTGAATTCGACCAGCCCGCGCTTCTGCGCCTCGCGCACGCGCAGCACGAAAGGTTCGAGCACGCCGGGTCCGGTGCCCCATGTGACATGGAAGCGCGGCACCGAATTGCCGTGGCCGACGGCATTGCCGCCGCCGCGCTCGGCCCAGCCGACGACGGGGAAGAATTTCAAGCCGCGCTCGATCAGCCAGGAGCGCTTCTCGCCGGCGGCGAAGCCGACATAGGCCTCGGCCCATTTGCGCGGCCAGAAATCCTCCGGGCGGTCGAAAGCGGCCGTGCCCATCCAGTCCTCGAGCGCGAGGTCGTGCGAATCGCGGATGCGCATGCGCCGCTGCTCCGGCGAATCGACCAGGAACAGTCCGCCGAAGGACCAGAAGGCCTGGCCGCCCAGCGACTGTTCCGGCTCCTGGTCGACGATGATGATTTTCTTGCCGGCCTCCGCCAGTTCGGCAGCGGCGACGAGGCCCGCCAGCCCCGCGCCGACAATGATCACGTCCGCGTCAGCCATTTTTCCTCCCAGAATGAGCCGGCAAACTTATTCGAAACCTACGCAATTCAGGAGAAGTGTGACGCGGTTTTCCGTTTGGAATTGCGTAAAAGCAAAAATCGTCAGACCGGCTCCCAGCCGTCCTTGTCGCCGGCGCGGAAGATGGCGTCGATGACCTTCTGGTTGAGCACCGATTCCTCCAGCGTGAAGACGCGGTCCTTGCCGCCCTGTGCGGCGCGCACGAAGGCCTCGCATTCCAGCCGGTATTGCTGCGTGCCGGGGAAGCGGAACACCTGCGCCTCGGTATGGTTCTGGTTGTGCAGCTCGATGCGGTGGTGCTCGTAGAGCCCGGCATTGAACGGGCCGAAGACCTCGATGAAGCCTTTCTCGCCGTGGAACACCATCACCTGGCGCGCCGCCATCTGCGTCGAGAGATAGAAGGACAATTCGAAGTCGCCGAAATCGGCGCGGATCGAGGAATAGATGTCGGTGCCGAAGGTCTTGTCGCGCTCGATCGTCGCCTGCACGCGGATCGGCTCCTTGCCAGTCGAGAACCGCGTCGACACCGTCGGATAGACGCCGATATCGGGCAGCGCGCCGCCGCCGAGGTCTAGCTTGTTGCGCATGTTGTTGGGATCGACATTGTAGTAGGAGAAGGCGCCCTGCACGTGCCGCAGCCGGCCGATGGCGCCGCTGGCGATCAGATCGCGCACCTTGATCCATTGCGGGTGATAGGTGACCATGAACGCCTCGCAGACCAGCACCTTCTTTTGGTCGCGCAGCTTGATCAGCGGCGGGATGTCCTTGGCGTCGAGCGCCAGCGGTTTTTCCACCAGCACATGCTTTCCGGCCTCGATCGCCTTCGCCGTCCATTCAACATGCTGCGAGGTCGGCAGCGGGATGTAGACGCCGTCGACGTCCGGGGAGGCAAGCAGTTCCTCATAAGAGCCGAAAGCATGGCGGGCGCCGAAACGCTCGCCCAGCGCCTTGGCCTTCGACAGGTCGCGGCTGGCGATCGCCGACAGGACGCCGTTCTCCGAATCCACGATTGCCGGCAAAAGCTGCTCGCGGCCGATCTTTGCCGTCGACAGAACACCCCATCGGAACATCACGCTTCTCCATGTCGGTTTACAGGCGACGAGGTTTGCCTGAAATCGACGGAAAAGCCAATGCAGGAGGCGGCGCGCTTCCTCGCCCCACGCAGTGGGGAGAGGTGGCCCGGCGAAGCCGGGACGGAGAGGGGCCTTCGTAGAACGCAGCTTCGGAGTGGGACGGCTTCACGACAGCACAATTCTGCGAAGGCTCTGCCGTCGCGGAGGGCGCCCCCGCTCCGTTCTCGGGCTTCGCCCGAGCCACCTCTCCCCCGCCTTCGCGGGGGCGAGGAAATGTGCTGTGCCTACCCCCTCTTCCCCGTCAGCGTCATGTCGAAGTCGACGACATTGGAATAGAGCGGCGTGCCGACATCCATGCCGTAGCGCGACCGCAGCACCTTGCCGGTGACGTGGAATTTGATGGTCCCGCCCTTCAATCCGCCGAGCTCGGCGGTGAATTTCTCCGGAAACGTCTTGCCGCGCGCCGTCAGGCGCCCGGTAACGACCGCCGTCGTGTCACCGGTGCGCGTCACGCTGGTCGAGCGGAACTGGATCTCCGGGTTGTTGGCCGCGTCGAACACCGCGTCGGAGCGCAGGAAGGCATCGATGCGGGCCTGACCGGTGCCGACGCTTTCGGGATAGATGGTGAGGTCGACCTTGGAGCGGCCGACATCGCCATTGTCGATGCGGATCGTGCCCTTGAAGCGGCCGAAAGCGCCGTCGAAGCCGCCGCCGCCGGCCTTGCCGATGGTGAAGCGGATCGAGGAGCCAGACGGGCTGATCGTGTAGCTGCCGGCCGCGTCGCTGAGCGCCACCGCGGCAACGGCAGGCACGGCAAGGCAAGCGGCAAAGGCCGCCAATCCGAGGATACGCGCGTTCATGGGTTTCTTCCTTCCGCAGATACGCTTTTCTGCGTTCTTGCCCCACCAACGAATGGTGGCGCGGTTCTATTCCCTGCCTGACGAAGGTGTGATCATGCGCGTCAGCACATTGTCGCGCAGCAGGAAATGGTGGCGCAGCGCCGCCGCGATGTGCAGCGCCACCAGCCCGATGCCGGCATAGGCGAGATACCAGTGCGCGGACGTCCAAAAGCTCTCCGAAGCGTCGGATTCGGCGAGCGGCAGATTGGGCATCACGAAGAGATCGAACGGCATGGTCGGAATCTCCAGCGTCGACACCGAAACCAACGCCCAGCCGGAGAGCGGCAGCGCGATCTGGAAGGCATAGAGCGCGAAATGCGCCAGCGGCGCGGTCCTGCGCTCCAGCGTGCCAACCGAGCTGGGCAGTGCCGGCGCCACATTGCCGAGCCGCCAGGCGATGCGCAGGATGATCAGCCCGAGCAGCAGGAAGCCGAAGGATTTGTGCAGCTGGATCAGCTCGAAGGACGCGCGCTGGCTTGTCGTGCGCACCATGACGACGCCGAGCGCGAACTGGCCGATGAAGATGACGCCGATCAGCCAGTGCAGGACGATCATCGCCCAGCCGTAGCGGGTGGGGGTGTTGGTAAAGGGTTGCATGCGAGGCGAACGAAGCCGGCGCCGGCTTTCTTCCGGGAGCCTTACCCTCCCCACAAGGGGGCAATCGCATATGGCAGCGCCAGCCCCCTCATCCGGCCGCTTCGCGGCCACCTTCTCCCCGACGGGGAGAAGAGACTGGCGCCGACGCCGGTAATCTCCTCTCCCCCTGGGGAGAGGTCAGCCGAGCGAAGCGGAGGCTGGGTGAGGGGGAGTGCCATATGCGATAGTCCTCCCCACAAGGGGGAGGGTGCCACTCACCTTGAAGAAATCGACAAACGCCCGCAGCGCAGGGCGCATCTGCCGGCGGCTCGGATAGTAGACGAAGAAGCCGTCGAAGGACGGGCACCAGTCCTCCAGCACGCGGATCAGCCTGCCGTCGGCCAGTGGCGCCGACACATAGGGCTCGAAGACGAAGGCAAGGCCGGCGCCGTCGACCGCCGCCTGGGCGATCAGGTGGTCCTCGTCGAGGATCAGCGGTCCTTGCGCCGCGATCTCGATCTCCTCGCCGTCCTTCTCGAATTCCCAGCGGTAAAGGATGCCGCTGGAGAAACGGAAGCGGATGCAGCGGTGGTCGGCCAGCTCGCGCGGATGGCGCGGTTTCGGCATGGAGGCGAAATAGGATTGCGAGCCGACCACCGCGCCGCGGAAGTCGGATCCGATGCGCACCGCGATCATGTCGCGCTGCAGGCTTTCGCCGAGCCGCACGCCAGCGTCGAAGCCGCCTTCGACGACATCGGTGAAGCGATCCTCGATGACGATCTCCAGGACGATATCGGGATAGGCCGCGGCAAAGGCGCCGAGCCTGGGCGTCAGAGTCAGGTGTGCGGCCGTGCGTGGCACGGTGAGCCGCAGATTGCCGGCGGGCCGGTCCCGCGCCTCGACCGCCGTCTCCAGCGCCAGGTCGATCTCGGACAGCGCCGGGCGCAGCCGTTCGAGCAGCTGCGCGCCTTCTTCGGTCGGCGCGACGCTGCGCGTGCTGCGCGCCAGAAGCCGCACGCCGAGCCGCGCTTCGAGGCTCGACACCGCGTGGCTGACCGCCGAGGGCGCGATGCCGAGCTCGCGCGCGGCGCCGCGAAAGCTGGCGCATTGGGCGACCGTGGCGAGCACGGCGAGCTGCGAGAGGTTGGTGCGGTTCATTGGTCTATGTTTTAGAACAAGCCGTGCAAAGGAGAGCCGATTATCGAACGGACTGCAAGGCCCTATTTCCTGCCCATCGCAACAAGGAGATGCGTGATGAAAACCCGCAAACTCGGAACTGAACTCGAAGTCTTCCCCGTCGGGCTCGGCTGCATGGGCATGAGCTTCGCTTATGGCGGCCAGCCGGAGGCCGAGGCCATCGCCACGCTGCGCCGCGCCGTCGAAATCGGCGTGACCTTCTTCGACACGGCGGAAGTCTATGGTCCGTTCGAGAACGAAATCCTGCTCGGCAAGGCGCTGAAGCCGGTGCGCGACAAGGTGACCATCGCCACCAAATTCGGCTTCAAGATCCTCGACGAAGGCACCGGCCTCGACCGCATGGCGGGCGTCGACAGTCGCCCCGAGCACGTCAAGGCGGTGGCCGAAGCTTCGCTGAAGCGGCTCGATACCGACGTGATCGACCTCTACTACCAGCACCGCGTCGATCCCAACGTGCCGATCGAGGACACGGTCGGCGCCATGGCCGAGCTGGTGCGCGAGGGCAAGGTGAGGGCGCTGGGCCTGTCGGAGGTGAGCGGCGCGACATTGCGCCGGGCGCATGCCGTGCACCCGATCGCCGCGGTGCAAAGTGAATATTCGCTGTGGAGCCGCGATCCCGAGGACGAGGTCTTCGCCGTCTGCCGCGAGCTTGGCATCGGTTTCGTGCCCTACAGCCCGCTCGGCCGCGGCCTGCTCACCGGCACGATTGCCAAGCCCGATGTGCTCGGCGCCGGCGATTGGCGCCTCACTCTGCCGCGCTTCCAGGCCGAGGCGATGGCAGCTAACAACGCCGTCATCGCGGTGCTGGAGAAGATGGCGGCGGAAAAGGGCGTGACACCGGCGCAGCTGGCGCTCGCCTGGGTGCTGCACCAGGGCGATTTCATCGTGCCGATCCCCGGTGCAAGAAAGATCCGCCACTTGGAGCAGAATACGGCGGCGGCCGGGATTGAGTTGAGCGCGGCCGAGGTTGCGGCGATCGGCGATGCATTGTCGCCGGATAAGGTGGTCGGCAAGCGCTATACGGAGGAATTGCTGGCGCTGGTGAATGGGTAGCAGACGAAGGGCGCTTTGGCGCCCGTTGTTGAAAGGCCGGCACGAGGCCCCCCTCTCTGGCCTGCCGGCCATCTCCCCCTCAAAAGGGGGGAGATCGATGTCGCATCTGCTTTCGTCAATCACCTGCGTTGCAAGGGAGCGCCGGCATCGAAACTGCCAATCTCCCCCCTTGAGGGGGAGATGCCCGGCAGGGCAGAGAGGGGGGCCTCGCGCCGACCTATTTTATTCTGCACCCTTACCAAGGCATCACTTCAATCTCCGGCCAGCACTCCCTGGCCCTTCTCCCCTTCGCCTCATGGGTCCGCTGATTGTCCAGCGCCCGGTTCGGCGTGATGCGAAACGAAAAGATATAATCCAGCCCGAACGGCGCCACCAGCTCCAGCGCCCCGTCAGCACCGTATCGCACCCCAACCGCATGCGTCTTCGACGCAAAATAGCTCACCGACTCGCTCGAACTCGCATACCGCGGACATTCCTCACCAAACTTCACCGGATACCACAGATGCACCCTCGCCTGGTTGCGCACCTCGACCGGCAGCGGCAGCCCCTCGAAATGCGCCGCCGCGCGGCGGATCACCGTGTCCTCGGCCTCGTAGGAGAGATCGGCATCATCGAAATAGAACAGATCGACGTCCTTGATGCCGTAGCCTGGCGGCTTGCCGGTCAGATGGTTCCAGACGCTGTTGTAGAGCGCGCCGGAAGCCACCAGCCAATCCGGCAGCGCAAGCGCCCGCGCCCGCGCCAGCGTCTCGGCCAACAGCGGGTCGGCCGCGATGATGCCGAGGAAAGCCGTGCGTTGCGTTTCGAAGGGAAGGCCGGAGTAGCGGAGGTGGTCCATCGCCCTTTGGAAGGCGATTCGCCACCTTCCGGCAATCCCAAGAAAGCCTATGCCCTCAGCACGCCGCCCGTCTGCTTGTTGACGTTCTCGACGATGCGCTTGGCCAGCGCCTCGAAATCCTCGTCGGTCAGCGTCTTTTCGACCGGCTGGATCGACACCTCGATGGCGATCGACTTCTTGGCTTCGCCGAGCGTGGCACCCTCGAAGACGTCGAACACCGAAACGCCGGTGACCAGCTTCTTGTCGGCAGCCAAGGCTGCTCGCACCAGCGTTCCGGCCTCGACCGTCCTGTCGACGACGAAGGCGAAATCGCGCTTCACCGCCTGGAAGGGCGACAGCTCCAGCTTCGGCTTGGTGCGCGTCGGCTTGGCCTTCGGCTCCGGCACGGCGTCGACGAAAACCTCGAAGCCGCAGATCGGGCCGGACGCATCGAGCCCGTCCAGCGTCTTCGGATGGAACTCGCCGAAAGTGCCGAGCACGGTCTTGGGGCCGAGCTTAATCGTGCCGGAACGTCCCGGGTGATACCAGGCCGGGCCGCCCGGCTCGATCTGCAGCCGGTCGACCGGCGCGCCGCAGGCCTCGAGCGCCGCGATCGCGTCCGCCTTGGCGTCGAACACGCCGACCGGCCCGGCATTGCCGGCCCAGCTGCGGCCCGAACCGTCGAGCCTAGCCGTACCGCGCCTCACGCCGGCTGCCACTCGCCGCTGCTGTTCGGGCGCGTCACCTTCATAGGTGCCGGAGACCTCGAACAGCGCCACGTCGCCGATGCCGCGGTCGGCATTGCGCTGCGCCGCGGCGATCAGTCCGGGCAGCAGCGAAGGCCGCATGTCGGACATGTCGGCGGCGATCGGGTTGGCGAGCTTCAGCGCCGTCTGGCCGCCGCCGAACAGCTCGGCGTGCTTGGCCGGGATGAACGACCAGGTCACGGCCTCCATCATGCCGCGCACGGCGAGCGCTCGCTTGGCGGCGCGGGTGCGCACCTGCAGCGTGGTCAGGATCTTGCCGTTGACGGCGTCATGCGAGGTCAGCGGCTGGGCCAAGATGTTGTCGACGCCGTGGATGCGCATCACCTCCTCGACGAGGTCTGCCTTGCCGTCGATGTCCGGCCGCCAGGACGGCACCGTCACCTTGACGACGTCGCCCGAGCCCTGCGGCTCGAAGCCGAGCCGCGTCAGGATGTCGAGGCTCTCGGCCTTGGGGACCTCGATGCCGGTCAGCCGCTTCACTTCCGACAGCGGGAAGGACACGACCATCGCCTTGTGTCCGGCATAGCCGGCAACCTCCATCTCGCTCGGCGTGCCGCCGCAGAAATCGAGCACCAGCCTGGTCGCGAGCTCCACGCCCGGCACCATGAATTGGGGATCGACGCCGCGCTCGAAACGATAGCGCGCGTCGGTGATGATGCCGAGCGCGCGGCCGGTGCGGGCCGTCGTGATCGGATCCCAGAGCGCCGATTCGATCAGCACATCGGTGGTGTTCTCGTCGCAGCCCGAATGCTCGCCGCCCATGATGCCGGCGATCGATTCCACGCCATTGTCGTCGGCGATCACACACATTTCGGGCGTCAGCGTGTATTCGCGGCCGTCCAGCGCCAGCACCTTCTCGCCGTCCCGGGCGCGGCGCACGACGAGGTTGCCGGCGACCTTCTTGGCGTCGAACACATGCAGCGGCCGGCCGCGGTCGAAGGTGACGTAGTTGGTGATGTCGACCAGCGCGCTGATCGGCCGGAGCCCGATGGCGATCAGCCGCTGCTGCAGCCATTTCGGCGACGGGCCGTTCTTGACGCCCTTGACCAGCCTCAGCGCGAAGCCGGGGCAAAGCTCGGGCGCCTCGATCGTGACCTTGACCGGTGTCGCGCCCTTGCCGGGAATCGCTTCCACCGGTGCTGTCTTCAGCCGTCCGAGCCCGCTCGCTGCAAGGTCGCGGGCGATGCCGTAGACGCTGGTCGCATCCGGCCGGTTCGGCGTCAGGTTGATCTCGATCACCGGATCGTCGAGATGCGCGTAGGCCGCGAAGCTGGTGCCGACCGGCGCATCCTCAGGCAAATCGATGATGCCGCTGTGCTCGTCCGACAGTTCCAGCTCGCGTTCCGAGCACATCATGCCATGGCTTTCGACGCCGCGGATCTTGCCGACCGAGAGCGTCACGTCGATGCCCGGGATGTAGGTGCCGGGCGCGGCGAAGGCGCCGATCATCCCCGCGCGGGCATTGGGCGCCCCGCACACCACCTGCACGGGCGGCTTGCCGTCGCCGGTGTCGACGGTCAGCACCCGCAGCCGGTCGGCATCGGGGTGCTGCACCGCCGTCAGCACCTTGGCGATGACGAAGGGTTTCAAGCCTGCCTTGTCGTCGACATGTTCGACTTCGAGGCCGATCGCGGTCAGCCGCTCGACGATCTCGGCAAGCGAGGCGTCGGTCTCGAGATGGTCCTTGAGCCAGGAGAGCGTGAATTTCATGGTTCTGTTCCGTTCGGTCCTTGCCCTTCTGGTCGGGGCACGCTGGTCTTCAGATGTCTCGGCAGGTCGTCCGGCATGTGCAGGAAGGGCAGTTGCTCGCGCACATAGGCATGCAGCGTCGGCTTGAAATAGGCCGGCATGTCCATGACGCCGAGCATGAAATAGATCTTGTTGTCGAGCCGCTTATCGACATAGGCGATCGGCGAGCCGCAAATGCCGCAGAAGGAGCGCTCCACCGGGCCGTTGCGGTAGCTTTTCAGCGACTTGCCTTCGAGCGCGACCTGGTCGGCCATGAAGCCGACAAAGGCCGACACCGGCGCGCCCGTGGCGCGCCGGCAGTCGCCGCAATGGCAATAGCTGATGTGGTGCGGCTCGGCCGAGGCCTCGAACCGCACCGCGCCGCAACGGCAGCCGCCGGTGTGAGGTGCCGTCATGCAGACAGCCCCCCGAACAGCGTCGGCAGGTCGAGCGGCCGGAAGCCGTAATGCGTGAGCCACCTCACGTCGGCGTCGAAGAAGGCGCGCAAATCCGGCATGCCGTATTTCAGCATGGCGATGCGGTCGATACCCATGCCCCAGGCAAAGCCCTGATATTCGTCGGGATCGAGCCCGCCGTAACGCAGCACGTTGGGATGCACCATGCCGCAGCCCAGGATCTCCATCCAGTCGGAGCCTTCGCCGAAGCGCACTTCGCCCGGACGCGAGCGGTCGCACTGGATGTCGACCTCGAGGCTGGGTTCGGTGAACGGGAAGAAGGACGGGCGGAAGCGCATCTTGACGCTAGGCACCTCGAAGAAGGCCTTGCAGAACTCCTCCAGCACCCACTTCATGTTGGCGATGTTGGCGGTTTTGTCGATCACCAGCCCTTCGACCTGGTGGAACATCGGCGAATGCGTCGCGTCGGAATCCTGCCGGTAGGTCTTGCCGGGAATGACGATGCGGATCGGCGGCTTCTGCCGCTCCATGGTGCGGATCTGCACAGGCGAGGTGTGTGTGCGCAGCAGCTTGCGCTCGCCCCTCTCGTCCGGCTGGAAGAAGAAGGTGTCGTGCATCTCGCGCGCCGGATGTCCCTCGGGGAAGTTCAGCGCCGTGAAATTGTAATGGTCGGTCTCGATATCCGGACCTTCGGCGATCGAGAAGCCGAGATCGCCGAAGATCGCCGCGATCTCGTCGATCACCTGGCTGATCGGATGGATGCGGCCGCGCTCGCCCGGCGACTGGCGAACGGGGAGCGTGACATCGACCTTCTCGGCCTCGAGCCGGGCGACGATCGCCACATCCTTCAACTCGGCCTTGCGCCGGGTGAGTGCCTCGGTGACGCGGTTCTTGAGGCCGTTGATCGCCGGGCCCTTCACCTGCCGTTCCTCGGCGCTCATGGCGCCCAGCGTCTTCAGCATTTCGGACACCGAGCCCTTCTTGCCCAGCGCCGAGACGCGCACCGCCTCGATCGCGGCCTCATCCGAGGCCGCCGCGATCTCGGCGAGCAGCGAAGCTTCCAGGGCTTCAAGATTTCCAGCAGTGGCGTTCACGGCGAAACTCTCTTCGTTCGGGCGGACAGCACCCATGTGGTGCGTCACCATCTTGGTTTGATCAGGCATAAGAAAAACCCGCGCCAGCCGTGCCAGCGCGGGTTCCCCAAATCAGTACTAGAAATGCTTGGGAAGCGCTGGCTTAGGCGACAGCGCTCTCAAAAGCATTCGGCGTGGTGTTCTTCAGATATTCGAGCGCGACCTTGGCCTTGGCCACCAGCGCGGCGAAAGCCTGCGGCTCGTGGATGGCCATGTCCGAAAGGACCTTGCGGTCGATCTCGATGCCGGCCTTGTTGAGACCGTCGATGAAGCGGCCATAGGTCAGGCCGTGCTCGTGGGTCGCCGCGTTGATGCGCTGGATCCACAGCGCGCGGAACGAGCGCTTGCGGTTCTTGCGGTCGCGGTAGGCATACTGCAGCGACTTCTCCACCGCCTGCTTGGCGATGCGGATGGTGTTCTTGCGGCGGCCGTAGAAACCCTTGGCGGCTTTCAGGACCTTCTTGTGCTTGGCGTGGGCGGTGACGCCTCTCTTTACGCGTGCCATGTCATGATCTCCTTAATACGTTGTCCAAGCCGAGGGATTAGAGGCCGTTCGGCAGAAAATTCTTGATGACCTTCTTGCCGTCCGGTTCAGCCAGAACCATCGTGCCGCGGGCATCGCGAATGAACTTGTTGGAACGCTTGATCATGCCGTGGCGCTTGCCGGCGGCAGCCGACAGCACCTTGCCGGTGGCAGTAATCTTGAACCGCTTCTTGGCGGCCGATTTGGTCTTCATCTTGGGCATTTTGCTACTCCGTATTGGTGGCGCACCATCGCGCTTCTTTTCTCGCTTCGGGCCGACCAAAGCCCGAAAAGCAAATGAAACCGCCACGGCATGCCCTGCCGGGCGGTTTTCTGGAACCGCGGTCCTATAGATCAAAGACGGCTGCTGTGCAACACCTCAAGCCATGCGACGCGGTGTCCGCGATGTGCGCCGGCGGGAACGGTTGAGATTCAGGTCAGGCCGAGCCGAAAATGGTGGTTTCCGAGAACCGGAGCGGAGCGTACTTAAAGTACGTGAGCACCGGAAGCGCAGGAAGCCGCCATTTGCAGGCCGGCCTCACCTGAAGATTACCGTTCCTAGGGCAGCGTGAACCACACCGGCAACACCCCCGACTGTTGCGCGCCGTCGATCAGCTCGAAGGCCGGCAGCGCCACCAGGAACACCATGCCGTCGAGCAGCGTGTTCAACAACAGGCGCGGCTTGAAGCTGCCGGTGTCGCCCTCCCGGTAGAGCCGGAGGTTCGGGAAGAAACGCGGCACCTTGGCAAGATACGCCGCATAAGGGGCGCCGAGAACTTCCTTCAGATAGCGCTCCTCGCGCAGGATGACGATGTGGAACGCGCCGGCGCACAGCAGCGCAAAGAGAATGATGCCTGAAAACGAGCCGATCTGCGCGCCGACGCCGGCAGCAGCCACGGTCGAGAACAGGTAGAGCGGGTTGCGGGTGATCGAATAGGGCCCGCCGGTGACCACTTCGGAGGATTTGCGCCCCCCGATATAAAGCGTCGACCACAATCGCCCGACTATGCCGAGAAAAATCAAGAGCACGCCGAACATCTCGATCGTTTCGTGCACCGGCGTGTCCGGCGGAAAAGTCGACTGTCCGAACAGAAGCGCGGCAAACAGCACCACGATCAGAACGGCCAGCACAACGCGGCGCATATACTGATAGCCGCCGAGACCTGGCGTTTGCCTGGCAGGCTTGGACTTCACTTCATCGGCCATGAGGAAAACCCGATCGTCTGCTCGCGATCTCGAAGCGATCGTCGAGATTTGCACGCAACCGAAGAACTCGGTCGTCGATTTGCTCGCGATCGGACAGAAAACAGGCGTCCCGCCGATCGTCGGGACGCCCCTGCACCATGATTTTGGCGGGATTTAGCGCGGCGCCAGAACCATCATCATCTGGCGGCCTTCGAGCTTCGGCTCCGCCTCGACCTTGGCGATCGTCGCCACTTCCTCGCGCACCTTGTTCAGAAGCTGCATGCCGAGCTCCATATGCGCCATCTCGCGGCCGCGGAAGCGCAGCGTCAGCTTGACCTTGTCGCCTTCCTCGAAGAAGCGCCGCACGGCCTTCATCTTGGTCTCATAGTCATGGCTGTCGATGTTCGGGCGCATCTTGATCTCCTTGATCTCGATGACCTTCTGGTTCTTGCGCGCTTCGGCCGCCTTCTTCTGGTTGGCGTATTTCAGCTTGCCGAGATCGAGGATCTTGACGACGGGCGGTACCGCATTGGGCGATATCTCGACCAGATCGAGCCCGGCCTCTTCGGCGAGCAGCAATGCGTCGTTGATGGAAACATCGCCGCGGTTCTGGCCTTCGGCGTCGATAAGCTGGACCCGGGGAACCCGGATGTCTCGGTTGGAGCGCGGCCCGTCCTTGGTGGGTGCCGCTGCTTTGAAAGGTCTGCGAATGGTCGTGGTCTCCTCGGCCGTTTCGTTCAGGGTTTCTGTAGAGTCAAAACAGGTGGACGCGCCTATGTGGTGAGCGCGGGGTGTGAGTCAATAGCATAGCCCTGCCGGAAAATCACCTGCCGCCTGCAATTGTCTGCACCAAGCAAAGAAATGCCGCGAGCACTTTTCGTTGAACCACCGCCTGTGCCAAAAGACCGGCGGAAAGGACAAGCCCATGGCCGCCGGCGCTCCGGTTTTCATCGATGTGGACGGATCGAGCATCGCCGTCAGGCAGGCGCCGGGCGCGGCGCCCGGCGTGGTGTGGCTCGGCGGCTACAAGTCCGACATGCTGGGCACGAAGGCGGAGACACTTGCCGCCTGGGCCGCTCGCGAGGGCCGCGCCTATCTGCGCCACGACTATTCCGGCCATGGCGAGTCGGGCGGCGAATTCGCCGGCGGCACGATCTCCAGATGGCTGGCCGAGAGCCTTGCCGTCTTTCGGCGCTTCAGCAAAGGCAAGCAGGTCCTGGTCGGCTCCTCGATGGGGGCGTGGATCGCTCTGCGCATGGTGCAGGAATTGCGCCGGGCGGGCGACGACCGCGTGGCCGGTCTCGTGCTGCTTGCGCCGGCGCCTGACTTCACATTCGAGTTGATCGAACCGGTGCTGACCAAGGCACAGAGGCGCGATCTTTCTAAAAAGGGATTTTTTGCCGAGCCGTCCGACTATTCGGACGAGCCTTATATCTACACCCGGGCGCTGATCGAGGACGGCCGCGCCAACCGGGTCATGACCGGACCGATCGACACGCACTGTCCGGTGCACATATTGCAGGGCCTGGCCGATCCGGACGTGCCGTCCAGCCATGCGCTGAAGCTCGCATCGATGCTTCCCGCCGACGACGTGACGCTGTCGCTGATCCCCGACGGCGACCATCGCCTGTCCCGTCCCGAGGATCTCGATATGCTGCAGCGCGCCGTCGCCGACATGGTCAGGCGGGCCGCCTGACCATGCGCATCTCCATCCCGATATCCGCCTTCGTCGCCGCGATCGTCGGCTTCGGCGGCACGCTGGCCCTCGTCATCGCCGCCGCCAAGGCGGTCGGCGCCACCCAGATCGAGACCGCCAGCGGCGTGACGGCGATCTGCCTTGCCATGGTCGTGGAATGCCTGTGGCTGTCCTGGCGCACGAAAATGCCTGTCATCACCGCCTGGTCGACGCCGGGTCTCGCCCTGATCGCGGCCTCCAGCGGTTTCACGATGCCGCAGGCCGTGGGCGCCTTCATGGTCACCGGTGTCCTTCTGGTCGCCACCGGCCTCTTCAAGCCGCTGACCCGGCTGATCGCGCAGATCCCGGCCTCTGTGGCGTCCGGCATGCTGGCCGGCATCCTGGTCAGCTTCGCCGTCAATGCGGTGAAGGCCATTCCCGCCGATCCCTGGCTGATCCTGCCACTGATCGCCGCCTTCTTCGTCATCCGCCTGTTCAGTCCGGCTTTATCGGTGCTGGTGGTGCTGATCGGCGGCGGCCTTGCCGCTTTCCTCACCGGCCGCGTCGGCAGCCTGCCGGTGCCGGAACTGTCGACATTGACGTTCATTGCGCCGCAATTCACCGCATCGGCGACCATCGGCCTTGCCTTGCCGCTCTACCTGGTCACCATGGCCTCGCAGAACCTTTCCGGCCTCGCGGTGCTGCGTGCCGCCGGCTATCACCCCGAACCCGGCCCGCTGATCGGCGTCACCGGACTGTTTTCGCTGCTCTCGGCGCCGTTCGGCGCCGCGACCACCAATCTCGCGGCGATCTCGGCCGCAATCTGCACCGGCCCCGATGTCCATCCAGATCCGGCCGAGCGGTGGAAGACCGGGCCGTTCTACGCGCTGGCCTATCTCATCTTCGCCATCTTCGGCGCCTCGCTGGTGGCGATCTTCGCCGTGCTGCCGCAGAGCCTGATCGTGCTGGTCGCGGGGCTCGCCTTGACGGCGCCCCTGGCCAATGCGCTGTCGATAGCCCTTCATGACTCTGGCGACCGCATGCCGGCCACCGTCACCTTCGCCGTGACCGCGTCGGGACTCACGCTCTTCGGCGTCGGCGCGGCGTTCTGGGGGCTTATCGCCGGCATGGCAGTGCTTTTCCTGGAAAAACTCAAAAAGCGATAATCATTTCAGAAGCTTCGCCGGTTTTGGCCGGATTTGTCTTGAATAGCCCATTTCGCCTTCCCATTTCGATTCCACGCAGCCGATTTGGCTGTCTCCAATGGAAGGATTGGGAGAAATGAATACGACTGCATTGATCCGTCCGGCCTGGACGCCGGCCACCATCGCGCTGATGGTCATCGGCTTCATGGTGTTTTGGCCGCTCGGCTTCGCCATGCTCGCCTACATCATCTGGGGCGACCGGCTGGAAGGCTTCAAGCGCGACGTCAACCGCGCGACCGACGGCATCTTCGCCGGCTGCCGCCGCGGCTCCGACAAGGCGGCCCGCTGGGGTCACGGTTCGGCCCGCACCGGCAATGTCGCCTTCGATGACTGGCGCGAGAAGGAGCTCGAGCGCCTGGCCGAAGAGCGCCGCAAGCTGGACGAGATGCTGACCGAGTTCGACGACTACGCCCGCGAACTGCGCCGCGCCAAGGACCAGGAAGAGTTCGACCGCTTCATGGCCAACCGCAACAAGCATACCGCGCCGACCACCACCGGCTCGGACGACAAGCCCGCTGCCAAGCGCGGCAAGGGCACGAACCTGCTCGACGACTGAAGCCGCGCGACAGGCTCCGGTATGATATGCGGCGTCGCGTTCAGCGGCGCCGTTTCTTTTTTGTTCTCTTTGTAGCTTCCCTCCACTGGCCGTTTTTTTCGAATCGCGTATCGTCCAGCCATGACCCTCGGCTTCTTTCGCAATCTGACCAAGCCAAAGCCCACCCCTGTGGTGGAGCGCGAACACTGCGTCGCCGGCCGCACGCTGCCGCTGAAGATCGTCGAAAGCGCCAGGGCCAGGCGGCTCACTTTGCGCATCGATTCCGGCGGCCAGGGCCTTCGCGTCACCGTGCCGCCCGGCCTGCGCCGAGGCGAAGTGGAGAAATTCCTCGACCGCCACCAGGATTGGCTGGAGCAGCGCCTGGCCAAGGTGCCTACCCGCCCGCAAGTGCGGCCCGGCATAAAAATCCCGATCCGCGGCGTGCCGCACCGCATCGTGCATGAGCCTTCGAAGCGCGGCACCGTCACGGTCTCGCGTGACGAGCGCGGCCCGCTTCTGGTCGTCCATGGCGAGCGCATCCATCTGCCGCGCCGTGTCGCCGACTACCTCAAGCGCGAGGCCAAGAAGGAGATCGAAAGACTGGTGGTCAAGCACACCGAGGCGATCGGCAAGCGCGCCAAGGCCATAAGGTACAAGGATACGTCCAGCCGCTGGGGGTCATGCACCTCGGAGGGCAATCTCTCCTTCTCCTGGCGCATCATGATGGCCCCGCCGGCGGTGATAAACTATTTGGTGGCGCATGAGGTGGCGCATCTCAAGGAGATGAACCACGGCCCGAAATTCTGGAAGCTGTGCGAGAAACTGTGCCCCGATACCGACCGCTGCAAGGACTGGCTGAAGCGCAACGGCGGGGCGTTGCAGGCGATTGTGTTTGAGTAGGGACGATGGCTTGCGCGCTACTAGCCCGCGAAGCAAGGAGCGAAGCGACGCGCGCAGATCCTAGGATCCATGCCTAACGTGCGAGCGCCGCAGCGGTGCAAACAATGCTATGCCGTTGAACGAAAAAGGGAATATTCTCCGCCGCTGCACCTTTCGGCTGATGTAACGGCATGGATCCTAGGGTCTGCTCGCCGCTTCGCGTCGCTCCGCCCTAGGATGACGACCGCGCGGTTGCCTCACGCACCCCTCAATCATCATTCGCCGCGTTCAATTCCTCCGGCCGCAGCCCTTCTTCGATATGCGGCCACGGCAGGAAATCCCGGTCGAAGCCATCGCTGCCGAAATACTCCAGCGCCCGGTGCGCCTCGGCGCCGTTGAAGGCGGCCTTGTCGATCAGATGCGCGATCACCTCGCGCGCTTGCGCGACCTTCTGCTTCAGTTCGGCGACGGTCCGGTCGGCCATGATTATCCTGCTCTCGCCTGTGGTTCCTATATGAAGGTAGCGTTTTCCGCCGTGGTGGCAACAGCATGCTTTTTCTCGACTCTCGCGGCTTTTCGTGCCAAGCCCGGCCCATGACGCTCGACATCAAGATCTGCGGATTGAAGACCGACGCCGCGATGGCCGCCGCCCTTGCCGGCTGCGCCAGCCATGTCGGCTTTATCTTCTTCCCCAAAAGCCCGCGCTATGTCGAGCCCGCCGAGGCCGGGCGCCTGCGCGAAGCGGTGCGCGGCAAGGCCTTGGCGGTTGCCGTCACGGTCGACGCCGATGATGCTTTCCTGGACGAGATCGTCGCCAAGATGCAGCCGGACATGCTGCAACTGCACGGTTCGGAAACGCCTGAGCGTGTGGCCGAGATCAAGGCGCGTTACGGCCTGCCGGTCATGAAGGTGTTTTCCGTCAGCGAGACAGCCGACCTCGAGCGTGTAAAGCCGTTCGTTGGCATCGCCGATCGTTTCATGTTCGACGCCAAGCCGCCCAAGGGATCGCAGCTGCCGGGCGGCAATGGCGTCGCCTTCGACTGGCGCATCCTTGCCGGCCTTGACGCCGGGCTCGATTACATGCTTTCCGGTGGGCTCAACGCCGCCAATATCGGCGATGCCCTGAGACTGGCCAACCCTCCCGGAATAGACGTCTCGTCCGGTGTGGAAAGCGCTCCGGGCGTCAAGGATCCGGCGCTGATCGAGCAGTTTTTCCGGGCCGTCAGGGCCGCGCGCGACGACCGCGCCGCCTGAGCACAACCAAAATCAGGAGATCGGCGATGAACAAGCCGGCTATGCCCAATTCCTTCCGCACCGGACCCGACGAGCAGGGCATGTTCGGCATTTTCGGCGGCCGCTTCGTCGCCGAGACGCTGATGCCGCTGATCCTCGACCTCGAAGAGCAGTGGAACCACGCCAAGAACGATCCGGAGTTCAAGGCCGAACTGCAGAACCTGTCGACCCACTATGCCGGGCGGCCCTCGAAGCTGTATTTCGCCGAGGGCCTGACGAAGCATCTCGGCGGCGCCAAGGTCTATTTCAAGCGCGAGGACCTCAACCACACCGGCTCGCACAAGATCAACAACTGCCTCGGCCAGATCCTGCTCGCCAAGCGCATGGGCAAGAAGCGCATCATCGCCGAGACCGGCGCCGGCCAGCACGGCGTTGCCTCGGCTACCGTTGCGGCGCGCTTCGGCTATCCCTGTGTCGTCTACATGGGCGCCACCGACGTCGCCCGCCAGAGCCCCAACGTCTTCCGCATGAAGCTGCTCGGCGCCGAGGTGCGGCCGGTCACCGCCGGCCACGGCACGCTGAAGGACGCCATGAACGAAGCCCTGCGCGACTGGGTCACCAATGTCGAGGACACCTATTACCTGATCGGCACAGCCGCCGGCCCGCATCCCTATCCGGAGATGGTACGCGACTTCCAGTCGGTGATCGGCTCCGAGGCCCGCGCCCAGATTCTGGAACAGGAAGGCCGGCTGCCGGATGTCATCATCGCCGCCGTCGGCGGCGGCTCCAACGCCATCGGCCTGTTCCACCCCTTCCTTGACGACAAGGAAGTGCGCATCATCGGCATCGAAGCGGGAGGGCGCGGCCTCGACGGCGTCGAGCATTGCGCGTCGATGAATGCCGGCAGGCCCGGCGTGCTGCATGGCAACCGCACCTATCTGCTGCAGAATTCCGACGGCCAGATCCTCGACGGCCATTCGATCTCGGCCGGTCTCGATTATCCCGGCGTCGGCCCCGAGCACTCCTGGCTGCGCGATTCCGGCCGTGTCCAATATGAG
The DNA here is from genome assembly GCF_003952425.1 of Mesorhizobium sp. M2A.F.Ca.ET.046.03.2.1. Taxonomy (NCBI): domain Bacteria; kingdom Pseudomonadati; phylum Pseudomonadota; class Alphaproteobacteria; order Hyphomicrobiales; family Phyllobacteriaceae; genus Mesorhizobium; species Mesorhizobium sp. M2A.F.Ca.ET.046.03.2.1. The sequence continues at coordinate 2,827,869 of NZ_CP034449.1, read as the reverse complement.
CCGATCCTCGACGACGAGGCGCTGGAGGCCTTCCAGCTCACCACCCGGGTCGAGGGCATCATCCCGGCGCTGGAATCGGCGCATGCCATCGCCCATGCGATGAAGATCGTGCCGAAGATGGACAAGGACCAGCTCGTCATCGTCAATCTGTCCGGCCGCGGCGACAAGGACGTGCATACGGTGGCCAAGATGCTGGCCATGGAGATCTGACAATGACCACCCGCATCGACCGCCGCATGGCGAAGCTCAAAGCCGAAGGCCATCCGGCTCTGGTCACCTACATCATGGGCGGCGACCCCGACTACGAGACCTCGCTGTCGATCATGAAGGCGCTGCCTGCCTCAGGCTCCGACGTCATCGAGCTCGGCATGCCCTTCTCCGACCCGATGGCCGACGGTCCGGCCATCCAGGCGGCGGGTCTTCGGGCGCTGAAAGGCGGCCAGACGCTGGCCAGGACGCTGAAGATGGCGTCCGAGTTCCGCGCTGGCGACGACGAGACGCCAATCGTGCTGATGGGCTACTACAATCCGATCTATATCTACGGCGTCGACCGCTTCCTCGCCGACGCCAAGGCCAGCGGCATCGACGGCCTGATCGTCGTCGACCTGCCGCCGGAAATGGATGAAGAGCTCTGCATTCCGGCGTTGAAAGCCGGCGTCAACTTCATCCGTCTGGCGACGCCGACCACAGACGACAAGCGCCTGCCCAAGGTGCTCGAAAACACCTCCGGCTTCGTCTATTACGTCTCGATGACCGGCATCACCGGCTCGGCACTTGCCGACACCGCCAAGGTCTCGGCGGCGGTCACCCGCATCAAGGGCCACACCGCTCTGCCGGTCTGCGTCGGCTTCGGCGTCAAGACCGCCGAGCAGGCGCGCGTCATCGGCGCCTCGGCCGACGGCGTCGTGGTCGGCACGGCGATCGTCAATGCGATCGCCAATGTGCTGGGACCGAAGGGCGAGAAGACAGCCGATCCGGCCGAAGCCGTCGCCACGCTGGTCAGCGGCCTCGCCCAGGGCGTCCGTTCGGCCCGCCTTGCTGCCGCCGAATAGCCTGACTATTCCTCTACAAGCAGTTCCGGACGGAAAATCGCCACAGACTTTTCCTGGAATTGCGTGAAGTCCTTTTCAGGACGGGAGCCGAAGCCATGAACTGGATCACCAATTACGTCCGCCCGAAGATCAATTCGATGCTCGGCCGGCGCACCGACATGCCGGAAAACCTCTGGATCAAGGATCCCGAGACCGGCGAGATGATCTTTCATAAGGATCTCGAATCCAACCAGTTCGTCATCCCGGCCTCCGGGCACCACATGAAGATTTCGGCCAAGGAGCGGCTGAAATACTTCTTCGACGACGGCAAATACGAGGTGCTGGAAAATCCCAAGGTCGTCCAGGACCCGCTGAAGTTCCGCGACGAGAAGCGCTACACCGATCGCCTGAAGGAGGCGAAGGCCAAGACCAGCCTCGAGGATGCGATCCTCAACGGCGCCGGCACCATCGATGGGCTGCCGGTCATCGTCACAGTGCAGGATTTCGCCTTCATGGGTGGCTCGCTTGGCATGGCTGCCGGCGAAGCCATCGTGCATGCTTTCGAGGTCGCGCTGCAGCGCAGGCGGCCGCTGATCCTGTTCGCCGCCTCCGGCGGCGCCCGCATGCAGGAGGGCATCCTGTCGCTGATGCAGCTGCCGCGCACCACGGTCGGCGTCGACCGGCTGAAGGAAGCCGGCCTGCCCTATATCGTCGTGCTGACCAACCCCACCACCGGCGGCGTCACCGCCTCCTACGCCATGCTGGGCGATGTCCATATCGCCGAGCCCGGCGCGCTGATAGGCTTTGCCGGTCCGCGCGTCATCGAGCAGACCATTCGCGAAAAGCTGCCCGACGGTTTCCAGCGCGCCGAATATCTGATGGAGCACGGCATGGTCGACATGGTCGTCTCGCGGCTTGAGATGCGCCAGACCATTTCCCGGCTCTTGAAGATGCTGCTCAAGGTGCCGCAAGCCGACAAACCGCTGGAGCCGGAAATCCTGCCGCCGGCGATCGCCAACGCGGAGACACGGCCCCAGGCCTGATGACGCCATATCGGTCTGCGCGACATCATTCGCCGCGAACCGCGATTTGCGCCGTGCGTTGTCTGCTGTAGCCTCTTATTTGCATATGACCGTTCCGAGACCGATTCCCGGTCTCCGGGTCAGGCGTTAGGATTCCGCCATGACAACGCTCTCCGCCGAACGCGAAATCGAACATCTGATGACGCTGCATCCGAAAGGCTTCGACCTTTCGCTGGACCGCGTCACCCGGCTTCTCGAACGCCTCGGCAATCCGCAGGACCGGCTGCCGCCGGTCATCCACATCGCCGGCACCAATGGCAAGGGTTCCTGCGCCGCCTTCTCGCGCGCGCTTCTGGAGGCGGCCGGCCATCTCGTTCACGTCCACACCTCGCCGCATCTGGTGAATTGGCACGAACGCTACCGGCTGGCGGCCGAAGGCGGCGGCAAGCTCGTCGAGGACGATGTATTCGCCGAGGCCATCGCGCGCGTCGCCGAGGCCAATGGCGGCCAGAAGATCACCGTCTTCGAGATACTCACGGCCGTCACCTTCGTCCTGTTCTCGGAGCATCCGGCGGAGGCGGCCATCATCGAGGTCGGGCTTGGCGGCCGCTTCGACGCCACCAACGTCATCAAGCGGCCCGCGGTTTCGGTGATCATGCCGATCTCGATGGACCACGAAGCCTATCTTGGCGACCGCGTCGAGCTGATCGCCGCCGAGAAGGCGGGCATCATGAAGCGCGGCTGCCCGGTGGTGATCGGCGCCCAGGAAAGCGAGACGGCGCTTCAGGTGCTGATTGAGACGGCCGAGCGGCTGGATTGCCCGACCTTTGTCTACGGCCAGGATTTCCTCGCTTTCGAGGAAAACGGCCGCATGGTCTACCAGGACGAGGACGGGCTGATGGACTTGCCCTTGCCGCGCCTGCCCGGGCGTCATCAATACGCCAACGCCGCCGCCGCGATCGCCGCTGTAAAGGCGGCCGGCTTCGAGATCGGCCATCGCGCCGCCGAGCGGGCGATGACCCATGTCGCCTGGCCGGCACGCATGCAGAAGCTGACGCAGGGCAAATTGGTGGATCTGGCTCCGAAGGGCGCGGAGATCTGGCTGGACGGCGGCCACAATCCCGGGGCCGGCATCGTCATCGCCGAGGCCCTGGCCGAGCAGGAGGAGAAGAATCCGAGGCCTCTGGTGCTGATCTCCGGCATGATCAACACCAAGGACCAGACCGGCTATTTCAGCGCCTTCAAGGGGCTTGCCCGCCATGTCTACACCGTGCCGGTGAGCAACAGCGATGCCGGCGTTCCCAACGACGAGCTGGCATTGCGGGCGGAAGAGGCCGGCCTGTCGGCCGAGCCGGTCAGCTCCGTCGCCAGCGCGCTGATGCTGTTGCGCGACTCCTGGGACGGCCCGGCGCCGCGCATTCTCATCGGCGGCTCGCTCTATTTCGCGGGCGCCGTTCTGGCCGAAAACGGTACGCCGCCGACCTAAGTCAAATTCAAGATAGCGCTGCGGATTCGGCGGGGGCCGAAAGGAACCGGCCATGATCAAAGTCAGGCAGCTCGCCCATGTCTGCATCTTCGCGCACGACCTGGAGGCGACGCGCTCCTTCTATCGCGACGTGCTTGGCATGGACACAAGGTTCAATTTCCTGCGCGACGGCAGGATTTTCGGCTTCTATCTCAACTGCGGCGGCCGCAGCCATGTCGAGGTGTTTGAGAAGACCGAGGCCAGCTACGGCGACCGTAACCAGATCAACCATTTCTGCCTGGAAGTGGAAGATATCGAGGCTGCGATCGCCCATATCCGCTCGAAAGGCGTCGAGGTGACGCCGAAGAAGCTCGCATGCGACGACACTTTTCAGGCCTGGATCACCGATCCCAACGGCGTGAGGATCGAGCTGTTCGAATACACCGCAAAAAGCGCGCAGTTCACCGGCGGCGATCGCGTCGCCGACTGGTGACCCAAGCCTACTTCAGCTCGATCTCTATAAAAGCGTATTCGCCGTCATTGGCGTTGATGACGTCGTGCTCAACGCCCTCGCGGCGGAAATAGGGCGCTCCCTTCTTCATTTCGGCGAAGGATTCGCCGTCGTTGGTCACCAGCCTCACCTTGCCGTCCATCAGCGGCACGACGACATAGTCGTGGCCATGGCGGTGCCAGCCGGTGTTGGCGCCGGGCGCGAAGCGGTACTCGGTGACGATCACCCGCTCATTGTCGACATGGACTGTGGCCTTGGCTGTTCCGGTCATGGCGTTCTCCTTTTCCTGTAGAAGAGGAGATGGCGGGCGCGAACGTCAGGGCCAGGGCGCCATGAGCGATGGCGCCAAAGAAAAGCCCGGCGCGATGGCCGGGCTTGTTCCTTGGATATCCGAATGGCTCAGGCGATGGCGCCGTTGATCCAGTGCGACAGCGCGGTCTTCGGCGCGGCGCCCACCTTCATGTCGGCCACTTCGCCGCCCTTGAAGATCATCAGCGTCGGGATCGAACGCACGCCAAACTGCGCGGCAAGCTCCGGATTCTCATCGATGTTGAGCTTGGCGATCTTCACCTTCGAGCCGAGTTCCTTGGCGATCTCTTCCAGGGACGGGCCGATCATCTTGCACGGGCCGCACCACTCGGCCCAGAAATCCACCACGACCGGCTCCTTGGCATTGAGCACATCGGCCTGGAAATTGCCATTGTCGACCTTGACGGTGGCCATGCTGAAATCCTTTCGAAAACTCGGGTTGCACCAAATGTGGTGGTTGTGGCGGCGATGTTCAAGCAGTTCTTGTGTCACGCTCCCGTGAGTCGGGCAAGGGCATCGGCCATGGCCCTTGCAGGCAGCTCGATCAGCCGCAGTGCCTCGGTAAAGAGCAGCGCCGCCGTCACCTCGCGTCCCGGATAGAGCGGCTCAAGCAGCGCGCGGTAGAGCGCAAGCTGCAGCACATAGGCCGGCGGCACTTCGGCCAGGTCTTTGGGAGCCGGCCGGTTGGTCTTGTAGTCGACGATCGACACCTTTTCCGGGCTGACGGCCAGCCGGTCGATCTTGCCGGAGATGGAACGCAGCCTGCCCTTCACCTCCAGACTGCCCATGATCGCGACTTCCGCGCGGGACGACGGCGAGAACAACGCGCCGAAGCGGTCGTCGGAAAGGATGGAGAGCACCGCGTCCAACGCCCTGTCGCGCTCACCATCTGGCCAATCTGCGCCGGCGCGCGCGAGATAGCGCTCGGCCGCACCGTGCCTTTCCGTCTCGGCGATGCCGGGCAGCATCTGCAGCAATTTGTGCAAGGCAAGGCCGCGCACGACCGCGAAGCCGGGCTCGGCGGCAGCGTCGAGCACCGGCGAGCGCGTATCGGGAATAGCGTCGTTCGCTTCCTCGATCAGCGCCGAGGCGCCGGAGGGCGAAAGCGGACGCGGCAGCTCCTCATAGGGCGGCAATGGTCGGAACAGGGTGTCCGGCAGCGGCGCAAGATGCTCGATTGGATGCTCGGCTTCGCCCTCCGCCAGCGCAACCGGCGGTAGTTTCGTCTTATGGAAGCGATGCACCGCCACATCGGCCGTCGCCGGATGCCGCCGCTCGGAACTCTCGGGCGCGCCCAGCAGCGCGCGGCTGACGATCGAATGCCAGGTGCCGGGGCTGGGCTGCCGCTTGCCGTGATAGCCGCAGACGATCAGCCGGTCCTCGGCGCGCGTCATGCCGACATAGAGCAGCCGCCGGTATTCGTCGTCCGCCAGTTCGCGCGCCCGCACCGAGGCCGCCTTCGAAACGCCATTGGCGACATCGCTGGCCGAGCGCCACAGATAGCCCTTGCCCCTCCATTGCGTCCCCGAGCTTTCGAACGGCATCAGCCGCGGCAGATGCTGGTCGCTGAACGGCGCCGAGCCGCCATCGACCAGGAAGACCAACGGCGCCTCCAGGCCCTTGGCGGCGTGCACGGTCATGACGCGCACCTCATCGCGCGTCTGGTCCATCTCGCGCTTGATCTCGGGGCCCGCATTCTCCAGTGTCGACAGGAAGGATTCCAGCCCCGGCAGTCCGGTCCGTTCCTCGGCCAGGCAAAAGCTCAGGAATTCGTCGAGGATGTCGCCGGCTTCGGGTCCAAGCCGCGCCGTCATCTTGCGGCGCAGCCCGTCGCGCGCCAGCGCCGCGGCGTAGAATTCGAACACCGGCTTGAACGCGACCTCGGTTGCCCAGCCATCGAGCCGGCTAACGACAGCGGCGAGGGAAACATCTTCGGCCGCGTGATGCCTGAGCGAGGCAATCAGCGACTGGCCCTTCGGCCTTTGGCTGGCAAGCGTCAATAACGTCTCCTCGGAGACCTCGAAGATCGGGCTGCGCAGCACCGCGGCCAGCGAAAGATCGTCCTCCGGCTGGATCAGGAAATGTCCGAGCGCGATCAGGTCCTGCACCGCGATATGGCCGGGCAGGCTGAGCCGATCTGCGCCGGCGACCGGGATCTGCCGGTTCTTCAGGCTGCGCGACAGCGCATGGACGAAGCGGTCGCGCTTGCGCACCAGCACCAGGATGTCGCCGGCGGTCAGCTTCCTGCCCTTGCCTTCGATGACCTCGCCTTGCTTGAGCCAGGTCTGGATGGTCGTGGCCACATGCTCGGCGACGCGCACGGCGGGGGCGCTGGCGTGGTTGACCGGCAAGGTCCAGTCGTCCGGTTCCTCGACCATCTCGGCGCCGACCGATGGCCACACCTCGACATAGCCGGGCGCGTCATTGCGGATCGCCTTGTGGCTGAGCGGATCGGGATCGTGGCTGATGCCGCGCCGCACGCCGGGTTCAGCGAAGACGCGGTCGACGGCGGCCAGCACATCGTCGCTCGACCGGAACGACCAGGTGAGCTTGAGATTGGCGAAGGCGGCTTCGGCGTCGCGCACGCGCCCGGCGAACAGCTGCCGGCTTTCAGCGAAGGAATCCGGCGCTGCCCCTTGGAAGGAGTAGATCGACTGCTTCTCGTCACCGACGGCAAACACCGTGCGCCTGACTGCCTCGCGCTGGCCGAGCCCGGCAAAGAACTCTTCCGTCAGCTTCTTCACCACCTCCCATTGGTCCGGGCTGGTGTCCTGCGCCTCGTCGAGCAGGATATGATCAATGCCCTGGTCGAGCTTGAACTGCACCCATGGTCCGGCATCGGGCCGTGACAGCAGGCTCACGGTGCGGGTGATGAGGTCGTTGAAGTCGAGGAAGCCGCGTCCGCGCTTCAACTGCTCGTAGCGCGCGATCAGCCAGCCCGCGACGGTGAGCGCCGCCGCCGTGCCTTCCAGCATGCGGAACAGCGCCAGCCGGTCCGACACGTCGAGGATCGCCTTGGCCCCGGCCAGATAGCGGTCCGGCAGATCCGGTAGCCGGTCGACCAGCGCCTTCTTGAAGATCTTGGGCGGCTCATAGGGGTCGCCGTCGGCCTTGAGAAAGGCCTTTGCCAGCAGCCGCAGCCGGCGGATCGGGTCGGCTTCGGCGAAGGCGCCCCGTGCATAGGGGATGACGTTGTTCAGCACCTGCCGCGCGTCGGCGGCTTCGGCGGCATGCGCGAATTCGGCGAACTGGCGGGGGTCGAAGCCAGGCAGCGGCCATAGCGAAGCGGCGATGCCCTCGGCCGTCTGTCCCGGCCTGAAGCCGAATTCGGCGAAGAGCGGCCGGAAATCCCGATCCCTGCCGAGCTTGGCGATGAAATCGCGCAACTCGTCGCGCTTGCCGACGATCTCGGCAAGCAGGGAATCGAGACCGAACTCGCCGCCGCGCTCCAGCACCGTGGCGAAGGCTTCCGCCAGGCCTTCGACGCCGGCGCCAGCGCCCGAGATCATGTCGCGGCGGGCATCGGCGAACAGCGAGGCCTCCATCTGCGGATCGAGCATCTCGAAATGCGCCGGGATGTTGGCTTCGAGCGGGAACTGGTGCAGCACGGATTCGCAGAAGGCGTGGATGGTCTGGATCTTCAACCCGCCCGGCGTCTCCAGCGCCTCGGCGAACAGCCGGCGCGCGCGCCGCATCATGTCGCGGTCGGCGCCGCGGCCGTCCAGCGCCGCGATCCTGACCGCCAGCTCCGCATCGGGCAGCGCTGTCCATTCGGACAGGGTCGAGAACACGCGGTTCGACATGTTGGCGGCGGCAGCCCGCGTGTAGGTCAGGCACAGGATCTTCGACGGATCGGTGCCGTTGAGCAGGAGCCTAATCACGCGCTGCGCCAGGACATGCGTCTTGCCGGAGCCGGCATTGGCCGACACCCAGGCGGAATAGGCAGGATCCGAGGCGCGCGCCTGGCTGGCGGCGGTATCGGAGGGGATCGGATATTTCATCCTTCCGCCTCGTCTTCGCTGGCGCCGCCGGCCGACCATTCCAGCACGCGCGCCAGATGATCGTAATCGCCGTCGGCCTCGCCCTCGCGGAAGGGCAGGGCGCGCGACAGATAGCCGGTGGTCGGGTCGGCATAATGGAACAGCAGCCGCTCTAGCCGCGCCCAGGCTTCCTCGGAGAGATCGTTGGCGGTGCGGGGCTTGCGGTTGTATTCGAGGATCGATTCCTCGAATACCTCGCCATTCGGCTTCAGCCGCACGAAGGCCAGCTGCGAGGGCTCGCGGATACCCAGTTCCCTGAACGCGCCGCGCCTGAGCAGCGCGCCTTCCAGCGCAAGCTGCGGCGACAAAAGCGTGTGCGCCTGCGCTTTCGAGGGCGAGGAGCCGGTCTTGTAGTCGAGTATGTCGGCCATGCCGCCGGCCAGCAGGTCGACGCGGTCGGCATAGCCCGACAGCGTCACGCCGGTGCGGCCGACCACCGTCTTGTCGGCGCGTTCCTCGGCATAGCGCCTCGCGACCGCATCGGCGCGGGTATGCTCCCATTCGATGATATTCTCGGCGAGCTTTTCGAAACGCGGCCACCAGATGGCCTCGATGTCCGGCGGAAGCTTTGCCTCGGCAAAGCAGAGACGGCCGGCTTCGATGAGGCTCGAGAGCGCATTCGGCGCCCTTGGATCCTCCACCCGCCGCGAGAACAGATGCAGGATCTCGTGGAACAGCGTGCCGCGTTCGGCGGCGCCCGGATCGCGGATCAACGGCTCGAGCGGCGAGAGCCCCAGGATGCGCCGCGCATAGACCGCGTAGGGGTCGCGGCGCAGCGTCTCGATCTCGGTGACCGAGAAATGCTGCGGGCGCATGCTGAGCGGCGGCCTGGGCTGCGGGCGGGCGGCGAAATCCTTCTTCTCGCCGGCATCGAGCGCGCGCGCCCAGCCAAGCAGCGCGTCGCCCCGCCCGCGAAGGGCCGCCGCCGGCTCCTTGCTGATGAAGGTCAGGATGCGCTGCAGCCAGCGCGACGGCACCGCCGGCGCATCGCCGGATCGCGCCGACCGTGTCAGCAACACTTCCGCCGCGCCCATCGCCATCTGAAAATCATGCGCGGCAAGGCCGATGCGCCGCTCCGGCGGTTCGAGGTCGATGCCGGTCTTCATCAGCCGCGACATGAAGCGATCGCTATCGGGCTTGCGCGGCCAGACCCCTTCATTGAGCCCGCCGATGACCAGCATGTCGACATTCTGCAATCGCGCTTCCAGCGCGCCCCAGATGGCGATGTTGCGGTCGGTGCCTTGCCCCGGCTTCACCGTCTCCGGCGCGATCAGCGCCTCGATCACGTCGGGCCATTCCGAGGCGGCGAAAGTGAAGGGCGAGGACGCCGCCACCAGTCCGCGCAAAAGTTCGGCGAGTTTCTCGCCGGCATCGCCGGCATAGAGTTCCGCCAGGCTGCCATCGGCGGCGCGGCCGAGATCCTCCAGCGCGATGACGCTTGCGCTGGTCAGCGTCGCGATATCGGCGTCTTTCTCGTCGCGCATAGCGGTGAGCGGCGAGAGCGCCTTGCTAAGGCGGCCAAGCATGCCGTGCGCCTGCTCGATGCCGCGCACGGTGAGCCGCGAAAACCAGAAAGGCTGCCTCGTATCGCCGCTCAGCTCCGCGAGTCGCGTCTCGAAAAGCGCGCCGAGCGATGCGACATCCGGCCGGCCCGTGCCGCCGCGCAAGGCGACCAGCTCGACCAACTCGGCCGCCTTGCGCACGGCCTGGCGTTCGAGGCCGAGCCCGAGCAGCGGATGCTTGAGCAAGGAGAGCAGGCTTACCGGGTCGCCGGGCCGGAACGCGGCGCTCAGCGCGAGCCTGAGCAGGCTGGCGGCCGGTATGTTGATGAGCGGCGCGCCGCCGGAATCGTCGGCGACGACGCCGAAGCGCAGAAGCTCGGCCGAGACCCGCCGCGCCAGCGCGCGGTCGCCGGTGACGAGCGCCGCGCGCTTGCCCGGTGCCTCGACGGCAAGTTTGAGTGCAATGGCGATTGCCGCCGCCTCGTCGCGTTCGTTCGCCGCTTCCACCAGCGTCACGCCGGCAAGCGCCTGTTCGACATCGCCTGACGTGAAGCGCGGCCGCGTTTCGGTCCAGTATTCGGTGGTTTCGGCGGGCCGCAGCGCCTCGCCGACAAGGGCCGCCCGCAGCGCCAGCGGCGGTGGCGCGGCGATGACATCCTCGACATCGCGGCGCTGGATGCCGATGCCGCCGATCAGCTTGGCGAGGCCATATTGCGGGTGGCCGAGCGTTGCCGGACGCGCGCCGGGGGCCGTGATCGCCGCGAAGGATGCGTCGTCCAGCTCGCGGTCGAGCCCGGGCAGCACGACGGCGCCATTGGGCAGCCCGGCGATCACGCCAAGCAGTTCCGCCGTGGCGGGAATCGAGCCGGTCGAACCGGCGGCGATCACAGGTCCGGCCGGCGGATTGCGCTTCAGCCGCGCCGCTTCCAGCCGGATCAGCGCGCTGCGATGCGCGGCCGGATTGGAGCGGTTGCGCTCCTTGAGCAGTTCCGGCCAGTTGTCGGTGACTATGCCGAGGAAATCGAGCGTCACCTGCCACCAGCCGGCGAGATTGCCGGTGACCAGCGTCGCGAGCTTCGCCCAATCCGTGCCTTCGGTCTCGATCTCGTCCATCAGCCGGGCAAGGTCGCGCGCCAGCCAGATGGCGTCGGCGGCCGAGGTCGGCACGACGAATTCCTCGTTGAACCGCTCTCTGACATGCGCCGGCAGGCTTTCCTTCCAGGCACGCACCAGCGGCGCCAGCAACAGCAATCGCTCCTGCGCCGCGATCGGCGGCGCGAGGTCTATCGCCGGCGCCGCCTCTGCGTCGAAGGCTGCCTCATCCTCGTCGAACTCGCCGAGCGGCCGCACCGTCGGCAGGATGGCCGAGCGTTGACCGAGAATGTCGACGAAGGCGCCGCGCAGCGCCCGCGCCGCGCGTCGGGTCGGCACATAGACGGTCGCGTCGGCCAGCGCCAGCGGCTCGCCGTCGAAACGAAAGCCGGGAATCAATCGTCCGTCGAGCAACGCCTCCGCCAGCGTCGGCAGGAACGGCGCTCCGGGCGGGATGGAAAGGACGCGGCGCGCGCCGCTCATACCGCTTTCGCGAGCGCGCCGGCCACGGCCGCTTCGGCGGCGGGAATGGCGTCCGGCGTGCCGACGGTGATCCAGCGCCCGTTCATCTTCATGCCGAACAGGCGCCCGGCGGCGATCGCCTTGTCGAAATAGACGTTGAGCGAATGCGAGCCCGTGGGCGCGTCCTTGAAGATGCGCGGATGGATGATGGCGGCGCCGGCATAGATCAGGCCAGTCGGATCACCCTTCGAGCGCCGTAGAGCTCCATCGGCGGCAACCAGGAAATCGGTGCCGACGCAGTGCCCGGTCGCTGAGTCGAGATCGGTAAGCATCAGCAGAATATCCATTCTGGCGGCGTCCCATGCAAGGGCAAGGCGCTTGAGGCTGGGCTGACCGCTGTCGATCCAGAACGTATCGGCGTTGATGATGTAGAAGGGCTCGCTGCCCAGAAGCGGCAGCGCCTTGACGATGCCGCCCGCCGATTCCAGCAGCGCCTCGCGCTCGTCGGAGATGACGATCTTCGGAGCTTTCCGGCTGGCGACATGGGCGACGATCTGCTCGGGCAGATAGTGCACATTGACGACGGCCTTGGCGATGCCGGCGGCCTCCAGGCTGTCCAGCCCCCAGTCGAGCAAGGTCTTGCCGGCGATCTTCACCAGCGGCTTGGGCATCGTGTCGGTGATCGGCCGCATGCGCTTGCCAAGCCCGGCCGCCAGCACCATCGCTGTCTTCGGCGTCGTGGTTGGGGGCTTCATGGGACCCGTTCCTCGAGCAGGCCGTGGGCCATGTAGAATTCCTTCAGGCCGGCCAGCGCCGGATGCGCCAGCGCCCGCCTCAGATAGTCGCGGATGCGCGGCAGGTGTTTCAGATAGTAAGGCTTGCCGTCGCGCTTTTCGAGCCGCACGAAGATGCCGAGGATCTTCGAATTGCGCTGCGCCGCCATGATCGCGTAGGCCTCGGCGAAAGCGGCTTCATGGAAGGCGCCCGCAGCGTGCCGCGCCGCGACATAGGCGGCGACCGTCCGGCGCTCGATCTCGGGCGAGACGGTGACGCGTGCGTCCATGGCCAGGGAGGCGACGTCATAGGCGGCGGGCCCGATCAGCGCGTCCTGGACGTCGACGATGCCGAGCCGGTCGAGGCCGGATCGCTCTGCCCGCCAGATGATGTTGGGCGAATGGAAATCGCGCAGCATCAGCGTGTATTCGCTGCCGGCGAGGCGGTCGAGCGCCGCGTTCCATTCCTTGTGATAGCCCGCTCGCAAGTCCTCGCTCGCCGGACCGCCGGTGATCCAGGGCACATACCAGTCGACCAGAAGATCGGCCTCGATCAGCATGGCGTCGCGATCGAAGGGCGGCACGTCGTGGACCACGCCGGGCGCCGCTTCCATGCGCGTGGGCCAGGCCTTGCCATGCATCATGGCAAGCAGTTCGGCCGCTGCTTCGTAGCGTTCGGCGATGGGCTGGCCGTCGTGGCTGAGAAAACCTTCCGATCCGAGATGTTCGATGAGCAGAAAGCCTTGGTCGATGTCCTGGGCATGGATCACCGGCACGCTGACGCCGTTCGCCAGCAGCGCCTTGTCGATGGCGACGAAGGCGGCGACGGATTGAGCCGTATGGGCGATCACCGCATAGGGCTTGCCGTCGCGCACCGGCGGCCCGAGCACCAGGCGCGGAGAGTTCATAAGCACGCGCGGCGCCTCGCCGGGCAGCGACACGATCTCGTAGGAGCGGGCGGAGGCATCGCCGACGAAATGGCGGCGGCTGGCTTCGCCCCGTCTGGCCGAGGCCAGGAAATCGCGCATGGCCAGCGATCGCGCCACGCGCTCAAAGACAGGTCCCTGGCCCGACAACCGCGCCACGCGACCTTCGCCATGTTCGGCGAGATCGACCCACAGCGCATTTGCGGGCAATCGGTCTCCGGCCCGTTCCGGCCACTCGATCAACGCCGCGCCTTGGCTGAGAGCATCGTCGAGTCCGAGCTCGTCGAGCTCGTCCGGCGCGGAAAGCCGATAGAGGTCGAAATGGTGGACGGGGACGCGCGTCTCGTAGCTCTGTACCAGCGTAAAGGTCGGGCTCGGCACCTCGAGATTGGCGTCGTCGGCCAGTGCCCGGATCAGCGCGCGGGCCAGCGTCGACTTGCCGGCGCCGAGATCGCCTTTGAGCGCGATCGCGTCGCCGGCGCGCAATGCCATGGCGAGATCCTCGCCAAGCCTTGCCGTTGCCGCCTCGTCGGCGAGAAAACGCTCCAGCACCATCCCTTCCATATAGGCCGCGCTACTCGGCCGCGTCGCGGATGCCGGCCGGCGTATCCGGGATTCCGGACGGCTTGTCCGGGAAGGTGCAGATCACCGTGGTGCCCCTGTCCTGGCCGGTCTCGATGCGCACGGTTCCGCCATGCAGCTCGACGAAGCTCTTGACGATCGAGAGCCCCAGCCCGGCGCCGCGCCGCCGCCCGCCATTGGCGCGCGGCTCGAAGCGGCGGAAGACCGACTCCAGCACGTCCGGCGGCATGCCGGGGCCGTCATCATGCACCGAGAACTCGACGGCGTCGGCCAGCCGCCGGCAGGTAAGCCGGATCGTGCTTGCCTCCGGCGCGTAGTTCGCCGCGTTGCTGAGCAAATTGTAGAGGATCTGGCGGATGCGGGTCTCGTCGCCATGGAAGCTCGCCGGCGCCTCCGTCGCGTCGATCGCGAGCTTGATCCGGTGCTCGTCCAGCCGGTCGGCGACCAGCTCGGCCGCCGCGGCGATCGTCCGATCGATATTCATCTCGGAAATGTCGAGCTGCATGATTCCGGCGTCGACCGTCGCCAGGTCGAGAATGTCGTTGACGATGGTGAGCAGCACCGATGACGACGAGCCGACATACTCGACATATTCGCGCTGCTTCGGCGTCAACGGCCCGGTGGCGGGCAGCGACAGCAACTCGGTGAAGCCGATGATGTTGGTCAGCGGCGAGCGCAGCTCATAGGACACGTGCTGCACGAATTCGTTCTTCAACTGGTCGGACTTCTCCAGCGCTTCGTTCCTGTCCTTCAGCGCCCGCTCGACATTGACGGTGTCGGTGACGTCGACGAAGGTGATCATCACCTGGCCATTGGGCAGGTGGATCACCGCGTAGCTCAGCACGTTGCCATTGATCAGCTCGATCTGGCCGCGCCGGTCGCGGCGCTCGTCGTCGAAGCCGGTGACGGCGGCGACGAAGCCGCCCCACGGGCTGTTCGCGGCGTGCTGGTCGCACAGGTCGCGGATCGCCGAGACATGGACGTTGGGCTTGAGCGCTTCCGCCGTCAGCCCCCAAAGCGCGACGAAGGCCGGATTGGACAGGCGCAGCCGCCCGTCCGGACCGAAGACGACCACGCCTTCGGCGAGGTTGTCCAGCGTCTCGCCCTGCACCCGCACGGCGGTCTGGTAGCGGCTCTCGAGATCCATCTTCTCGGTCAGGTTCTCGAACACCCAGGTGACGCCGCCCTTCGGCTGCGGGTTCGCCACTACGCGGATCGTCTTGCCGTCCGGCAGGTGCCACCAATGCTCCTGCGATTCGACGGCGCGATAGGCGCTGAGCAGGTTCTCCTTCCAGCGCCGCCATTCCGGCTGCTCGGCGATCCTGCCTTCCGAGCGCAGCCGGTCAAGCAGCAGCGTGTTGGAGGGCGCGCTGAGCAGGAAGCCCGAATCCAGGCCCCACAGCTTCTGGAAGGCCTGGTTGAAGAAACGCAGCTTCTCGTCGGTGTCGAAGATCGCCACCGCGGTGTTCAGCTGGTCGAGCGTGTCGGCATGGCTGCGCACGGTCCGCTCATGTTCGGCGCGGATCGTCTCGGCCGCGCTTGTGTCGCAAGCAAGTCCCGCCGAGCCGTCGGCGCCGGCGAAGTCGGTGACCGCGAACATGCGGCGGTCGCCATCGATCACGGTGGAAAGCGTCTGTTCGAAGACCGCGCGCGT